>JAWXBO010000001.1:0-3018 GCA_034440175.1 Alphaproteobacteria bacterium
CCGGTGTCATTGACATAAATTCGCATCTCACTCGCCGTACCCTCGGCACCAAAAATGACCCGTCCATTGGGTGGCGTGTGTTCGATTGCGTTAATCACCAGATTATAGACCACCTGCAGCACGCGCTTTTGATCGGCAAACATTGTGCCGGAAATCGCGGGCGTATCGTTGATGATTTCGACATTGGCTTTTCGCGCTTTCTCCTCGATCAGAGGTTGAACGCCTTGGAGCACTTCGCCAACGTTGACGGTCTTGCGGTCAAGCTCAATCGTTCCGGCTTCGATCAAGGCCAAATCGAGGATGTCGTCGATCAAAGTCTCGAGAGTCTTTGAGGCGTTGAGAATGTCGGAAAGATACGAACTCTGTTTGTCACTCAGTTTCCCGGCGATGCCATGTTTCAACATGTCGGAAAATCCCATGATCGAGTTGAGCGGCGTTCTCAACTGATACGAGACATTCGAAATAAAATCTGACTTGAGTTTGTCCGATGCCAGCAGCGCGGCATTGCGCTCCTCAAGGGCTTTCTCGCGTGTCGCGGTGTCGGTCACATCGCGATAACTCAGCAAAAGCGATCCATCCGGCAATGGCGCTGCCGCAAAACTCAGCACGCGCTCGTCCGTGCCCTGCAGGCGGTCAACATTCACCCGCCGTTCCTGCGCGGCGCCGGTGATAAGCATTGTGAGCAGACTCCAATGCGCCTCATCCGGCAACATCCGGCGGCACAAGGTGAAAACGTCCACAAATCGCGGTTGGCCGGACAACAGGTTTGGATCAATCCGCCAGTGCTCCGCAAACGCCTTGTTGAACAGCTTCAACCGGCCATCCATGCCGAACACGGCCAGCGCCTCCGTCAAGTGATCGATGGTCGTGCGTTGTACGCTGGACAGTTGATTGAGACTGCGCTCGAGCGCCATCTGACTGGTCACGTCGGCATAGATGAATATGAGGCCGCCATGCGGATGCGGCTGGCACGTCACCCGCAGCGTTGCTCCTCGCGGCAAATGCCAGTGCTCTTCGCGTTGCTCCAGCGCATTCGTGTAGTGCGCCAACCGTTCTTTTTTCCACGCCGCAAAATCGCGCTGCTCTGGCAGACGCCGCATTTCACGCAAGCGCTCAAGGATCTCGCCGTCTGAAGGATGTGTTGCCAGCCAACGCTCATCCAGGTCCCAGAGCTTGGCATACGATTTGTTGGAAAACTTCAGCCGCTGGTCCGGACCAAAAATCGCAACGGCCACGGGCAAGCGGTGCAGCGTTTCTTCATGGGTGTCGATATGCTGCTGGAGCAGCCGCTTCGTCTCATCGACATCCGTCACATCAATCGCAAACGACGCCACGCCGTCACCCATTGGCACCGCTGAAATATCGAAGGCCCGGCGTTGACCGTTGACCACGACGTAGCGTTTCTCGATTTGCGTCTTGCACGACTCCAGTGCCCGTTCGGCAACCGACCGGCTATCGCGATCAAGCTCGATTTGATCGGAAATTACATCCTGGCCAATCGGCGGATCAACCGCATTCACGTAGGCGCGATTGACCCACACAAGATCCAGATCCAGTCCGCGGCGCCACACGGGCATCGGTGCAACGTCAAGCAAGTCACCCAGCCGCCCGCGTTCGATCTCGCTGGCCGTCAGCCGGACGTTGAGATTGTAGCTGCCTTCGGCATCCGGGGTGACATCGCGCAGCCACAGCGCCGTCTGCCCTGCTGTCGGCTTGCCATAGGCCTGAAACACACGCCCGTCGGCGCCAGGCACAGTCATCGAAAATAACGAGCCACCCGAACCTAGCGTTTCAAGCGCCTCCTTAAGGTCCCCATGCTCATCCGCTTCCAGACAACCGGCGAGCACGCTGGCAGCACCCGCACGCGCGATGGGCTCTCCATCAATGCTGCGCCAGACAAACAGCGCGCCGGGATCGGCCGACACAATCGCTGCTTCCTTTTGGAACCGCGCTTCGGCCCGCACTGAGCGCGTAACAACACGCCGCAACAACGCATCTGAGCGTGCGCGCATGGCCAAAATGACGAGCGCCAGCGACCCGGCAAGCGCGATCGCACCAAGCGTCACGCCGAACGGCAGCCAAACATTGATGTCGCTGGATAACTCCAAACCAAGCCCCATATCGCGTTGCGGCGTTCGGACAGCGGTCAATGGGAAAGCTTGGCATGGATTCCGGAGAGTGCACTTGCCCGCACGAAGGCGGCACAAGTCTGCTGCTCCTAGAACCTCTACCCGCCCCCTGCAAAAACCCGCGTTCGAACCCCTTGTTGCGAGAATCAATTCGTTCGATTCCGATGATACAAATGGGGGGAGGTATTGTCCCGAAAGGCGTAGCCAATGCTCAGAGGTTGAAACTACGCTGTGCTGCCTGCAAGGGCAAAAACTATGGCGGGCATCCAAAGCACATTTCGCAAGCAGTTGGAGTGGCTTGCCTGCATTGTCGCACAACGCACTTGAAGATATGGATACGCTCAGTTTGAAATGCACACGTGTTGCCCAATTGCGCCATGACTTGGCCAAACGCACAACGAAGGGAATACGGACTGCAGCGTCTCTCCAAATGAATGCACCCTGCTCCCCTCCAAGGCTGCTCAATCCAACAGCAGCCACTTGGGAAATTGGACGTCGCCGCTATCCGCGAAACCAGCATCGTATTTGCCGCAGTGTTTGGCTGGCTCATTCTGAAATTGTGCTAATGCGGGCGCCCTCAGCCCGGAAACGTCTGCAATCCAATCTTGCTCATCCCGCCGTCTTTGAGCACGCTACAGGCGAGGCTCTCCATGCCCTGCACATAGCAAAACACCGGCACCTTCGCTGCGCGAACCTGTTCGTAAAAATCACGATCAACACTTTCGTCCGGATAGAACGGAAATTCGCCGCCACCGGGTGCCGCGTCCCCTTTTTTCCAGACCGGAAAGTTACCTGATGATTTGAACAAGTGGTTTTGCGTCATCCAGTCTTTCAGCGCCGCTTTCACTTCACTTCGCGTTTTCAACCCGGCAAAAATCATCACCTGTGC
>JAWXBO010000002.1:0-3125 GCA_034440175.1 Alphaproteobacteria bacterium
ATGGGCATCATCGCCGCCCTGCTCTACGCGCATGGGATGATCGAAGGCGAATTTTATGTGCCGCTCTGGGTGGCGATCCTGTGCTATGCGGCAATGGCACTCGGCACGTTGTTTGGTGGTTGGCGTATCGTGCACACCATGGGTTCGAAAATCACGCGGCTCACGCCCATGCAGGGTTTCTGCGCTGAAACCGCGGGTGCGGCCACGTTGTTCGGCGCGACCTATCTCGGCATTCCTGTGTCCACGACGCACACGATCACCGGCGCCATCATCGGCGTCGGTGCCGCCCGGCGTACATCGGCGGTGCGTTGGGGCATCGCGCGCGGGATTGTTTTTGCCTGGATCGTGACAATTCCTGCCTCGGCGCTGATCGCGGCCGTTAGTTATTGGCTTGTGAGCTTCATATTGTGAATTGCGGGCTGTGCGCCTAAGCAATCTTCTGTGCCAATTCCTCAAGCTGGGTGATACAGGTGCCCCAGCCGTCGAAGAAGCCCATGTCTTTGTGGCGGTCGCAGTCGGCGCTGTCCTTGTGCAGGACGCGCGCATCATAGCGTGTGCCGGCAGCCTCGTCGGCCATGGTGATGATCGCCGTTATGGCAAGCCAAGGCGTGGCCGGACGCCAGCCGCCGGTTAACTGGGACGTCATGACGATACGCTCTTGTGGCTCAACCTCAAGAAAGCAGCCTGGATTGTCGCTTTCGCCGCCGTCGGGGCCGCGCATGAACGTGTAAAAATCGCCACCGGCGCGAAAATCAAAGGCGCGAACCTCGGTCGTCCACGGGCGCGGACACCACCATTGCGCCAGGAGTTTTGGGTCGGACCAGGCATGCCAGATGCGCGCGCGTGGCGCCGCCAGCAGGCGCGAGATTTTAAGTTCGCTTGGGTTGCCAATCATGGTGCTTTGCGCCCTCAATTACGACTTACGTCCCGGCGCTCAAAGATGCTGATAACCGGAAAACACCTTTATACTGCGGCATATCGTATGTGAAAAGCACCGCTTGTATGGTTTAGAATGGGTTTCGAAATCCACAAAGGCGATGACAGACGGCTCATGTCCCATTTTTCTTCAGCAAACACATTTGGCTACGAACCAGCAGGCATCAAGCTGCTCAATAGAATATTCGACAAAGTCGTTGAGGCGGTGAACGCGCGCGCAGGAAGCAGCGCCGGGTCCGACATCAAGGGTCGCGAGGAAGAAATCGCACAAGCCATTCTCGACGTTTGTTATGACGACCGCGGCAACATCGATGTGCCGGACCTGGTCAGACAAGCCCTTGCCAAGCTCGGGCACAAGTGACCCCTTTCAGACTTCGGTGACTGTTGGAAGAAAAGCGCGGTGAGCGAAAAATATGACAGCATCGGGATAAACTATGCGGAGCTTCGCAAGCCGGATCTGCGGATAGCCAAGATCATCGATAGCGCGCTGGGGTCTGCCCAAACCGTTTTGAATGTTGGCGCCGGGACTGGAAATTACGAACCTGCCAATCGGTCGGTGACGGCTGTCGAGCCTTCGCGCGAGATGATCCGAAAACGTAGTCCTGCGGCGGCGGAGGTGATTCAGGCCTGCGCCGAAGACCTGCCGTTTGATGACAAGAGTTTTGACGCCTCTATGGCGATCCTGACCGTTCATCATTGGTCCGGCAAGGAAGCCGGCTTGCGCGAGATGCGCCGCGTGACGCGCGGCCGTATCGTCTTGCTCACCTGCGATCCAGACCACCGGCCGTGGCTGACCGACTATCTTCCTGAACTGGCGGTATTGGACGAAAAAGTGATGCCTGCGATGTCAGACTACGAGCGATGGCTGTGCTCTGTACGGATCACACCAATTCCGGTGCCACATGATTGCAGCGATGGATTTCTGTATGCCTATTGGCGACGGCCTGCCGCCTATCTTGATGCACGCATCCGATCCGGCAGTTCGGCCTTTTGGACCATCAGCAACGCCGAAGCCGGGCTGCAAAATCTGAAGCGGGAGCTTGAATCCGGTGAATGGGAACGCCGTTATGCCGAATTGCTCACCCTTGATGCATATGACGCGGGATACCGGCTCGTCGTCGCGGGCTGATCCGCGACTGAGTCCGCGCCAGCGCGCGGCCCCGGGGACACTCCTTCGTCCCACGGGCTTAGAAGGACATACAAGGCGGCGGAATTGAACGGGATGGATCGCCAGACCTTGCGCGACGAAAAGATCGCAAGCGCCATTCTCGATGTTTGCTACGAAGACAGCGGCAACATCGACGTGCTCGACCTAGCGGGGCAAGTGCTTGTCAGGCTTGGGTTCAAATGATCTGCAACGTTACAGGCAGTCGAGTCTCGATATAATCTGTGATCGAATGCACAACGCTAAACGTGTTTGGCCTGCGAAATCAATTTCCCACCCCATATACGCGGGATTGTGAGAATCCTGCGATGAACGAAATTACATCCCGTGCTTCAGTCAACGCGTAACGGGGAATTCAAGTGGCCAACATCAACGGAAACAACTCAAGCAACACACTGATCGGAACGGCGTTCGCCGACAACATTAACGCCCGCGGGGGCAACGACTACGTCGATGCAAGCGATGGTGATGATTTTGTCGACGGCGGAAACGGGAACGACACGATCAAGGGTGGCCGCGGCAACGACCTGCTTTTCGGCGGCGCCAATGACGACCGGCTTAACGGCGGAGACGGCAACGATCAACTCGATGGCGGCACAGGCACGGACTGGGCCGACTTTGATGGCTGTGCGGCCGTTAATGTCGACCTGGTTTCAGGGACAGCAACCGGACAGGGAAACGACACGATCTTCAGTATCGAAAATGTACTCGGATCGAGCTTCAACGACACAATCAAGGGTAACGGCTCCAACAATCGCCTGGAGGGCGGTGACGGCAACGATACTTTTATCGCGAGTTTCGGGAATGACATCATTCGTGGTGACAACGGCGTCGATCGCATAAGCTTTGCGCAATTGGGTGCGGCAGCGATCGTGAACCTCACCACTAGTACTTACACTGCGGGTACTGCGTCTGGAACTCTGAACAGCGTGGAAAATGTTACAGGCTCGTCGCTCAACGACACCATTACGGGGAATTCAGGTGACAATGTGATCGATGGGGGACTTGGCAGCGACACCCTTAA
>JAWXBO010000003.1:0-69336 GCA_034440175.1 Alphaproteobacteria bacterium
AGGGATTCCATCCGCCTCCGGCGCAAAACCGCTGGGTGGGACGACGAATATCTCGCCAGCCTCATCGCCGCGTGATTTCCTTCACCCGATTCCCCTGCTGTCTTCGACGGTAAAGGCGATGGTTGCGCGGCGGCGGAAGCCAACGGTCCGCAGGCCCGGCCGGATGTCGTCGCGCCGCGTTCCCCGGTGCGAGGATACTTTGAATCCCTCGCAGTCGCGGACGATGGAGCCGGTAAACCGTTCGGCTATCGCAGAAGATTTTTCAAAGGCGATGTGACGTGGGAGCGCGACGAGTTGCGTTTCGGCTTCGGGTGAAAAGATGACTTGTCTTGTCATCGAGACTTTCTTGTTCGCTTGCTCTCCGCCGCAAGCGAAGCGCGAACCTTGGCTGCTGAACGGCCACGCGCGGGATCGGCTTTCATCGCATCAAAGGCCGGAGCAACGTCGCGCTGAAGCCAGCTTTCTACGGCACGGTCACGCGCCTCAAGCGCGCGCAAACCGTCGCGCATAACCTCGCTCTCGCTCGCGTACTCGCCCGACGAGACTTTTTTTCGGACCATCTGCGCCATTTCAATGGGCAGTGTGACGCTGAATTGCTGGGTTGTTCTCATTGATCTATTCCAGTAGTGTTTAATAGGATTAAATCATATTCTTGTGTTCTGATCAAGTGGTCGCTGTGCACGTCCGTCAGCCCTTCGCTTGTTGCCCCAACACTTTCTTCGGCGGGTATTTTTTGAAGGTTCCAAGGTGGTTGCGGATGCCGTGTTGGAAGACGTCGACATAGGCGAGTTTGCGGGTCATGTAGTTGTGGGTTTCCTTGGGATCGAGCCAGAGATTATACATGCGCGCGTAGGCGTAGCGTTCAAGCACGCCGGTGAAGCCGCCGGGGCCTGCTTGGCCGGCGTCGTCGTCGGAGGTTGCCGTCAGCACCATTTTGTATTCGCCGCAGCGCAAGGCTGAGAAATTTTCTTGCAGCCAATAATAGTGGTATTTGCGGTTCGATGCGCCGCCGGGAGCGAGCAGGAATGATGTCTGGTCGATGCCGTCAATGTAGCGATCCGTGGGCAGGCGCGCGGATTCTCCCGCGAGGCCGAGTGCGGTCGGCATGATGTCGTTGAAGTCGAAGAGGCCGTCGCTCTTTTGATCGGGTTCGATGGTGCCTTGCCACATCATTAAGCCCGGCACGCGAACGCCGCCTTCCCAGGTTGAGCCTTTGGCGCAGCGGAAGGGCGTGAAGGCCGAGTCGGGCCAGGTTTCCATATGCGGGCCGTTGTCGGAGGAGATGAAGATCAATGTGTCTTCGAGTTGGCCGGTGGCGCGCAGAGTTTCGACGAGGCGGCCGATGATTTCGTCCATCTCCAGCATCGTGTCTTTGTAGGGATGGCGGGCGGGGGATTTGCCGAGGAATTTCTCGTGCGGGTAATTGTCGAAGTGGGCGCCGCGCGTGCAGTGATAGAGCAGCCAGGGTTGGTCTTTTTTGGCCATGCCGGTGATGAAGTTTTGCGAATACTGGCACCATTTTTCGTCAAGCAGCGAGAGTACGGGGATTGTCACTTCTTCGACGTTCGTGGCAGCGCCACCGCGTTTGGCGTGCACGAAGCAGCGGTTGAAGGGCATGTTCTTGACCCATTCGGTGCGGGCGTCGGAATAGACGATCTCGGGGAAATAATGCGGGTCGCGCCACTCGGAATACATATCGGAGACCGAGAGGAAGCCGTAGAAATCGTCGAAGCCGACGTTCTGGGGTTGTGACGCGGAGTTCTCACCGACGTGCCATTTGCCGACGGCCTGGGTGACGTAGCCGCCCTCGGACAGCAATTGCGCCACGGTTGTTTCACCCTGCAATCCGCCCGCTTCGCCGTACATCGGCGGGCGATGCAGGCCGTGGCGGTTGGGGACGCGGCCGGTGAGAAGCGTCGCACGCGAAGGCGAGCAACTGGGCTCGGAATAGCACGAGGTCAGTTGCAGCCCGTTGCGCGCGATCTTGTCGAAGTTGGGTGTGGGCGCGCCGACGGCAACACCGCCGCCGTAGCAGCCGAAGTCGCCCCAGCCGACGTCGTCCATGAGGAAGACGAGGATGTTGGGGCGTTTTTTGCGCGCGGCGAGTTTTTGTTCAGCGATTTTGTCCTGGGCGGGGTGGACGAAGGCCGGTTCAAGGTGCGATGCCTTTTGCACGGTGGCGCTGGCGATGGCGTCGAAATTGGGCATAGTGTGTCCTCAATAGTTTGCCCGCTTTTATGGCAGAGCGAAAAGGAGTTGGCGATGGTGGGCGCAGTGCCAGTTGTGGAGACGGAGCGGCTGAGGCTTCGCGGGCACCGGCTCGATGACTTCGAGGCTTGCGCGGCGCTGTGGGCGGATCCCGTTGTCACGCGGTTCATTGGGGGCAAGGCTTCGACGCGCGATGAGTCGTGGATGCGGCTGCTGCGCAATGTGGGACATTGGTCGCTGCTTGGGTTTGGCTATTGGCTGGTGGAGGAAAAGGCGTCGGATCGCTTTGTGGGTGAGATCGGATTCTCGGAATTGAAACGCGAGATCGAGCCTGGGTTCGAAGGTGTGCCCGAGGCGGGTTGGGTTTTGCTGCCAACGGCTCACGGCCGGGGCATTGCGACGGAGGCGGTGAAAGCCGTCCTGGCTTGGGGTGATAAGAAATTCACCGGCGGGCCAACGGTGTGCATCATCAATCCTGAGAATTCAGCGTCGATCGGTGTGGCTGCGAAGTGCGGCTATCGCGAGGTCGCGCGCACGACGTATAAAGGTGCGCCGATTATTCAGTACCGGCGGAATTGAAGAAAGTTAAAACGAGCTTGTCATCCCGCACGCGGTGCAGCACCCTTGTGCTGCTCCGCAGTTGCGGGACCCACCGGGGTTGATACTTAAAAATGCTTGAATTGAGTTACTTTCGAAAGAGTCGAGCCTCGCGTGAGTCCCATGTCTGCGAAGCGGCATAAGGATGCCGCATCGCGCACGGGATGACGAATTTATTTCTGTAGTGGAGTTTTGTGGACTTGCTGAATGACACTTGATCATGCGCGGGCCGAGATGGCGCGGCTTTACCTGTGCGACGAGACCGAGGTCGTGAGCGCGCTTGTACCGCGCGCGCGCTTGAATGCGGCTGAACGGGCGGGCACGGAGACGTTGGCGCGGGATTTGGTGGCGCGGGTGCGGGCGCAGCGCAAGCGGGGCGGGCTCGATGCTTTCTTGCACCAGTACGCGCTGTCTACCGAGGAAGGCGTCGTGTTGATGTGTCTCGCGGAGGCTTTGTTGCGGGTGCCGGATGCAGAGACGGCCGACAGACTGATCAAGGACAAGATCGGTTCGGCGCATTGGGACAAACATCTGGGGCAGTCGTCGTCGGCGTTTGTGAACGCATCGACTTGGGCGCTGATGCTGACGGGCCATGTCGTCAGGCTGGGTGAAAAGTCGCAGGACTGGACGGCGATTTTCGGTAAGCTCGTTCATCGCAGTGGCGAGCCGATTATCCGTCAGGCGATGACAACAGCGATGCGCATCATGGGTGGGCAGTTCGTGCTGGGGCGCACGCTTGAGGAAGCGTTGAAGCGGGGACAGGAGGCGGCCCGGCGCGGCAATCGCTTTTCGTTCGACATGCTGGGCGAAGCGGCGATGACGCATGAAGATGCGGAGCGCTATGCGCGTTCGTATGCCGATGCAATTGCGTCGATTGCCAGGCATGAAGACAAGCGCCAAGGCGATATATTCACGCGCAATTCGATCTCGGTGAAATTGTCGGCCATTCATCCGCGGCTAGAGTACCTCAAGCTTGATCGTGTGAAGCGGGAAATTTTGCCACGCGCTTTGGCGTTGTGTATGGCGGCGCGCGAGGCGGGGATCGGTTTTACCATCGATGCCGAGGAGGCTGACCGGCTCGAGGTTCAGCTGGAAATATTCGCGGCGCTGGCGGGTGCTCCCGAACTGGCGGGTTGGGACGGTTTGGGTCTTGCGGTGCAAGCTTACCAGAAACGCGCGCCGGCGGTAATCGATTGGCTGGCGCAGGTTGCGCGGCAAAGCAAGCGGCGCCTTCCGGTGCGGCTGGTTAAGGGCGCCTATTGGGATAGTGAAATCAAACGGGCGCAGGAACTGGGCATCGAGGGCTATCCGGTATTTACGCGCAAGGCCTCAACCGATGTCTCGTATATCGCCTGCGCGCGGGCGCTGCTTGAAGACCGCGCTGCGTTCTTTCCGATGTTTGCGACGCATAACGCGCACACGCTGGCGGCAGTAAAAACGCTTGCGGGTGCGCGCGACGATTATGAGTTCCAACGTCTGCACGGCATGGGTGAGGAACTCTACGATCAAGCAGATGTTCCTTGCCGTATCTACGCTCCGGTCGGCGCTCATGAGGATTTGCTTGCCTATCTCGTACGCCGCTTGCTTGAGAACGGCGCCAACACCTCTTTTGTCAACCGGCTTGCCGATGACGAGGCGCCTATCGCCGATATCATTGCCGACCCCGTCGATCAGGTTGAGCTCATGTCACAAAAGTCGCATCCGCGTATTCCGTTGCCGATGAATCTGTTTGAAGACCGGCAAAACTCAAAGGGGTTTTTGTTGAGCGATCCCGCGCAATCGGCGCTGTTGATGAAAGCTATTGACGAGGCCGTATCGCGGCCTTGGGAGGCGGGGCCGCTCGTGGGTGGCGCTTTCCAATCGGGCAAGGCCCGCGATGTGTTCGATCCGAGCTTGCGTTCGCGCCAGATTGGCCGCGTTGTCGAGGCGACACCTGAGGTGGCGGCTAACGCCGTGGCAATGGCACAAGCCGCGCAATTCGATTGGGATGCGCTGGGCGGAGGAAAGCGCGCCGATATCTTGCTCAAGGCGGCCGATCTGTTTGAGCGCGATGCGGCGGTGCTCATCGGCCTGTGCGTGCGTGAAGCGGGCAAGACGGTTGCCAATGGCCTTGCAGACGTGCGCGAGGCGATCGATTTTTTGCGCTACTATGCGGAACTGGCGCGGGCCGACTTTGATCAGCCAAAGGTTCTTCCCGGACCCACGGGCGAGCGCAATGAATTGTCGATGCATGGGCGCGGGGTGTTTGCTGCGATCAGTCCTTGGAATTTTCCAGTGGCGATCTTCACCGGGCAAATCGCGGGGGCGCTGGCCGCAGGAAATTGTGTCGTTGCCAAACCTGCCGAGCGAACGGCGATCACCGCCTATGCCGCAACGCGGTTGCTGCACGAGGCGGGCGTGCCGGGTGACGTGCTTCATCTTCTGCCGGGTGAAGGGCGCGTCATCGGCAGCGCGATGATCCGTAACCCCGGCGTCGCGGGCGTCGTCTTCACCGGCGGCACGGACACGGGGCACACCATCAATCGCATGCTGGCCGGGCGTGACGGGCCGATCGTGACGTTCATCGCCGAGACGGGCGGGTTGAATGCGATGATCGCCGACTCAACAGCGCTGCCCGAGCAGTTGGTGCGCGATGCGGTGATGTCGGCGTTCGATAGCGCGGGGCAGCGCTGTTCGGCGCTGCGCGTGTTGTTTCTGCAGAACGACATCGCCGACAAGGTTCTCAAATTGTTGGCGGGGACGATGGCGGAACTCAAGATAGGCGATCCGATGAAGCTCGACACCGATATCGGGCCGGTGATCGACAGCGCGGCGATGGCGATGCTTGAGGCGCACGCCAAGCGAATGGCGGGCGAAGGCAAGCTCATCGCCGAAGCATCGCTAAGCACGGAGACAAAGGACGGCTATTTCTTCGCTCCGCGCGCTTACGAGATCGACGCGATCTCGCGGCTGGAGCGCGAAGTGTTTGGTCCGATCTTGCATGTCGTGCGTTATGAGGCCAGCGCGCTCGGCAAAGTCTGCGCGGCGATTAACGCGACGGGGTATGGTCTGACCTTGGGCGTGCACACGCGCATTCAGGAGACGGCCGATTTCATCCGGGCGCAGGCGCGGGTTGGAAATTTGTATGTCAACCGCAACCAGATCGGCGCGGTGGTGGGCGTGCAGCCGTTCGGCGGCGAAGGATTATCGGGGACAGGGCCAAAGGCGGGTGGTCCGCATTATCTGCACCGGTTTGCGGTGGAGCGCACCGCCTGCACCAACACAACGGCGGCGGGCGGGAATGCGAGTTTGCTGTCACTGGGAGAGGCGGGATGAGGCTGAACTAAGCGGAGAAGATTTTGCCGGCAACAAAGAAGGTGCAGGCGACGGCTGCGGCGGATGCGAAAGTGCCCCAGGCCATGTCGATCAGGGCGAGTTTGAGGCTGAAACCGTTAAGCACGGAGAGATTGGTCAAGTCGTAGGTCGCGTAGGCGATAAGGCCGAATGCGGCGCCCAGCGCAATGGCTTGAATGGCGGAGTCCGCCTTGAGTCCCGGCAGGACGGCGAATAACGTCAGGCCTGCGGCATACAGAAGGTAAAATGCGGCGGCCGCGACAAGGTTGGGGTCCTTGCGCATCAGGTCACCCATTTCCGCGACGTACGTGCTCTTGGCGATCCACCCCAGCCAAAAGAAATCGATCGCCAGAAATGCGATCAACGTCACGCCATAGCTTACCAGTACCTTGGTCATCAAATGCCAATGAACGGTTGCATGAGGCGGGCGGCCCAGTGTTTGAAGCGTGTCGGCGCCTCGGTCGCTACGAGGCAGATGCACGGCGCATCGCGTTCGACGATAGGCTGATGTTCGATATCGACGTCGAGATCGGCCACGTCGCCTTGAGCGAACCGCCCGAGGCGATCATTGTAAGCACCGGACAAGATCAGCGTGATTTCTTCTCCGCCATGGCCGTGTTCGGGCATTGCCGTCCCTGCCGCGACGCGGACGAGAAACAGCTTGCTGCGGGATGAAGCGGGGACCGGAAGGTCGACCATTGCCCAACCGGGCGCCCTGGTTTTCCATTTGAGATCCGCGAGCTTTTGGCCGGCCAATACATGCGCGAGCGGCAAAGGGACCTCGCCGCGTGAAGCCGGGCTTCTGGGAAAGCGATGCAGCGTTGCCCGGTCGAGACGATCAAGGGTCCGGGTACGGCAGTTGTCCGACACCGATGTTCCATCAAGTCCTTCAAGCAGCGCGCCACCCACCTGTTCTGCATCGCGCATGGTGCTGCGGCAGACGGGGCACCAGTCGATGTGGGCTGCCGCAACGACGCTTAACACCGGATCGAGGGTTCCCGCCGCAAACGCCAGGATGGTTGCTGGGTCCAAATGTTGGTGGATATTCAATTGAGGTTCTCCAAAGTCTTACGCAAACGTCCATAGGCCAGCCGCATGCGCGACTTAACGGTGCCGAGCGGCAAGTTAAGCCGCAATGCTATTTCGCTTTGTGGCAAGTCATCGACGAATGAGAGCATCAGCGCCTCTTTTTGCTCGGCTGGAATTTCTGCCAGTGCCTGGGCCACTAGACCGGCCTCCTGCTTGCGCGTCAGAAGTTCATCGCTTCCCGGTTCCCCAGATGGAGCATCGTAATCACCCAAGTCCGACAGCGGCATGAGCGATACGCGTCTGCCGCGGTCAAACCACAGATTGCGGGCGATAGTGTAGACCCAGGCCGATACCGAACCCTTGGCCGGATCATAGAGGCCGGCTTTGGTCCACACGAGGATCAACGTTTCCTGCAGCATATCTTCGGCCAGATCGGGCGCGGCTCCTTTGCGCATCATGAAGCTTTTGAGGCGAGGCGCAAAATTATCGAACAACTCACTGAAGGCTTCCCGGTCGAGATTTTGCGCAACGCTTTGCAACAAACGCCGGGCGGCCCGATCTTCCAACTGCCGGGCGGTCAGTTTATCTGTTGTCGACATGCCCGAGGCCATTGCGTGCACAGATGAATCCTTTCATCGAATACTACTCCTACGCTTTGCGCCCGGCACCGGATCACCGGTTTGCAAGTTAATCATACTGGCGATTGATCCAACTGCCTTCCCGGTACGTTATACAGCCCGGACACTGAAAGGCATGAATCGTTGGATCCCCTCAAAATTGCCGTCGTCGGCTCCGGAATCTCAGGCCTTTCTGCTGCCTGGCTGCTGTCGCAACGCCACACAGTGACGCTGATTGAGTCGGATGATCGCCTTGGGGGCCATTCGCACACTGTTGATTGCCTTATGGACGGCGTCCCGGTCGCGATCGATACCGGCTTTATCGTTTATAACCAAGGCACCTACCCTAATCTTACGGCTTTGTTCGAGCATCTGAAGTTGCCGACCACGGGCACGTCCATGGGGTTTGGCGTGTCGCTCGACGGTGGGCGATACGAATATTCCGGCAACGGCGCATTGCAGATGCTGGGTCATCTGAGCAATCTGTCTGATCTCGGCCATTGGCGGATGTTGCGTGATGTTGCCCGATTTTTCCGCACGGCGCGGATCCAGGCGCTTGGCGTTGGTGGTGATGTCTCGCTTGGACAATTCATGGCGGAGCAGGGATATTCCAGCGACTTTGTCCGGCGTCATCTGTTGCCAATGGCCGGGGCTATTTGGTCTTGCGAACCACAGCGGATGCTCGCCTACCCGGCCCGCTCGTTCCTGAAGTTTTTCGACAATCACGGCTTGCTGAAGTTCGTCAACCGGCCGCAATGGCGAACGGTCACGGGCGGGTCGCGCGAGTATGTGCACAGGTTGATGGCCGGCAAACGCATACGCACGCTGACCGGCTGCCAGGTTACGTCGATCAAGCGCCGTAACGCCCAAATCCACCTACACGCCAAAAACGA
Source organism: Alphaproteobacteria bacterium (assembly GCA_034440175.1). Taxonomy (GTDB): domain Bacteria; phylum Pseudomonadota; class Alphaproteobacteria; order Micropepsales; family Micropepsaceae; genus SZUA-430. Next base: position 8,678 of record JAWXBO010000003.1, read on the forward strand.
TTTTCACGAGACGTTCGATCATGTGGTGCTTGGCGCCCATGCCGATCAGGCGCTGGCAATGCTCGGCGATCCGACGCCGGAGGAGCAGCGCTGCCTGTCTGCCTTTCCGTATGTACGCAACCGCGTGGTGCTGCACCGGGACGCGTCGTTCATGCCACGCCGCCGCCGGCTTTGGTCGAGCTGGAATTATCAGTCGAGCGGGGAGGAAAGTACCGGCGCCGTCACCTATTGGATGAATGCACTTCAACCCTTGCCGGCCAGCACCAACTTCTTTGTGACTGTCAATCCACCCAGAGAGCCGCTTGCCGGAACAGTCGAGCGCGAGTTCGTCTATGAACACCCGGTCTTTACTGTTGAGACGGCGCAGGAGCAGCAACGATTGTGGGCGCTGCAGGGCAAGCGAGGTACGTGGTTTTGCGGTGCTTACTTCGGCGCGGGCTTTCATGAGGATGGACTTCAGGCCGGTCTGGCAGTCGCGGAACAACTCGGGGACTTGAAACGGCCATGGAGCGTTTCCAATCCGTCGGGGCGCATTCACGTTCATCAGCGGACTCTCGCATCACCTCCGTTGCAATTCGAGGCCGCGGAGTGAGCGCACCGGGTTCATGTCTGTATCATGGCGACGTCGTCCACCGGCGGCGGGTGCCCGTGCGACACAAATTGCGTTACCGTGTTTACAATCTGTATGCCGACATCGACGAGCTGGAGCATCTCGGCCGCAGGCTGCGCCTGTTCAGTTATAACCGGTTCAATCTCTTCAGCATCGACGACCGGGATCACGGACCGGGCACCGGGACTTCGATCCGCGACCATGTTTGGCGGCTGGTCAAGGCTGCGGAGAACGGCACCGAGGTCGCGCGCGTTTTCATGCTTTGCTATCCGCGCGTTCTGGGTTTCGTGTTCAATCCGATCACAGTCTATTATGGGTTCGATGGCGGCGGCGGGCTCCGGCTTACGATCTACGAGGTCAACAACACTTTCGGCGAACGGCATTCTTACGTCATTCCCGCCGGCGGCAACTTGCATCAATCCTGTTCCAAGGCGTTGTATGTTTCGCCGTTCAACTCGGTTGAGGGACACTATGATTTCGCCCTTGGGGTGCCTGGCGATAAGTTGACTCTTGGCATAACGCTGACGACGCCTGATGGTCCGCGGATGACGGCCTGGTTCTCGGGATCGCGTATGGCGCTCACCGATCGAAAACTCTTGCGTTCCTTCCTCGGTCTGCCGCTGCTGCCGTTGAAGATTATCGGCGCCATTCATTGGGAGGCTTTCAAGCTATGGCTCAAGGGCTTGCGGTTGGAGAAACGCCCCACCCCGCCGAGGACACAAGTGTCATTCTCCACGACAGCAAAAGGCCGCAAATGACAAGTGACTCCCTGGAGACGCGCAGGCCTGTGCTTGAGCGATTGCTGGCCGCTATCGGCCTGCGCGCTTGGGGTGTGGTTGCAGGCCATCTTGTCCTGACATTGCCATCGGGACGCAAAATCGAATTCGGGCACGCATCGCAAGGGCCGGCCGCCGAGCTTCGTCTAACGTCATACAGGGCCATTTGGGCATCGATCCGCCGTGGGTCCCTGGGCCTTTGCGAGGCTTACGTCGATGGCCATTGGCAAAGCCCTGACCCCGCACTGGTGTTTTCTTTCTGCCTGGCGAACGGAAAAATTCTGGACCGCGCGACCAGTTTCGCCAGCCTCAGACGCTTGATCGACCGGATTTGGCACTTGCGGCGCAACAACAGCCGCCGCGGTTCGAAGCGCAATATCGAAGCGCACTACGACCTCGGCAACACTTTCTACAGTTTGTGGCTCGACGGCACGATGACGTATTCATCCGCCCGGTACAGGGATGGTGCCCAGAGTCTTGAAGCGGCACAGGCAGCGAAATACCAGTTGGTGCTTGAAGAGCTTGGACTGCAGCCGGGGCATACGCTGCTTGAAACAGGGTGCGGCTGGGGCGGGTTGGCGGAGGCAGCGGCCGGCGCCGGTGCTGCGGTGACGGGCATCACGCTCTCGGAGGAACAGCTTGCGTATGCCAAGCTGCGTCTCAATGGCAGAGCCGATCTTCGATTGCAGGACTATCGCGACGTCGGCGGCATCTTCGACCGGATCGCATCCATTGAAATGGTCGAGGCCGTGGGTGAGGCCTATTGGCCGGAGTACTTCCGCATGCTGCGAGACCGGCTCAAACCGGGTGGCGTTGCCGTGATCCAGGCTATCACGATCAATCCGCGCCTGTTTCCCGCTTACCGGCGCGGCGTGGATTTTATTCAGCGCCACATTTTTCCGGGTGGATTGTTGCCCACGACGGAAATTCTCAAGAGCCAGGCGGAGGCGGTGGGGCTTGTGTATCAGCCGGTGCTGAGCTTCGGTTTGGACTATGCGCGCACACTTGTTGTGTGGCGCGAGCGGTTCGACAGTGCCTGGCCCCAGATCGTGGCACTTGGGTTTGACGAGCGCTTCCGCCGCAAGTGGCAGCTTTATCTTGCCTACTGCGAGGCCGGATTTCGCGCCCGCACTATCGACGTGGGGCTTTACCGTTTTGTGAAGCCGTAGCGATCAGTTGTGGTTGTTGGAGACTATTCCGGCAGCGTGGTGAAGGGATCGTGCAAGGCAACGCCCAGCGGTTGGAAGTGCTTCACGTTGCGCGTGAGCAAGGTGAGGCGGTGATGGGTTGCGGTTGCAGCTATGATGATATCCGCGAAGCCGGGTGGGCGGCCGAGTGCGCGGGCCTTGTCTGAAATGTTTCCGGCGATGCGCGCGACACTTGCGTCAAAAGCAAGCACGCGGTCGCCATAGAGGTGGAGTAGCGTCTCGAGCCAAGCGTCCAGGGCGGTTGCTTTGCGGGTTTCGCCCACACGGCGCGCCTTGGCTATTCCGTTCTGGATTTCCGCAATACTGACCGCCGACAGAAATAGTGCGTCGGAGTTCGCGTCCATCCATGCAACGAGGTTTCGCTGCAGTGGCGCTTTCGAAGGCGCCGCCATCGAAATTACATTCGTATCGACGAGATACACTTTACAAGTCTGCGATGCGGACCGGCGAGGGGTTTCGCGCGGCTAATTTCTCTACATTGGCCGGCGCCGACATCAGCAAGCGGCCGAAGGACGGTACGTGTGAAAGGCGTTCCCATTCCTTAAAGCTCAAGATCACGGCTTGGGGCTTTCCGTGCCGCGTAATCACTGAGGGCTTACCTTCCACCGCGCGATCAACTACGGCGGAGAGGTTCGTTTTGGCGTCGCGAAGCTGAATTTTTCGCATGAGGAAATCTCCGTTTATGACTACAGTAGTCATATATGAGTTAAGGAGCGGTTTCAACTGGGATTTGGTCAGCTTTTTGACCGGGGCTCGAATTGTGTAAACTCGTGCGCCAAATCAGGAGTGCGCCCATATGTTGCCGGTTGCTGTCAGGACTGTCACAAAGGACGAGCGCGAGAGGGCGCTTGATATTTTTACGCTGGCGTTTGTCGACGATCCGGTGTTGCGCTGGATCATGGCGGATGGGAGCGTTTATCTGCAAAATCTGGGTGCGGCGCAGTTTGCGCTGGGCGGGCGGGCGCTGGAGCATGGCACGGCGCATTGCCTGGATGATTTTTCTGCCGCCGCATTCTGGTTGCCGCCGGGCGTAGGTGTCGATGAAGAGGCTATGGGTGGGCTGATTGAGCGGGTGGCGACCGAGAAAGTGAGCGGCGACCTTGTCGGCATCGTGGAGCAGATGGGGCAGTTTCATCCGCAAGAACCGCATTGGTATCTGGCCGTGCTAGGAGTCGATGTGCACCGGCAAGGCAAGGGCTTGGGCGCACTATTGATGAAGCATGCGCTGGCGCGTATCGACGGCGAGGGACTGCCCGCCTATCTCGAATCGTCGAACCCGCGCAACATTCCATTTTACGAGCGGCATGGCTTCGAGGTGATGGGGCGGATTCAATCGGGCAAGTCACCGGTGGTAACGCCGATGTTACGCCGGGCGCGCTGAGGCTTGCGGCTTGCGCATTCCAGGCCGGCCATCGCGCAATGTCTCAGCCGCGAAATTTCCGGTTCAGTTTGCGCATGCCGGCGATCCAGCGGTTGTAGTCGCCAGTTTTGCGGCGCATGTATTCAAGCACTTCGGGGTGGGGCAGGATCAGGAAGTCTTCGGCCTCGATTGCGCGCACGCAGGCTTCGGCCACGGTATCGGGCTCCATCATGCCGTCGATCGAGGCGACGCCATCGGGGTTGCCTGCGGTCATCGCCGTGCGCACGGCCTGGGGACATAATACAGAGACTTTGATGCCTTGATCGCCGTGCGTGATGGCGAGCCATTCGGCGAGTCCCACGGCTGCGTGCTTTGTCACCGCATAAGGTGCCGAGCCGATTTGCGAGAGGAGGCCTGCGGCGGAGGCGGTGTTGAGCAGGTAACCGCCGCCGCGTGCGATCATGCGAGGCACCAGGTGGCGCGCCGCCCAGACATGCGCCATGACGTTGATGTCCCAGATGCGATCCCAATTTTCGTTCGACGCTTCCGCCCCGCCGGGGACGCCGATGCCGGCGTTCGAGCAGAAAAGACCGATGGGGCCGTGATCGGTCTCGACGCGTTCGATCAGATGGCGGATGTCGTCTTCCCTGGCGACGTTGGTTTCGAACGCAACGCCGCCGATTTCGTCTGCCACTGCCCTGGCACCCGCGCCGTTGAGGTCGGCACAAACGACGAGTTTGGCACCTTCCCTGGCGAAGCGCACGGCCATGGCGCGGCCGATGCCGCTGGCGGCACCGGTTATGACAATGATCCGGTCTTTCAGCTGCATGGCGCGTTGTCCTCCGAGTTTGTTGATGTCAGCGAGTAATACGGAGACATGACATATTTCTCAACGGTTATCGCAGGTTCCCGCACGCGGGCGAAGGGCAATGATTTCTGTGGATCTGGCGGGGGGAGCTGTAATGGGTTATGTGGTAGGGAGTATCCGGGACGACCGCCCGTGCCAATCAACCCTGCGCAGGAATCCCTGGCGAATGTCAAGTCGTAAAGTGTCCCCTGATAAAATGATCAATAGATTTGTGGCGTGCATTTTCGTCGTAATGATGCTGGCATCCCCGGTTGCTGTTTCTTCTCCTGCCACCGGCGCACGGGATAGTGACGCGCTCGCCAAGGCCTTTGCGGCGCAGGACGCCAAAGACTGGGCGGGCGCCAAAACGCTAACCGCAGGACAATCGCCGATCATGCGCGACCTCGTGCAATGGCGCTATGTTTCTACTTCCGGGTCCGGTGCGACCTTCGACGAGATCAATGAGTTTCTGACAGCGCATGCCACCTGGCCCGGTCGAGGCACTATCGTGCAGCGCGGCGAGGAAGCAATTCTGGCCGAAAACCTCATCGAAACCAAGGGCACTGACTGGTTCAAAGCCCGCCCGCCCCGCACCAGTGGTGGCTGTCTTGCGTATGCAAAATTCCTGTTCGCGCATGATCGCAATATTGATGCACTTGCCAGCGTCAGGCGATGCTGGCTCGCACTGGTGCTGAACTTCTCGGATTACCAGGACTGGGCAGGCGCCTCGCTTATGCCGCTTTCCGCAGACGACCATCTCGCGCGTGCCGACGCTTTGTTGTGGAACCGGAATGGGCAGGGCGCCAACGAGCTGCTGCCCTTGCTGTCGCCCAAGGCGCAAGGTGCGGCCGGTGCAAGGATCAAGATCCAGTCTGGAAGTGCTGTTGAACTGGAAGACGCCGTGGAAGGCGCTCCAAGCCCGTCCTGGGCCGCCAGCCTCATTTATGACCAAGGCGTGGCGCTCAGAAAATCTGGCAAGAGCACGGAGTCCTGGCCACTGCTCATGCGAGCTGATGAAACCGGCGCCCTGCCTTCACAGTATGCGCGCGTGTGGTGGCCGGAACACAATCTCGCCGCACGTACTGCGCTTGACACACCGGACTACGGCGCCGCCTACAGGCTGGCGTCGGGGACACAGTTGTCAGCCGGCACCGAAATCGCACTCTATCTGGAGGCGGAATTTCTGTCCGGCTGGATTGCGCTGCGCAAACTCGACAAGGCCAAGGCGGCCTTGGTGCATTTCCAGAACCTGGAACGGGCTGCAAAGTCGCCGGTGTCTCGCGCCCGCGCTCACTATTGGAAAGCGCAGGCGTTCAAGGCCCTAGATGATGAGGCGAGTGCGCAGCAATCGCTGGCGATCGCTGCCGCGGAGCCCACGACTTTTTACGGCCGTCTCGCGCTCGAGATGAAAACAGGGTCCAAACCCGGCGCAAGTCCGTCGGTGAAACCTTCCGCCGCGCCCGCGACCGAAGGCATCGAAGAGCTCGTGCTGGCCTCCAACACGCTCTTTCTCATCGGCGATGCTCGCCGCGCCAACGTCTTTGCCAATGCCGCCATTGATGTCTGCCAGACGGCGGGCTGTGCTGCCGCGCTCAGCGCGCGGCTTGCAGGAAAAGGCAACTCCTATGCCGCCTTGCGCAGTGCCAAGAAAGCGCAAACCCTTGGTGTCACCAGATTGGATGAGCTCTACCCGCTGGCCGAGCTGCCAGCCAGTTGTGCCGTGGCGGGCGTGCCGCCTTCACTGATCCTTGCGCTTGCCAGGCAGGAGAGCGAGTTCGATCCAGGGGCCGCCAGCACCGCAAACGCGCGTGGGCTTTTGCAGATCCTGCCCTCTACGGCGCAGGATGTGGCGCGCCGTTACAAACTGCCCTACGCCGGTGCCGGCGATCTGTTTCTGCCCCAGACGAACCTCGCCATCGGTTGCTATCATGTGAAAGACCTCCTCGAGGCGTTTGGCGGCTCGTACGTGCTGACGATTGCTGCCTATAACGCCGGCCGTTCGCGCATCCAGGGCTGGATCACCCTGCGTGGCGATCCTCGCGACCCAGAAATCGATGCCGTGGACTGGATCGAAACCATCCCGTTCGACGAAACGCGCAACTATGTGATGCGCGTATTCGAGAACGAACTTGCGTACAAGTCCCGCCTCGACGAACCGCTCCAGGTGCAGGAACTGAACCAGGACCTGCGCCGCAGGTTGTGAGTTTTATCATGTCCCTTTAATAGTGGCAGGCTGTTTCGCGCGTGAGGCGAGCAGGAGGGCGTTGGCTTGCTTGTTTGGAGAGTGCGAACACTTCCCGGGCGAGTGGGTAGCGTCGCCCACTTCCCTCGCGTGTGTGCAACCCTGCGGCACCTCATTTGTTGGGCATTTGTCGCCCGGATACACTTGTCAGGTTAGGCCATAGACCACATGGTTTGCCCGTCTGCCTTGGGGGGCAGAAGGGGATGAACGCAATCAGGAGCGTCGGGCACGCAGTAGGGGAATTCGTTGTGCTGGTGATCTTCACTGTCGTCGCGGCGGTGTTGATTTACTGGGCTATCGAGTGTGCGCGCGCTATCGATTTCCTCTCCGTGTTGGCGCCCGAGTGGGCCTCGTGGGCGGGTGCCAATGCCGCCGAAGTATGGGGCTGGCTGTCGGCGGGCGCATCTTACGTCTGGGGCATCTTGTTTCAACACTGGTCAACCCTGGTCAGGCAGTGGTCTGAAACCGGAACCCTGGTTTCGCAAATCCTGGACGCGATCGCTATGCAATTGGCCACACAGCCCGCGAGTTGCAGTGAATGTTGCGCCCAGTGCTGTGCACAGTTGTGCGAGAAACCTTCCGACTGGAGCAAAATTCTGGGCTCTTTCGCATTGTTGGGTCGGAGCTTGCTCTACAGCGTGTGTCTCACTTTTTACGCGATTTTGTCGCTGACATTCTATTACATCGTCGCATGGGCCGCAGACAGGATTGCACCTTTGCTCGTAGGCGGTTTGTTCAAGGCAACAGGCTGGATCGCGTTCCTTTGGCTGATGCACATGATCGGGGCTTGCGTTGTCGAGCCGTTCGTACCGCTTTTCAACGAATTCGGCACGCTCGTGGCGCATGCGTTCGCGGGGAGCGGCGGACAGCAACGGTCGGTACAGGCTGTTTTGATTTTGATCGCGTTTTCATTTGCGGTGACCGTTTTATTTCCCCTCATGATGATGATGACGCGGATATTCGAGTTGTTGAGATGGCTCCCGACCGTTCGGCAACGAATACTTTCGCTTTTCATCGATAAAGTGCACCCGCTGTTTCTCCGGCAGTCGATCGGTGTGGCTCGGGCGAGTGCGAAGGCGCGGCGCGATGCCATTTCGAAGTTTCTCAAAGACGGAACGCTCCCGGTCTTGCGCACGGAGTACCGCATGGCAGCGGGGGACCGGCGCAAGTATCGAGAGCATGTTGTACGCCGGGAGGAGGAAGAGGAGGGGCCCGCCAAACTGGTTCCTGCGTTCCTCGAGTTTCCTAAACCTTGGGGCAAGAGCCCGATGGTGCTGGAGCAACCGTGTTTGCCGGAAGGACCGGAGGAGGCGGTCGGGCAGTTCGTGCGGCTGAAATTCGAAAGTCAGCCGGAGACAAAGCGAAGCTGGTGGCTGAGATTGTGGAGTCACGAACGGAACGAGGAAATCGTTGTGCCCTTGTTGGCGCGGGTCGTGGACGCAGCGATCCTTGCCGACCGTTATGGCGACACTTTGCGACGCGAGAAAGATTGGAACGCGATGCCGTTCTACGAACGCATCTATGCGGAGTACACACCGCTTTGGTTTCCGCTCAATTATCTTCTGCGTCCTATCATTGGTCCCAGCCTGCCCGCTCGCGTGGTGATAGAGACGCGCTATCCAGAAGTGTTCCTCGGAGCTTTATTCGGGAGTGTGAGGGATCGCAAGTCGAGCACTTATGGATCGTGGTTCGGGATCGGGATTGAAATTAAAACGCCGGACGGGCCGCGCAGCAACCGGCAGGCGTGGCGCGGCGCGGAGCAGGAGCCTTTGTGCAGGCGACTGAAGTCGCAAGCCGCGAGCACGCTGAGCGGGCCCATCGATGTCAGCTTTGTCAACAACCCGCCGTTGGGACAACCCACGCAGACGCGGGAGGACACTTACTACGTCATGCCAAGCGGCCCATTAGCTGACGGCTGTCCCAGCGTGGTGCGGCCGGGCGAGTTTCCAGTGGGCGAGCCAGAGCGCGTGCATCGGCCGCTGGCGCCGAGCGGGTCGGTTTCAAATGCGCCGCCGGCGTGGCTGTTTCCGCTCCATGGCCGGCTCTTTTCCGATTGCCGCGGGAATTGCCTGAAGGCCCAAAAGGTCAAGCCTGGACAGGTGATGGAGATCGAGCAATCGGCGCCAGGTACGATCTCACAACCCTCGGGCTTGATCGCGCGCCGCTTTCGGGGGCCGGACCGGCGCCGGTTGTACCGGCGCGTATGGTCGGGTGCATTCTTCGACCGCGAACTGGGTGTCGCCAACCGGTTCCCACTTTTTGGTTGCTCGTATACTTTTAGGGAGCCCCGGATGGTGGCGGGGACATGGTCGCGTGCGGACTTGCGCGGTGGATTTGCTACGACACTGAGGATCCCTGGCGCTGCGGCGGCGTGGTTGCGAGGGCTCGGCTGGAATGGGTGGCGGGAGTGGCAAACCTTCGGGGGTGTCTTCGTCTCGACGCAAGGCCCCGAGCATGCCGGAAACCTGCTGATGCCCGAGCCTTTGTTCTACGACTATCTCAATCACCTGGCACAACGCAGCGCGCTGATCGACGGGATGAAGGCCTGTAAAGCTCCAGCCTTCGTGCCAGTGCCGCATGAAACAGAGGCGCGGTGAGGGGCGTTTGTTACGGCAGTGCTCGAATAGCGGCCTCGGCGCCGGGGAGCAGGGTGTCGTCGTCCGCGCTCTTGTTGAGCCGCGCATTGAGATAGAGTGTTTGCATGAAGGCATCAACGTTGTGGAGGCGTGCCAGGTTGGCCGTCGACGCGTAGGCATCGTTCCATGAGGCGAGCGGTGCGGGGGCGGCCACTTGTTCGAGCCATGCGCTCCATTCGGCCTGGCTGAAAAGATTTCGCTGGGCGATTTGGAGAATGGGGGCGGCGAGACGCTGGGGTTCGCCGAAAATGTAGGAGTGACTGGGCGGTGAAATCTGCAATGCTATCGCGTCACAAATGCGTTGAAGGTCGGGCTTGGCAAACGCCGGGTTGAGCGCCAGCTGCAGCATCAGATCGGCGCCGTGCGCGATGCCGTGGCGCCAGCCCTCGCGATCATCGAAGCCGCGATAGTCGCGCACGCCAGTGAGATAGGTCACGCCGGCCGTGAGCAGGCGGGCGCGGCGTTGCGGGGTAAGAAATGTCTTGATGCGGTCGGCGCGGGCGATTTCGGCGAGCGCCAGTGCAGCGAAGGGGCGTTCGAAGCCGGCGCCTTCGGGGGCGGTGAGGCGTACTTCGAGATCGTCTTGCAGGGACAGCATGGTGCCGTCCGTGAGCAGGCGGGCGCGCAGGAAATGGAACAATGCTTCGTAGGCGATCCCGTCACGCAGTGCGGGGTCGGGTGAAGTGAGGCAATCGGTGAGGGCGCGGGCGAGGGCGTTGCGCGCGGAGTCATCGGCGATGAGCCATTTTGCCGCCTTGAGCCCATCGAGTTGGGCGCGGCTATAGTTCGCGGGCGGGCACGTGGCGTGGGCGATGGAGCTGTTGGCGCCAAGCGCGGAAAGCGCCGTGGCTGCCACAGCAAGCACTCGCATGATCTGCATGGTCAATTCCCTGTTGGTGTCAGATTATCGGGGCGGATGCGTCTGGTCGATCACAAGGCCGTGATGCGGCCGTTTGGCAGGGGGCTTGACAGGAGCGTGTTTGTTCCCTATATGTCCCTTTAGCGGGTGGCCTATATATTTCGGTGATTATTTTCGTCCGGCAGGTGGTCTGCCGGGCGCTGCGACTTGACAATTGAATAGGGTTCTTTCGGGCGGTAGTGGTTGCGTGGGGAGAATTGTGTCTCGTTGGTCGATCGGACAATTGAGACAGGACAAACAGGACAGTGTTTTAGGACAGTGTCCGATGTTCTGTTCGCCCAGAGTTTCGTGGCGGAAGTCTCCCGGTTTTTCTCGAGATTAGGACAGGCACCGGTGCTAAATTGGGGCGATCCAGGCGAATCAGCGCCTTTTGGCATTCGGTGTAACGGGGCATGGGTGGGATAACGCCTCCAGTGATTGTGGTTGGAAACGAGAAAGGCGGGTCGGGGAAATCGACCGTCGCCTTGCATCTGGTTGCGGGCTTGATGTCGGCGGGTCTCAGGGCCGGTGCGATCGACCTCGACCACCGCCAGCAGAGCCTTTCGCACTTCTTTGCCAACCGGGCGCAGTGGGCCGAGCGGCAGGGGCGGCCGGTCGCACTGCCAAAGCTGATCACGCTGGCGCCGGAGCGGGCAAGTTTTGAGTTTGCGGTTTCTGAATTGGGTCAGGAATGCGATGTCATCGTTGTCGATTGTCCGGGTGCGGATACGGCATTGGGCCGGGTGGCGCATGCGAGTGCCACGATCATCGTGTCACCGCTGAACGACAGTTTCGTCGACTTCGCGTTGCTGGCCAGCGTCGATCCTGAAACGTACGAGGCCAAAACGCCCAGCATCTACGCGGAGTTCGTTTGGGAGAGCCGCAAGCGCCAGATGATAGAGCGGCGGCGGACGATTGACTGGCTGGTGGTGCGCAACCGGATGTCCGCCATGGAGACGCACAACAAGAGGCGGGTAACCCAGGCATTGACAAAGCTGTCGCAGCGCATCGGGTTTCGCCTGGCGCCGGGCCTGAGCGAGCGGGTGGTGTATCGCGAACTGTTTCCCAAAGGGCTGACGGTGCTGGATCTGATGGAAGGCAAGACACGCGGGATCACGATGAGCCAGATCGCTGCACGGGCCGAAGTGCGCGGGTTGATTGCAGCGCTACGCTTGCCGCAGTTTGCGAAGGTCGCTGCTGCCGGTTAGCGGACGGCGATCGGCAGGCTGGCGCGCGACGTCGCTTGATCCCAGGCGCCGTCGGTGACCACCAGGCAGCTGACGCCGCGTTTCTGGATTTGGTCGCAGAGGGTCTCGGCTTTCTTTGGCGTGAAAGCTCCGAAGCGCACACGGAAAAACGTGTCGCCGTTGACGTCGAGCGCTACAACAGCACTGGCGGCGCCGGACAACAGATCCCGCATTTGCGTTCGTACACTTTGTAACTGGTTCTCGGCATTGTCACGAGAGGAGTGGGCGCCAACCTGGATGCCCCATTTGCCGCCAGTCACAGGTATGCCGCGGCGCGCCTGATCTGCGGTGTCGCCTTGTCCGTATTCACGCGGTGACGAGGCAAGCGATGCCACGACTGCGGGCTGGGCGTTAGCCGCAGAAATGATGCCGGATGACCCGGATGATGCGGATTGCGGCTGGGGCCTGGATTCGCTGGCGCGCTCGGTGGCTTCCGCGGCTGCAGCTTCGTCGTCATCCAGAACCAGAGGTGACATGGCTATGACCACCGGCGCGAGGCGTCCGAGGCCCAGTTTTGTAAACTCGGTCTCGAGCAATTGGGCGGTCATGACGTCGCGTTCGCGGGCCGAGCGTCCGCCCATGACAATGGAAATCAGACGCGTGCCTTGACGGGTGGCCGAGCTTGCCAAATTGAATCCCGACATGCGGGTGTAGCCGGTTTTCAAGCCGTCAGCGCCGTCGAAGAAGCGCAAAAGGTTGTTGTGGCCAGCGTAACTGCGGCCGCCCCAGACGAAGCTCTGCAGGCGGAAATAGGGATAGAATTCGGAATAATCTCCGATCAACCGCCGGCTTAGAATGACGAGGTCGTTGGCGGTGGAGCGCTGGTTTGTGTCTGGCAGGCCGGAGGCGTTGACGAAGGTGGTGCGCGTCATGCCAAGTTCGCGCGCCTTTTGCGTCATCTTGGTAGCGAATTGATACTCGCTGCCACCGATGTGCTCGGCGACGATAACGGCGACATCGTTGGCGGAGCGTACGATTAGGGCTTTGATGGCATCTTCGACGGTCAGCGTTTCGCCCGCATCTATGCCAAGTTTGGTCGGGTCTTGCGAGGCGGCATATGCCGAGGCCGTCAACCTTGTGGAGAGGGAAATGTTACCGCGGTTGATCTGCTCAAACAGCATGTACAGCGTCATCATTTTTGTGAGCGAAGCTGGATAGCGGGTATCGTTCGACATGCGCTCGTGCAGAACGCGGCCACTGTTGGCATCGACGACGACGGCGGCGAATTTTTCGACATAAGGTTCGGGCGCGCGATAATGGCGCACGCGCTTCTTTTTGCGCGCGGCATCGGCGGTTGCAATCGACAACACAATGCCGAGCATCACCAGCACTGATATCAAAAGTCTGAGTGGCCGCACGCGCCCTACCATTTTCCGTACTCAGTCCTACAACAAAGTGCAGACCAGAACTTTCACCGATGCCACCGTGGCCGACAGCTAGTTCGCAGTTTGTCAGATTTTTCCGGTTTGGAAAGTGTTAACATGGACAAGAATTCCGCCTCAAGGGTTAAGCACTCTGTCAATCGACTCCTGCTAGCCAATCTTGAACACATTTCCAGTTGCTGTTTGGTTAACAAAGAGTTTGTGCAGTCGCACAATTTTTTGTGCGACGCACAAATTTTACTTGACATTCGTGGCACTATACCTCATATAACTCGTATGTTGCAGTGCAGCATTTGGTATTGCCGCTTAGAATTGACGGTTAATTCAAATATGCGGCGAAGCGATCTGATCAGGGAACCTTAAAATGGCCCGCAAGAGCACTCAAAAGCCGGCAAGCGAGGCCAAGGAGCACGTCATGAAAAACGGGAACGAGGCAATGAAAAACGGATTTGAAACGATGACCAAGTCATTCGAGAAGTTCTCGGGCTTTGGAAAAGAAAATGTTGAAGCCTACATGCAGGCCTCGACTGCCTTCGCCAAAGTCTTTGAGCGCATCAACGGAGAGATCTTCAATTTCTCCAAACAGCAAGTTGAAGACGGCGTCGCCGCTTTCAAGGCTGTGTCGGGTGCCAAGAGTGTCCACGAAGCGTGGGAAGTCCAAAGCGATTTCGCCAAGTCTGCGCTTGACGCCTATGTCGCGCAGACCACGAAGATGAACGATCTTTGGATGGGTGCGGCCAAGCAGGCGGCTGAGCCGTTCAGCGCGCGCTTCGCGGAATTCACCGAGAAAATGCAGGATATTCGTACGCCGTTCGCCCGCGCTGCCGAGTAATTTGCAGACATCAGAGTTGGTTGAAAGGGCTTGGAGGCTGTTGTCTCTGAGCCCTTTTGCTTTCGGTGCCAGGTGGGTAGACTGACGTGCATGACAGCACAGCAACGTATCGATTTTGCGACACTCAAGCGCCCGCGCACGCCCAATACATTTCTGATGGCCCCTGAGGGCTTTTGCCCATTCGCGAAAGCCGACGTTGTGTCAGCGGTGTATAGCGTTGGGGCGAAAAAGTTGCGGCAGGAATTCCTGAGCGCCGCCATTGCTCAGAAACGGGTATCGCATTCCTTCGCGGACGACGCGGGACTTTATGATGATTTTATAGTGCGATCGGCCCTGTTTGGATTTCCAGACCATGTGGCGGTAAAATTTCTGGACGTGAAGGGCGGTAAATCGACCCTCGCCATATATTCGCGGTCGGTCTATGGCCGGTCGGACCTAGGGGTTAACCGGGCCCGCACTTTGGCGTGGATGGCGCTTGTCAACAGTAGCGTTAAGCCGTTGGCTCGCTAAATTCCGTAACCCAGGCTCAACTTGGTGCTTTCAATCCGGCGGGGGCATCATATTTAATGAACTCCACAGAATGACGTCAAACATGGGAAGATTTTGCGGCTAGCATGACGAAGCAAAACGGTGATCGCGATGGGCAGGGACCCTCGACCGGTCTTGTCACAAAGACGCGACCCAAGACCAAAAAGCCCAGCCTTTACAAGGTGCTTATGCTAAATGACGACTACACGCCGATGGAGTTCGTCGTTCATGTGCTTGAGCGGTTTTTCAATAAGGGGCGCGAGGATGCAGAAGTCATCATGCTGGCGGTGCACCGGCAAGGGGTCGGCATTTGCGGGGTCTACACCTACGAAGTTGCAGAAACCAAGGTTGCACAAGTGATCGATTTCGCCCGGCGGCATCAGCATCCATTACAGTGCACACTTGAAAAGGAATGATAGACTGGTCCGGTTCTAGGGGCGCGCAGTTTACGAAAGGCAGAGCGAGTGGCGAGTTTTTCCAAATCCCTGCAGAGCACGCTCCATCGTGCGATGGCGCTCGCCAATGAGCGCAATCACGAATATGCGACGCTTGAGCATTTGCTCCTGTCGCTGATCGAAGACCAGGACGCCATCGCCGTGATGCGGGCGTGCAGCGTGGATGTCGATGCGCTCAAGCGCACGCTTGCGTCTTATGTCGATACGGATTTGTCGACACTTGTCGTCGATGACGGCGAAGATGCCAAACCGACGGCGGGCTTTCAACGGGTTGTCCAGCGCGCGGTCATTCATGTTCAATCGTCGGGACGCGAAGAGGTGACGGGCGCGAATATTCTTGTCGCCATTTTTGCCGAGCGCGAAAGTCATGCCGCCTATTTTCTGGGTGAGCAGAACATGACGCGCTATGATGCCGTCAGTTACATCAGTCACGGTATCGCCAAGCGCCCGGGGGCCACGGAGGCGCGGCCGGTGCGGGGTGCCGATGAAGAAGAAGACGGCGAGAAAGCGGTCAAGCAGGGCACCGAAGCGCTTGAAGCGTATTGCGTCAATCTCAATGCCAAGGCGCGGCAGGGCAAGATCGATCCCCTGATCGGGCGTGAGGCCGAAGTGGACCGCACCATCCAGATACTTTGCCGCCGGCAAAAGAACAATCCTTTGCTGGTCGGCGATCCGGGCGTGGGCAAGACGGCGATCGCCGAAGGCCTGGCGCGCAAGATCATCAACAATGAAGTGCCGGAAGTTTTGCGCGACTGCACAATCTTTTCGCTGGACATGGGATCTCTGATTGCAGGGACACGCTATCGCGGGGATTTTGAAGAGCGTCTGAAGAATGTGCTGAAGGAGCTGGAGAACTTCAAAGGCGCGATTTTGTTCATCGATGAAATTCATACGGTGATTGGCGCCGGGGCGACGAGCGGCGGGGCGATGGATGCGTCGAACCTGCTGAAGCCCGCCTTGCAGTCGGGGACTTTGCGCTGTGTCGGTTCGACGACCTATAAGGAATTCCGCCAGCACTTCGAAAAAGATCGCGCTCTGGCGCGGCGCTTTCAGAAAATTGATGTGGGTGAGCCCTCCATTCCCGATGCGATCAAGATCCTGAAGGGTCTGAAGCCGTATTACGAGAGCTATCACAAGGTCCGCTATACCAGCGACGCGGTGAAAGCGGCGGTCGAGCTTTCGGCGAAATACATCAATGACCGCAAGCTGCCCGACAAGGCAATTGACGTGATTGACGAGACCGGCGCGTCGCAGATGCTGCTGCCGGAAGGCAAGCGCAAGAAAGTGATCGGCGTCAAAGAGATCGAAGATGTGATCGCACGGATGGCGCGCATACCACCGAAATCCGTATCGAAGAACGACGCGGAGTCGCTGCGCGATCTTGAAATGAATATGAGCCATGTGGTCTTTGGTCAGGCTGAAGCCATCACGGCGCTGACGGCGGCGATCAAGATGGCGCGGGCGGGCTTGCGTGATCCCGAGAAGCCGATCGGATGTTATTTGTTCTCGGGCCCCACGGGTGTCGGCAAAACGGAAGTCGCCAAGCAGCTGGCCAAAATCATGGGCGTTGAACTGTTACGCTTTGATATGTCGGAGTATATGGAGCGCCATTCCGTGAGCCGACTGATTGGCGCGCCGCCGGGCTATGTGGGTTTTGACCAGGGCGGCCTGCTGACGGACGGTGTCGATCAGCATCCGCATTGCGTGTTACTGCTGGATGAAATCGAGAAGGCGCATCCGGACATCTTCAACATTCTGCTGCAAGTGATGGACCACGGCAAGCTGACCGATCACAACGGCAAAAAGATCGACTTCCGCAATGTGGTGCTGATCATGACCACGAATGCGGGCGCCTCGGACGCGGCGAAAGAATCGATCGGCTTCGGACGCGGCAAGCGTGAGGGCGAGGATTCCGAAGCGATCAAGCGGCTGTTTACGCCGGAGTTCCGCAACAGGCTTGATGCGGTGGTGCCGTTCAAGGCCTTGACCGCTGAAACCGTTGGACGAGTGGTTGAGAAGTTTGTGCTGCAGCTTGAGGCGCAGCTGAGTGACCGGAATGTGACGTTCGAGCTGTCAACGGAGGCGACGCGCTGGCTGGCCGAGCGGGGCTATGACGAAGCGTTTGGGGCGCGGCCACTGGCGCGGCTTATCCAGGATCAAATCAAGAAACCGCTGGCTGACGAAATTTTGTTTGGCAGGCTGTTGCGCGGTGGCACTGTGCGCGTGTTGCTCAAGGACGACCAATCCGGCCTGACCTTCGACATCATTGAAGCGCCGCATTTGCCGGTTAAAGTGAAGACCAAGGGTGAAGACACAGACAGTGACGAAGAATCCGAACCTCAAGAGCCCGAATTGGTGAAATGACGCGCGTTTGTTTTATCGTTTTTGCTTTTCTGCTCTTTGCCGGTCCGGTGTGGGCGGACGAAGACATCAGTATTCGTGGAAACTTCCCGCAGTTGCTGGCGCGGGGGGAGACGACGCCGCAAATGGCCAATCGCATTGCGGTGGCCCTGATCAGTCTCGACCGTTTGATCGCGCCGCCTTGCGGCAGGAAGCGGGTATTTGTGTTCTCTGGCGCCGACTATGTCGATGTCGATGATTTGTCGGTGCGCGTCGATCCCGCGAAGCCCGGTGTGTGGCGTTTCGTGATTTTGGGCAAAGGGTGTTGGGCGACGCGCGTTCACAATGTCTTTGTCTTTCCGCGGGGCACCCGCCCGGCAGAGATTCGCGCCGCCGCTCCGGGGCGCACGGTCGCCGGTCTCAAGTATCAACAGCAAGCCATGCAGCTGGTGTTTCGTGAGGCCAATGGTATCGCCATCAGATCAAATTGCGATGAAGCGGCGTACCTCACCGATACGGCGGTGACGAAGGTTCGCCGCCGTGGCCAGCCCTGGGAAGAAAATTGGTTGGCCACTGCCTGCGATATTACGCGCAAATTTCTGGTCATGTTCACGCCGGACGGCGGCAAGATGCGGGTTGCGGTGGTGTTGAACGATTGAGCCGGGATGGCTCAGGAAATCAACACCGGGGTTTCGTGGATGTTGAGATTGTTGTGAATGCAGTCACAAATGTAGTTGCCGACGTCGGCGCGGCTGATCGAGCCGTTGCGGTAATCGCCGGGCTTCGACAAGACTTTTACGTGACCCCGTTTCTTGCGGTTGGTCAACAGGCCGGGACGCAGAATCGTCCAGTCTTTGTGGCTTTTCATAATGAGCGATTCAGCGCGGTCTTTGTCTTCGTAGTTCCGTTTCAACATAAACGGATAGAAGATTTTCTCATACAAGAACCCGCCTTTTCCCTTGCTGTCGCCCGCGCCGATGCCGCTCAGAAAAATCAAACGTTTCACGCCCTGCCGGTTCATCACGGTCAGGATGGTTGAGATGGCATCGGAAAACACTGTTACCGTCTCGCGACCAGTGCGGGCTGCCAAAGTGACAGCTACGGCGTCACAGCCTTTGATCGCCTGCTCAAGCAAGAGTTCATTGCGCGCGTCGCCTTTGTACCAGGCCAGCCGCGCGTCGGTGAGGGCTGATTGACCGGGGTTGCGCGCGACGGCTGTGACCGACCATCCGCGCACCAGCGCATCCTTGACGGTTTCCAGTCCACAACCTTTACTTGCGCCAATGACAGCGATTTTAGTCATACCTAAGGCCCTATTGCAGCGCGGCCGATATTTTGGCGGCCAGAGATTTCAACTTGTCGAAGTCAGCTTTGTCGCGCGCGTGCAGGTTCAGGTCAATGCCGCCCGAGCGCGGAATAATGTGAAAGTGGATATGAAACACGCTTTGCCCTGCGGCGGCGCCATTCAATTGTGCCAGCATTATGCCGGGCGGTTTGGTTACTTGCTTGACGGCTGCTGCCACTTTTTGTGTTGTGGTGATCAAGGCGGCGGCGCTGTCGGGGCTCAAGTCAAAGATGGTTTCTGCGTGTTCCTTCGGGATGACCAAGGTGTGGCCTTCGGCCTGAGGCATGATGTCCAGGAAGGCGATGGTAGAGTTGTCTTCGTAGACCTTGAAGCACGGCACCTCACCGCGAATGATCTTGGCGAATATGTTGTCGGGATCGTAGGCCATGGTGTTACTCCGGTTTCCTGAAGGGAGAATGTTCGCCCAATTCTTCGATCGCTTCGCCGACAGCGCGGCGTTCCTCTTTGAGGTAGCGGGCGACGGCATCGCGCAGACCGGGATGGGCGATCCAGTGGGACGAGTACGTGCGTACGGGCAGGTAGCCACGCGCCAGCTTGTGTTCGCCCTGGGCGCCGGCCTCAACGGTTTTCAGACCTTTTGAAATCGCGAATTCAATCGCCTGATAGTAGCACAATTCGAAATGCAGGAAGGGGTGGTGCTCTATGGCCCCCCAATTGCGGCCATAGAGCGTATCTGAGCCGATGAAGTTTAGCGCGCCTGCGATAGTGCGGCCTTGGCGTTTGGCCATGATCAGCAAGGTTTGGTCAGCCATGCTTTGTGAGATCAGGCTGAAGAAATTGCGCGTGAGATAGGGTGAACCCCATTTGCGCGAGCCCGTGTCGGTGTAGAATTCGAAGAAGGCGTCCCAGTGCGCTTCTCTTAAATCGCTGCCGGTCAGGAGTTCGATCTCGATCCCGGCGCTGAGCGCTTCTTTGCGTTCGCGGCGGAGATTTTTGCGCTTGATCGCGGACAGGGCTGAGAGAAACTCGTCAAAGGTCCGGTAGCCCGCATTTTGCCAATGAAACTGCTGATCATGGCGCGGCAAAAAGCCGAGTTGGGTCAGCGCTTCGGCTTCGTCCTGTTGTTGAAATGTGATGTGTACGGATGAAAGTACAAGTTTTTGCGCGAAGGCCATGACGGCGCGCGCCAAGGCCTGACGGTGTTGGGAATTTCCGCCGGTCAAAAGGCGTGGGCCGCTTGCCGGGGTGAAGGGTACGGTAATCTGAAGTTTGGGATAATACGCGCCACCTGCGCGCTCGAACGCCTGAGCCCAGCCATGGTCGAAAACGTATTCGCCATAAGAATGGCTTTTGATGTACATCGGCGCGGCGCCCACGAGAGCGCCTGGTTGTTCCAGTAAGAGGTGAGCGGGTTGCCAGCCGGATTGCCGTGTTGCCGATCCGCTTTGCTCAAGCGCAAAAAGGAACGCGTGCGAGACGAATGGGTTGAACGGCGCACCATGCGGGTTTGCCAGCGCATCCCATGAGGCAGGTGACACCGCCGAGATTGATTCAATCAGGCGTGCGCTTGGTTGAAGCTTGGTCAAGGTAGAAATTCACCGCGGTGAAAATATCAGTGTCACAACTCAATCAATTTCGAAAATGGCTTCTACCTCGACCGCCACGTTTCGCGGCAGGGAGCCGGCACCGACGGCGGCGCGGGCGTGTTTGCCCCGGTCACCAAAGACCTGGACGATCGTGTCGGAAGCGCCGTTGACGACTTCGGGATGTTGAGCAAAGCCCGGTACGGCGTTGACGAAACCGGTGAGTTTCACGCAGCGTTTGACGCGGTCGAGATTTCCGGCGCAGGCTTCGCGGACCTGGGCTATGATGTTCAAGGCGCAAAGCCTGGCTGCGGCTTGACCTTGTTCGACGGTGAAGTCTTTGCCGACCTGGCCCACATATTCCAATCCGTTCGGACCCAAGGTCACCTGGCCTGAGACAAACACCAGGTTTCCGCTGACGACGAAGGGCACATAATTTGCGACCGGCGCGACGGCTTTGGGTAGAGTGATTCCAAGGTCTTTGAGGTGCGCGTCGATGCGTCCGGTCATGATGCAGTCCCTTTGCGAATTCCGGTTGGCCATGCAAGAAACGTGAGCCTCGCAAATTGCCAAGACCCTTGCAACTGACAGATAGTGAGATTCGATGACAAAACGACTTGATGCCGATGATCGCTGCCCGGTGCGTGACGGTTTGTACATGCCGGCGGAATGGGCACCCCACGCGCGGACCTGGATGGCGTGGCCGTGCCGGTTGGAGCCGTGGGGATCGGCGGAGGGTCTGTTGCGGGCGCAGGTGGGCCTTGCGGGCGTGGCACGTGCCATATCGGGGTTCGAGAAAGTAACGATGGCCGTGCGTCCTCAAGACAAGGACGAAGCGCGGATGGCGCTGGGCAAGGGCATTGAATTTCTTGAAGTCGACATCGATGATTCGTGGACGCGCGATATCGGCCCGGTGTTTGTAACCGATGGCCGCGACGGCGTTGCCGGTGTGCATTGGCGCTTTAACGGTTGGGGGAACAAATATCATCCCTATGAAAATGACGCGGCCCTGAGTGGGCGGATCATCGAGGCGCTGGATATGCGGCGCTATGAAGGGCCGATGGTGCTGGAGGGCGGCTCGCTTTCGGTCGACGGCGAAGGGACGTTGATGACGACGGAGCAGTGCTTGCTCAATGCCAATCGCAATCCGAACTTGAGCTTACAGCAGATCGAAGAGCGCTTGGCACTTTATCTTGGCGCTACCAAAATCATCTGGTTGGGAGAAGGTCTAGAAGATGATGAAACCGATGGCCATGTCGATAACATCGCGTGCTTTGCGGGGCCCGGCCGCGTGATGGTGTATGCACCTCAATCGAAGGGCGATTTGAATGACCGGGTGATGCGGGATAATCTGGCGCGTCTGAAATCGGCGCGGGATGCGAAGGGCCGCGCGCTGGAGATTATCGAAATTCCCGAGCCCGCGCCCCGAGAGCGCCATGACGGGCGGCGGCTTGATATGAGTTACATCAATTTCTACTATACGAATTACGGGGTGGTGATGCCGTCGTTCGACGATCCCAAGGATGGTGAGGCGCTCAGGATTGTGCAGAAGGCGTTTCCTGACCGGCGGGTTGTTCAGGTGCCCAGCCTTGATCTTGTGCAAGGCGGTGGTGGTATTCACTGCATCACGCAGCAGCAACCGGCGGGCGAGGCGTTGAAAGCGGAAAGGTTCGAGCGATGAGACAGGTCACAATTGCCGCCACGCAAATGGCTTGCGGGCCAGACCGGGCGGCCAATGTCGCGAATGCGAAACGCCTGGTGCGTGAAGCGAAGGCGAAAGGCGCGCAGGTCGTTTTGATTCAGGAACTGTTCGATACGCCCTATTTTTGCAAGGACCAGTTCGCGAAACATTTCGCATTGGCGGAGCCGTTTGAAGGCAATGGGCTGATCAAGGAGTTTTCGGCTTTGGCACGAGAACTGAACGTCGTGTTGCCGCTGTCGTTTTTTGAGCGGGCGAACAATGCTCACTTTAACTCTTTGGCGATGATCGACGCGGATGGGTCGGTGCTGGGACTTTATCGCAAGTCGCATATTCCGGACGGGCCCGGGTACCAGGAGAAGTATTACTTCAATCCCGGGGACACTGGTTTTAAGGTTTGGGAGACGCGGTATGGCAAGATCGGCGCGGGGATATGTTGGGACCAGTGGTTTCCCGAAGGCGCGCGCGCCATGGCGCTGATGGGGGCGGAGATTTTGTGCTATCCGACGGCGATCGGCAGCGAACCGCCGCCTGCGCCGGTAGTCGATTCTTCGGCGCATTGGCGGCGTGTGATGCAGGGGCATGCGGGCGCGAACTATCTGCCGCTGATCGCCTCGAACCGCATCGGGCGCGAGGTGGGCGATACGTGTGAGATTAATTTCTACGGCACGTCGTTTATTGCAGGACCCACCGGCGAAATTTTGGCCGATGCGGGGCGCGACAAGGAAGCGGTGGTGACGGCGACGGTCGATCTCGACGCGATTGCGGTTGCGCGCAATTCATGGGGAATGTTCCGGGATCGGAGGCCGGAGTTGTATGGCGCGGTGATGACGCTGGATGGGGTGAGGGGGTAGGGGGCTTAAATCTTTTTCCGGGAAAAGTTTACACTGACCCCACTTCTAATCACTCCTGCGGGTCACTAATCTACTATTAGTCGAGGCGCCCGTCAATTAAGTATAGCGTCCCCCTAATTCTATTGCGGGGGCGACCGGCGAAATTTTGGCCGATGCGGGGCGCGACAAAGAGGCGGTGGTGACAGCGACGGTCGACCTTGATGCGATTGCGGTGGCACGCAATTCCTGGGGAATGTTTCGCGACCGGAGGCCGGAGTTGTATGGCGCGGTGATGACGCTGGATGGGGTGAGGGGGTAGGGGGCTCAAATCTTTTTCCGGGAAAAGTTTACACTGACCCCACTTCTAATCACTCCTGTAATCACTCCTGCGGGTCACTAATCTACTCTTAGTCGAGGCGTCCGTCAATTAAGTATAGCGTCCCCCTAATTCCGTCAACCGAACGCCATGATGTGACGGTCTTCAGAACCGATCACGGAGAGAACCATGGTCCAGGCTGGACAGTGACGACAACGCAGAACAAGATGGAGTTGACTTATGTGCCGCGATTAGAGAATCCCAATACTTTTTAGTTGTCTAATGTTGAAAACATCGAACGAAGTCCGGCATCTTCAAGCGCGCCCGGCCGATCTGAATCCGCGCCTTCGTACCCATCGTAACCGTCCTCATGCGCCTCCTTTTCATCGAGCTCTATGCGTCGCTCCAAGATCAGGTTACTTAGGTGGCGAGAACTCGAGCCGCTCCATGATGTCAATTCGTCAAGCTCTGATTCAAATTGATCAAGATCCATCGACGAGCCAATTTCGTTGATAACGTCAGATGCATTCCCAATCAGACCATCGATAAGCGCATTGACGATCTCTATCGCCCTCTCGGATCCGAGACTGGGATTTTTGTCCAAGAACACCGTGAGCATATTCAGTTCGGGTGCATCAAGATATTCGTAATCGCTAGCGAGCCTCTCGAACATTCGATGCCTCAAGGCTTCCAGCACCTCGTTGTAGTTCGGCAAATCCTGATACGCGATTCCACTGACGGTGGAGTAAAGATCGATTGCCGTCTCGACCTCCGGCTCGTGCAGCGGCTCAATGCGTATCCGGCGAGATAAGGCATTGGCACAGATCGCAATTTGGCTAGACTTGGTCACGAGCCACCAACGTAGCACCAGATCCAGTCGAGCGAGCAGCGAGAGCCCCTCCTTCGATTGCAATTTTCGATTTTGCGCATCCAAACGAGTGTGCTGTTCTGGTAGCTCCACTAGCGAAGTGGCGGCTTTTGCCAAGCCCGAGGTCATGTTGCCATCGAGCACTGGATGCTTCGCAGCGTGGACAGCAAGATAGTCCCACACTAACGCAGCTTGCCGAGACTCCGACAGGTTCTGCAAAACGTAGTGGGGAAAGCTGGTCCCAATCAGGGCGTTGTCAAGAAAGTCCCGTATGGACGGGTTAACGAAACTAACGGTCGCATTTGCTACATAGATGAACGAATTGGAAGTCTCGCGCATCGCACGAGTAAAATCATCGTGGTCAGTTGAAAACCTGTGATCCTGTGCTTCTGCACGGTACACCAACCAAAAACCCCGCTCCAAATCGGTGACGCTGGTTCTTTCTGGAAGAAAGAACAACGTTGCCACCAGCGACCTCCCCTTGCGCGACAAGTGCTCCCGAAAAGCATAGCTCCAGATCAGTTGTGGGTAGTCGAGATTGTTTACAATCCAATCGCGGTAGCGATCTGCTGCAACTTTACCAATGTCCGGACTCGTAATGAGAAATTCGATCAGTCGAGGGCTGAAATTCTTGTGATCAATTATCTTTATGAAAAAATCGTCGCTAAGCAACGCTCCACGATGCGCCGAACTCAAGCCCGAGAAATAAATGTGGTTGTAGAGTATTTTTGCCTTCACCTCCCGAGTATACGTTGAAATATCAAGAATGTACTTCCGAACTTCCACGAAGTTGTTACTGATTTTCTCCGAAGCGATACTTGCTTGATTCAGAATGTACTCCCGACTAGTGAGGACGAACCGCGAGTTTGGCGATCCTTGCACACGAGAAATGAACCCCATTAGCTTTGCATCGTCTCGCTGGAGCGACTCTGGCGTGAGACGAATCTGCCCGAGAAAATCGTCGAAGAAAAAAATCTGACGCTTGGTCACATCGTACACATCCAGCGCTTCGTCGAAGCTTTCGACCGCAAACAACTCCCAACTGTCCTGCATGTGCAGCCACGCGATCAATCGCGCCAACGTTGTCTTTCCCACGCCAGGACCGCCGGATACAATTAGAAGGCGATGCTTGTCCAACACGCCCAACGCTTGCGACACACTTCGGTTCATTGCGAAGATGCGAACTGCCCGTTCTATCCTCTGCGCCTCGTCCGTTGATCGAACATATGTTGCATTGTGAAGTATACGTTGCAGCACCGGTGTGCTGCTCATCCAAAGCTTGAAGTGCTGTTGCTCTACCTTGGGATGACGGCCAAGCAGGTTGTTCAGTTGCTCCGCACCCAAGATGTCTGCTTGATCTAGATGCGGCGCGAACAGTTGCGCGATTTCGGCTTTGTTGTCAGGGGTCAAGCTCACCGTCGTTGCCAAAATATATCGCTGCGGTTTTAGTCGATCAACCTTCGGACGTTCGTTGCTGAGGTTTGAAAGCAGTTTTCTATAGCCACTGTCACGATAGTGCTTCGCCTGGACAATGATCTTGCCGATTTGCGCACTTGAATGTCGAAGGTCTATTCCCCCGTCTCGACCTCGTGCGAAACTCTCGAATACAAGGTTCAATTCGCCTTGCAGCAAGTCTCGAACAAGATCCTCCAGGTCCGTCGGTGAGAGGCTTCTGAAATCGTACGAACTCATAAACTGCCTCCAGAATACGGCGACCGACAATCGCGTCCGCACGGGTCTTTCTGAAACCGCACCTGAGGCGCACCCCCGAATCGTTCGAGAGGTTTCTTCGGCGCCACCTTCACCTTTTGCGCACTGAGTAGCCGATCGGGAAAAGCAACTTGCCGCCTGCAGCCTCCGCAGGTGTAACGGTAATTCGGAGATTGCGAGCAGGAACCAAGAGTTGCTTCGACAGCAGTCGCTCCAAACGCTCACTCGAGTAATCGCCATAAGTCCTCTTGTCCGGATGGTCTGCTGCTAGTTCGTCATCGACGGAATGAAGAACGTCAGCGCCACCGATGTACACGGACTCCACACGATACTGTGCCCCCACGCTCTTCGCACCCACAGAAACCGCCAGGTTGTGATTTCGGCCTGGGACGGAATGGAAATCGCCCCCCGCCGCAACTAGGGCTTCCGATAAGAAATTGAAACTGTCCTTAAACTCTGTAAGTTTCTGCAGGTCGAACAATTCTTCGAAGAACTTCCCCTTGATCTCGTTGCGAAGCCTGGCATGCTTATCAAAGAAGACTTCGAACAACATGCCATCTAGGATTGCCTTGCGTCCCCCCTTTGGGTATCCGGCGGTTGCTGAAAGAAAGTCCTTCACGCATCCTTCGGCCGAATACGCACCACCGCATGCTGCCTGATAGACGTTTCTGCCAACGACGAAAAGATTGTGCGGATTCATCTTCAATACGGTTGTCGCGGTGAGTCCCTCAAGCGCCTTATTCTGCGCGGTGAAATTGTAGGTTTTCAGGCCCTGCACGACCAAGTGCGAAGCCTTGGCCGTATCGACGACGAAGAGCGCATCAGCGAGCGAAGCATCAGGGTAGTCTTGAAGCACTCGGCCAAGGCTCATGTTGAAAAAGAAGTTTCCGGAGAGCGATGTGTGCTCCCATGAAATTTGTTTCCCCGTCGTCTCAGCCGCAACTGTATTCCGCACCTGCTTGAACATGGTCTCGATGGGCAAATCCGGTTCATCGATGTGCTGCAGAAGCGCCGCCGTATATGAACCGTTCTTACCACCACCATCATATGCATATTGCCCTGGCGAAGTGGCGAAGCCAATAATGGTTCCCTTCGGCGCATAAACTGAGGCAAGGCCGCGAACATATTGAGACCGCTTCCAGGCGCGCTCCCACGGGTTGTCGCGACATGCGTCGAGCACCACGATCTTTGTGCTAGCGGGAGACTTATCCAATACTTCGATAACGTGATCGAGTGATAGTGATGAGTGTTTCGCATCGGTCTCATCATCAATATCTGTATCCAACGCCATCAGATAATTGCTGCCGTCAATTTGCATCCCATGGCCCGCAAAGAAAAACAGGCCGACTTCCTTGTCTTTGAGCTGATCTCGAAACACCTTCAGAGCTTTGCCCATATCGCCCCGAGAAGCCTCGGTGATAAGAATCACGTCAAACCCGTACTTGCGCAGCTTGGCGCCAATGTCTTTTGCATCGTTTGCAGCATTTTTCAGTGCCGCACTGCCGGGATAGGCCGCGTTGCCAATCACAAGGGCGGTCATTTTGCACGTCACTATTCTAGACCTTGAAAGTTATTGCGATAACGAACTACTCCCACTCGATCGTTTACGAGGACTCTAACATCTTGAATTGTCCTGACATTTTTATGCGGTAAAATGTCCATACCGTCACAGATACCGTCAGAAAATCACGCTTTTGAAATTGCTCACTTTATTCCTCGATTTTCGCGGCATGCACTCTGACGGTTCCATCGTATCAAAGACCGATCGGAACTAGCGTAGACGGATCCGCGAAATTAACAAATTCCGATATTTTAGGGCGCGCATGGTGAGCTCGCTCACTCTGCTCCGCGCAGACGAAAGTCCGCAATCACGCGAGCGCTGGTCCTACATCCTGCTGGCCGAGGAACTGCGTCGCGTCAGCGCCGACCCGAAACGCGATGCGGCCGAGCTCTTCCGGCGCATGTGCTTCGACGCTCTGATCTCAAGCATCGACGATCATCCGCGCAACCATGCGGTTATCGCCCCTGATCGCGATTGGCGACTGTCGCCGGCCTATGACATGACCCCGTCTTCGCCCGTCAGTATCGAGCGCCGAAAGTGATTCCAAATTTGTGGGTGTAAATCTTCGCGCTGCTACCGTTTGCGGTTGGTCGCCTCGCACGCGTCTTGATCTGACGGTAAACATTTTCGCTGCCAACGCATACGCAAACGGAGTCGTCCGCGTTCACGGCGGTCAACAGAAACGACCAAATGTCGTGATCAACGACCTGGTGCGGGCGTATCTTTTGTTGCTCAGCGCGCCGAAGGAGTTGGTTCAGGGAGAAAGCTTTAACGTGGTCGCGTCAAACCACAACGTGCTGGAGATCGCTCGTCGAGTAGCGGACGCTGTAAGGCCCGACTGCAAAATCGTCGTAGAGCCGGTTCTGGACCGTCGATCGTACCACGTGACAGCAGCGAAAATTGCTGAGCGGCTCGGTTTTCGTTGCCGCCTGAGAATCGAGGATGGCGCCCGTCAGATCAGCAACGCCATTCGTGACACCCGCATCGGCGATCCTTCCGCCTCTGAGTACTTCAATCTCCGCCATCTAGTGGAGATTGGCGCTGTTCGGAAACTTGGGCCATCATGACCTCGCAACGTGATCCATGCCCGTCCGATAATGGATGGAGGCTTGTCCGCCGAGCGCGCGATCCGCGCGAGGACAAATACTACGAGACCCTGTTCGCCCTGACCAACGGGCGCATTGGTCTGCGCGCAACGGTCGACTTCGAGGAAACCGAGAGTCAACCAGGTTTCTTTCACTTCGACGCGTACGGACCAGGTCTGACCGTTCCCAGTCATGTCATCAACTTGTTCAATCCGGGGTGGTGGCGACTCTACGTAGGCGGCGCACCGTTGGTGCCAACGCGCTGCGGCGTGGTCGAGTTTAGCCAAAGCTTAGACCTTTATCGGGCCACAACCCAGTGGTCTGCCGTGCTCACTGACGTTGAAGGGCGGCGCACGCGCGTTTCCCGACAATGGTTCCTCCCGGGCTCGCGGGCAGAGACCATTGCGACCCGGACCATCTTGGAACCGCTGAATCACGATGCGCCAATCGCATTTGCTGCGGGCTTCGACTGGCGCGACGGAAATGGCGATTTCGGTGGCATGCACCCCAACGTCAGACTCAAATGTCTCGTAGTCGACGAGGCCCACGCGGAGGGGAAAAGGATTGGCGTTAGTGGCGCAATCAATGGTGCAGACCGGCGGGTCTGGGGAACAATGGCGCTTAGGTCAGACGGCGTAGCCTCGGAACTCGTCGAGAGGGACATCGCCGGCATCATGGTTCGGCTCGACGGGCCCGGCGTCATCGACACGCTGGCGACGGTTTCATGCGAGCCCATTTCGAACCGTCTTGCGTCTGCGGCATTCGACGATTTGCAGCAGGACCACGAAGCGATCTGGGCAGGGCGGTGGGCATGCGCAACAACACTCAGGGGCCCCATGCGGGACGTTGTCGGCCTTCGTTTTGCTCAGTTTCAAATGCTGCAATGCCTAGATCGTCAACGGCCTTCAACGAACGTCGCCGCACGCGGATTGACTTCCGAGTATCATTCCGGACATTTTTTCTTCAACACCGAATTGTATCTCGGTCCGTGGCTGGCCCTGGTTGAACCTCGCACGGCTAAGGCGCTCTTGCGTTTTCGCATCGAGACTCTAGGCGAGGCCGAACAGTTTGCGCGCCGCTCGGGGTTCGTGGGCGCGCGTTTTCCTGAAGAGGCGGATCGTCAAGGTCGTCCAGCTGCGCCGTCGACAATCCGCGATCCGTTCACTGGTGAAACGAGCCGAGAATGGAGCGGCGAGTTGGTCTTTCACCTCTCGGCCTGCGTGCTTTATTCCTTGGCGGTTTATCTCAGGATGACCGGGGACGCTGAATTTTTCGCGCGCGAATGCATTCCGCTCGTTGCCCGCACTTCCACGTATCTCGCCGACCTCGTTCGGCTAGATCCGAAAGTGGGCGCGCGCGGTGCTAGAAGTGTTATGTGCTTTGACGAGTTTCACTACCCCGTCGACCACCATGTCGGTACGAACGGATTGGCGAAATGGGCGCTGGGGTGGAGCGCCGGTGCGCTCGACCGCCTCGAACAAACGGATCCGAGTCGTGCCTCGGAAATGGATGCCTTGGGCGCCGGATCGGCGGCACGAGCACTGTGGCGCCAGCGCTCCTCGGAGATCTATTTGCCGGCGGCGGATTCACAAGGCGTTTTCCCCGTCTTTGAGGGCTACTTCGACCTGCCTGATCGTGTTCGCCTCGACGATCCAAGCGGGGGCCTTCCGCGCCTGAGCGATGAGCAAGAGGAGAGCGCCAATCGGTTGGAGCCTTTCACCACGAGGCTGACCAAGCAGGCCGATGTCCTGATGCTGCTGACGTTGCTACCCCAGTTCGCTGGTCCAGCGGCGATTGGGACCAATCTGGCTTACTACGAGCCAAGAACGGTGCACGGCTCATCCCTCAGTCTTGCACCCCATGCCGTTGCGGCCGGATGGTCCGGCCAGGCTGAACTGCTTCGGACGCTGCTCGTGCAATCCGCTCGGTACGATTTGGATTTTTCTCCGAGATTGGATTACCGCAACGGAATCCATTTCGGGGCTTGCGCAGGCGCTCTCATCGCGCTGGTCTATGGAGCGTGCGGGCTGTCCGGCAAGGGACGAGTGCTGGAAATCCGGCCGTGTATGCCCGCCGCGTGGGAAGAGATCGAAGTGCACCTGTTCTGGAAGGATTGTGATCTTAAGCTCATCGTCGGTCGGGACTCCGTTGTGATCGAGCACCGCGGAGGCGGAGAGTTGCAAGTTTCGTTTGACGGAGCTCTCACCAAAATTCAATCGGGCTCAACTACAAGGTTACCCTTACGCCCCGTTCCCGCGACTGCGCAGCACCGAGAGTCGACATGACACATGTTGAGGCATTTTTTCCGGCGCAATGGGAGGCGTTGACACGAATCTTGCACGCCCATCCCCAGCGCCATCCGCCAGTTTTGGCAGGGGCGACGTTTCGAAGACCCACGTATGGCTGAGGAAGGGGAGCGAGAATGCTCATTCTAGGTGCGCACACATCTCACGACGCCTCCGCCTGCCTAATGCGTGACGGCGAAATCTTGGTTGCCATCGAGAAGGAACGGCTAGCCCTTCCTATTCACCAAGAATAGCGTAGTTGGGGCGCGCGGCGCGACTTTTGATTGCCGGGCGCGTCGCGGTGATCGCGCCGGATGATGGCGACGCGGCGTTTCACGATTTATTTTTCTTGGTTGAGGTTTCGACGAAGGGCTCGAAGCGGCGACAGCGCCGCGGCGTTCAAGGTCCCGCGGCGCAGAGGCGTCCGGCGAGCGCGCGGAAGATGTCGCGCTCGGGACAGGCGGTGGGCAGGAAGACGCGGATGCGCGCCGCGCCTTCCACCACGCGCGCGGCGATCTTGATCAGGCGAAGGCGTAGCGTTTTGAACTCCGCGCGGCGCAACGGCGAATGCGCCGGCGCGACGGCGCGCATCGTCAGCAAGAGCCAATAGGCGGCGGTGTGAAGGACCAGGCGGAACTGGTTGGCCTTGGGATCGCGGCACGAGGTGCGGTCGGAGGCGAGCTGGCTCTTGTGCAACTTGATGAAGTTCTCGGCGTTGCCCCGCGCGCAATAGAGGGTTTCGTAAAGATGCTTGGCCCCGGCTCTGAGCGAGGTGACGACATAGCGCACGTCGAGGCCCTTGGGCGTCGCCTCGATGCGCGCCACAAAGCGCCGCTCCTTGTCCCAGCTCTTGGCGCCGTAGCGAAAGGCCTTGAAGCCGCGGCGTTTGTCTTGGCCCCAGAGCGCGCGTTGCACGGACACCGCCTCGGCCGCCTCGCGCGTCAGCGCATGAAGCACATCGTTGCCGGCAAAGCCAAAAACGTAGTCGACGCCTTGGTTCTCGCACCATTGCATCGCCTCGACCCGGCCGTAATGGCTGTCGCCGCGCACCACGATGTGGACCCTGGGCCAGTGCTTGCGGATGCGTCCGATGACATGCTTCAGGACGGTGCGAACCTCCGCGCCCGACGGCGTCTTGCCCTCGCGCAGGATCATCGCCACCGGCTTGCCGCTCCCCGCTTCGTAGATATGGATCGGCAGGAAACAGCGCTCGTCGTAATGGGCGTTGAACAGCGAGAGCTGTTGCTGGCCGTGCACCACGTCGACCGTATCGTCGATGTCGAGCGTGATCGAGGACGGCGCGCGCCGGTAACTGTCGCAAAACAGATCCACCAGCGCCGCCGCCAGCCGCGCGATCTCGATCTTGGACGGCGCATTCTCCAGCCGCGACATGGTGGGCTGCGAGCACAACGGATCGCCGCTTTCCGGCGCGCGGCCCACCGCCATCTTGAAGAGCGGATCGTGGCGCAACGAATCGCAGTCGTCGGCGTCCTCGTAGCCCGCCGCAATCGCGAACATCCGCAGCCGAAGCATCTCCTCAAGTGTGTGCTCGATGCGCTCGGGCATGCGCCGGTCGCGAATGCACGATGCAAGGCGGGCGGCAAGACCAAGCTTCTTCTCGACGCCGCGCAGCACAAGAACGCCGGCATCCGAGGAAAGCTGGCCGCCGTCGAAGCCCACGCTGACTTTTTTGCGCGCAACCGATGGAAGATCGAACGGCAATACGATATCTTCGCTCATGACGGGTGTGGCGCTCCTCGATCGACCGATGAATCTGCGTCGCAAACAGAATCATGAATCGAATTGCGGCTTTCCGCTACACCCGTCGCTCAATTCCGTAACTTGGGTGAATAAGAAGGGCTAGTCGTCCCAGCTCGGCCGCTCGGTCAGATACTCGCACGCATAGTTCGCGTCTGCTTCGTTGGGCAGCAGGTCGGCCTTGCACGCATCCTCATCGGCATACGGCCCGCGCTCCACGACCGGCCCGTAGATCGTGTCGGCGATCTGATACCAGCCGGGCGACGTGAACGCCGGGGCGGCGAGCGCGGCGGTGGCTGTGAGGAGGAGGGACGAGAGGGCGAGGAGGATGCGCATGGGGGTGGGCTCGGCGAGGGCGCGGTAGTCTATCGCGGCTCCCTCCGCCTTGCCATGTCGGCCTATGACCGGTGGTGCCGGCGGCGAACCAGCTTCCTGTAAGTGTCGTCGATGTGCTTGTTGAACTCGGTCGGGTAGCGGATGCCCGACTTGAAGTCCTTAAGGTTGCCTTGGTCCCATTGCGCGATGACGGCGTCGAGCGTGCTGACATGCGCGAAGTAGTCGAGAACCGCCTGCGGGATCTCGTTGTCTTCGATCAGGTCGCCGTGTTCGAGAAGCAGGCGTTCGATCTGTTTGTTGATCGGCATCAGCGTGTGTTTCAACCAGACGCGCCAGGCGGCGTAGACCTCCTCCGTCGGTTCGACGCCTTTCCAGAACAGTTCCGGGCGATCGGGGAAGTACTTTTCTTTGAACGTACGGAAACTGGTTTGGCCGGCGAAGCGCAGCATCCGCAACGGCCCGTAGAGATCGCCGAGTTGGCGGTTCAAGCGGTCGACCGCTTGGTTGTGGCGCGCCGTGTTCACGCTCGAGCGGTAGGTGGACCAGTAGTTGACAATGCCGGCAGCGGCCGTCGTGCCGACAATCAAAAAGATGCTGTTGAGGTTTGTCAGGATGAAGTCGTAGACGCTTTGCATTCAGTCCCCCTGCAGTCATGGCGCGGCGCCGGTGGGGCGCCGATGTTTTGAGCGCGGTCGAGGGGGCGACCGGATGTCGTCGGGCTATTCGTTCAATTTTCTCTTTCGCTTGAGCCACGGCCGGATGATCGACCGCCAAATCAGCAATGCGGAAAAAATTGTCAGAAACGGAACCAGCGCGATCGCGATCCAATCCTTCCACGTGGCAGTGCTGATGTCGGCTGGCAGTGTCGCAACGATCTGAACAAGCAGAGTGAACACGGTGACGGCCAGCCCCATGTCGATACCTTGCCAATTGTAGGCAAGCTGCTTCAGTGTTTGCGTGTTATTTTCAGTGGCTTCCGTCTCGACGATCAGGGCGCTGGTTTGGATCATGTCGGTGACCGATTGCAGGCGTTCGCGCAACGAGCGCAGGCGATCGCCGGTGCTGTGGATCGATTCAAAGGTGGGCGCGAGGCCGCGGTCGACGAATTGATCGTACGTCGTCCATGTCGGGATGTTGTCGATGTTCATCGTGCCGAGCAGGCGGCGAAACTCGCCGATGAAATGCTTGGCGCGGTTGATGGCATAGAGCAGACGCCCCGATCCGCCCTGGCCGATACCGTCGAGGTCAGCGCCGAGCTCGATCAGCTTGAACTCGGTGTGGTGGATCAGTTTGTTGAGCGCGCGGATGCGGCGGTCCTTGATGATTTGTGTTTCGCGGTCGTCGTACTCTTCCTCGCTAATCGGGTGGAGGCTGTCGATCACGCGCCGCTCTTTGCTCCACTTCGTGAGGATGCCGTCCAGTTGGTCGCCGATGAGGCGGATGTGGATACCGGCGTTGCGGACTGTGGCCCAATTCCTGAGCGCATAAAGGCGCATCGTTCCGACGGCGTTGGTGCGCTCGACGAGGCGGCCGATTTGTTGGCGGTGCGGTTTTCCTTTGGTGAGGAAAAGCTGTTGTACGGGCGCGTGCAGGCCGCGCGGCGAGTTGTCGATCGGCGGGACAGCACCGCCGGGAACGATGGCGGCAGGGTTGTCGGCTTCGTCGCGTTCGGCGGTTTCGATACGCGAGCCCAGCGAGGTGACGAACAGCGCGCGCCAGCCGAACACGCCGCAGGCGACGAAGTCGCGATCGTCGGCGCCGGGTGAGATGCGGCGGATGAAGGGCCAGTGCGCCTTCAGAACCGTGTTGGGTTCGCCGCTTTTGTGATCGAAGGTCTCGAACAAGCCGATGCCGGTGCTTGCCGTTCCGTGAGGCGCGGCCGCGAGCCCGATCTTGCGCCTCAAGTTTGCGGCAGCGAGGCTGCGCTCTTCGCCGGCGGGTGTCGGCAGGCCGTCGGTCGCGATCACGAGCGTGCGGAAGCTTGCGAAGACTTCGCTGACTGTGGACTGCGCGTGCGCGTCGAGCGAGATCAAGGCGCCGAAGCCGAACGCGGCGGCGAAGTCCTGCCAGATCTCGTCGTAGCAGTAGTTCGCGGCGGCAAGCAGGCGCCGGCCATCCTCGGCGGTGACGCCCGCTTCGGGGATGCGATCGAGCTCGACCTGGCCGCCGGCGACTTGCCGGTCGCAAATCGACTTGACGGACTCGACGTGTTCGAAGATCGCGCGCCGGCGCTTGCCGGGCGCGTTTTGCGCGCTCGTAACGCGCCGTTCGTCCCACGGTTTGCCCGCGTCGAGGTAGAACAAAAGCGTGGCGTGGTCGAGATGGGTCTGCGCCTGTACGCGGATCCGCAAGTCGCCGGGCGCGGGGGACGCTTGCGAGGTGTTCAATGTGGTGCGCCCGGCCGAGTCCTGCCACCATATCGTGAAAGTCAGCGATTGGGGCTCGCAGATCTCGAAAGCGTGCACGTTGGCGGCCGCTAGTTTCGGGCGATCGACGATCAGCTTGCGCAACGTCGTTCCGGCCACGCGGCCGTGTTGTTGCAACGCGGCCAGGACGGTTCCGAGTTCATTGAAGAACTCGCGGTTGTTGGCTTCGTAGATTTCGCGGCGGCGATCGAGCTTCAGGTTCGGGTCGTCGGTGCGCGGATCGAGATCGCCGCCGATCGCCTTGGGCCAGATGCCGAGATGCCAAACGAGCGTCGGCGTGCCGAATGACGGCGGCGGGCGCTGGTGGCCTTCGTCGAGAATTTCGGAATAGGAGCCCGAATAGGGCCAAACCGCATCCCGCGCGGACGACGGCGTGCCGGCGCGCGCGGCGGCACGCTGCGGTGCAGCGGGAGCAGGCGCGTTGCGCGCGAAGACGCTGAAGGGGGAGCGCATGTGTATTCAATCCAATCGCGATCGGATTGTGCACATCGTTGCGTGCCGATCACGTGTGCGCGCGCACGGCAGGGGCGAATTAGGCTTCGTGTGGCACGGGAGCGACGGTTCGCTACATGTGTTTTCCCGTGTATCCGCTGGAGTTGTGCACCGTGCCACAGGACTCTCCTAAAAGAGGTAACCTCGTGGGAGCGAGATTATTTTGCATTGCAGCGGATCGTCTTTGTTTCGTAGTTGTTCGAGAGTGAACCATGCGGCGTTGCGCTATTCATGCAATCGCCGTCGGCAAAATCATTGCACGACCTTTCACTCGTGTGCTTCCTGGTCCAGTATCTGGAAAATTGAACGACGCAGAGGTCCGGTCCAGGGCGAGCGGGCTTCGTGCGCGGCAGGCGGTGCGCGCGTAATGTTGCGTGTGCGCCGCGGGTGGGGGCTCGATCAGTGCTTTACTATAGGACACCGCGAGAGCGCCGAGAGAAAGAGGCGTTCGTCAAGGCAAACACCGCGAAGGTTGGGTTCTGGTACCGCATTTGGTTGCGCGTCGCGGTGCGGCGCTCGATTAGAACGGGCGGCGAGTCCCATTCGAAGTTCAAGCGGGTGTATGGGTTGGTGAGTCCCGAGTTCAAACTGGGTCCAAGATTCAGCAAGACCTTCGGCAAACACCCGAGCCGGTTCGGCGACGATGTCGCTCATTTCGGGTTGCAAGGTAAGTTGGGCGAGCGGTTGACGCAGTTCAAAGAGGGTTTGACGAGCGCGCCGTTTTTGGTGATCCGCGATCTTTTGCCGATCTGTCATTTGCCGACGATTTATTCGGCGAAGATGACCAGTCCGAAATTCAATCACGGCAAGCCGCGGATGACCCGTCAGAAGTGGTATCTGAAGAAGTCATACTACGACCTGATCGGATCGGGCCTTCTGTCGGAGTTGGGCGCTCATCATAGGTCGCGGACGTTCACGGAAGAGGCCGCCTACCGCGACTATTTCACGGCGCCGGGCGCGGAGGTCGACCAGTTCGCGCGCGACGAAGACGTGCCGCGGCGCTGGCGGCAAGCGGTCCCCGAGTTCGCGCTCGTCGACGAGCCGTCGGCGACGTCGGGCGCGGTGACGGCGCGCTATGCCGTCTATTTTTGCGTCGAGAATCCGATCCAAGATCCGTTTTGGGTCTTGCCGGTGCATCATGTGATCGATGCGCTGAGCGAGAGCGAGCGCGCCATGTTGCGCCACGTTGCCTACGAGTTTTTCGATCACTGGAACGACGATCTGTCGTCGCGCGGGCTTTCATCGATCCAAAAGATCCTCGGCGGCGAGAAGGTGAAACTGACGCCGGGCCAGAACCAGCACTACAACAAATGGATGTCGTTCGACGCGAACCGGCTCAATCTGGAAAGCGGCAAAACGCAACAGGAAGAGCGCGCCGCCGTCGGATCTCTGCACCGCACGCTCATGGCGGTGGCCGAAGAGCATGCTGTCCCGATCATGTTGAAGGCGGGCGACGTTCTTGTGGTGGACAATTACCGCACGTTGATCCGTCGGACCGAACTCGGATTCCGATCGTTCAACGCGTGGACGTTGGGGCGCCCCGCGGTGCGTTGGCTGCGCATGTATTGCGGATTCCCGCCGACGCCGACAAGCGCGCGCGCAAGCGCCGGCGGAGAGACCGTGCATCTGGCGGCGGGCGGTGCGGGCGGTGATGTGCTTTATGTTGGCAAGGCCGCCAATCTGAAGAAAAGGGTTCAGGCCTATACGAAACCTTTTGATCAGCCGGG
This sequence comes from Alphaproteobacteria bacterium, assembly GCA_034440175.1. Classification (GTDB taxonomy): domain Bacteria; phylum Pseudomonadota; class Alphaproteobacteria; order Micropepsales; family Micropepsaceae; genus SZUA-430. Next base: position 46,024 of record JAWXBO010000003.1, read on the forward strand.
GACGATTGAGTGGGGTCGGGAGAGAAATCGAACCTGACCCCAAATACCACAAGGCGAGTACCAAAAAAAGCCGACTGAAAAACATATAGCGTCCGTATCACCTGTCCGTTCAAAAAAGTGAAGCTTTCCGCGCAGAAAATTGGAAATTCGACCTGGAATCTGTCACCTAAAAAATGGTCTGTGTCACATTGAGTGTCACGCGAGTCTGAGTTCCGGCACGTCTTCAGAGCGAGCGGCCTTTTTTGATCGCGGTCGAGCCGAATTTGGCGCGGACTTTGTCCATGGCGTGTTCGGCGGCGTCGCGGCGGGTGCCCTGGGTGTCGATGAGGTCGGCCTCGTCGCACTGAGATGCGGGAACGATGTCGGCGAGGCCGACACCGATCAGGCGGTAGCGGTTGCCGTGGGTTTCGGCTGCGAGAAGGCTCGAACCTGTTTCGAAGAGGCGGCGGGCCAGTTGCGTGGGACGGTCAAGGGTGTGACGGCGGGTTAAGATTTTGAAGTCTGAAGTTTTTAGTTTGAGTTGAACTACTTTGCCGCCGAGTTCTGACGCCTTGGCGCGGGAGGACACTTTCTCGCACAGGCGCCAGAGAATTTCGGAGAGTATGCCGGCGGCGGCGGTGTCGGTTTCAAGTGTGGTTTCGGCGGAGATGCCTTTGGCGGGCGTGCCAAGCTCGATGGCTCTGGTGTCGTCGGCATTTGACAGGCGCCAGATCCGGAGGCCGCTGGCGCCGAAGCGGGCGGTGAGGTCGTTTGGGTTGCGGCGGCGGGCATCGCCGATGGTGAATATCCCCTCGCGGGCCAGGGATTGGGCGAAAGCTTTGCCGACGCCGGGCAGGAGAGTGACGGGGCGTGGCGCTAAAAAGTCCAGGGCTTCGGCGCGGCCGATAACTTTGAAGCCACGGGGCTTGTCGAGGTCGGAGGCGATTTTGGCGAGGAATTTGTTGAAGCTGAGGCCAACAGAGACGGTGATGTGGAGTTCGTCTTCGATGCGTTTCGCGAGGCGAGCGAGAGTTTGGGCGGGTGTGGATTTATGCAAGCGCTCGGTGCCGGTGAGGTCCAGGAAGGCTTCGTCGAGCGAAAGGGATTCAACGAGCGGTGTGGTCTCTTGCATCAGGCGTTTGACGTCGCGGCTGACGGTTGCGTATTTGTGCATGTCGGGGCGCACGACGACTGCGTCCGGGCAGGCGGCCAAGGCTTTGAACATCGGCATCGCGGACTTCACACCGAAAGTGCGGGCGATGTAGCAGGCGGTGGAGACGACACCGCGTTTGCCGCCACCGATGATGACCGGCTTGTCGGCGATCGAAGGGTCGTCGCGCTTTTCGATGGAGGCATAAAAGGCATCGCAATCGATGTGAGCGATGGCGAGGTGGTTGAGTTCCGGGTGGTTCGTCAGGCGCGGGCTTCTGCAGGCGGGGCAGCGTTTCGGTGATGCCTCATCGAAGAGTTTCATGCACTCGCGGCAGAGCACGCCCATGTCAGCCCGTTCGAATTACTGAGGTGATCCAATCCTGCGCTGTGGGCCAATCGTCAATCCGGCGATGTGCATCCGGACAGTGTGGGACCAGTTTGGCCAGACGCGGATCGGCGACAAAGTGCAGGCGGTGGACGTGCGGGGTTTCGGTGGCGACTGAGGTCAAGTGCGGCGGCAGGTCGTCGATGAAGACTACCGGTTGGTGAAAGCCTTCGATGAGGTCTTTGATGACGATGCCTTTGGGTCCACGGCCCGCAATCACCGGGTAGGGCATGTTGTGGCGCGTGAGGTTTTCGATGCGGGCGTTGCGCGATGTTTCGGGCAGGTTGGAGAGGACCAGGATTTGCGCCTCCCTGCTCAAATTCGCAAGTGCGGCTGGGGCTCCCGCAACCGGTTGAAGGTGCGGGGTTTGCGTCGCGAAGAACTGGCCGAAGAGTTCGGTCACGCGCTCGTCGGCGATACGCTCTTTCGTGATCTGGTCGCGGACGTTGCCGTGGATTCGATATGACGAGAAGTCGTGGAAGTAACCGAGCGTATGCAAAAAGTCTTCGAGGCCTGTCATGAACTGCAGCAGAACTTCATCGGCATCACAAATGATGAGGGGTCTGGCGGGATCGAGTATTACCATGAGGATGAGCCGTGCGGGTCGAGCGCGGTGCAGGCCTGCAGGAGGGTGCCGGGCTTCAGTTTTTCTTCTTCGGAGAATTCTTTGGCGAGCGATTCTTCGCTGGCGAGGTGGTTCAAGACGGCTGAGAGAATCGCTGAGTCGCCGGTTCCTTCCAGCAAATCGATGCCGTCAAGTCCGCTGGCGGTTAAGAAACGCTGAAGGTCTTCGGGGCGGTTGGCCAGGAATATCAGGGCGCGTTCAGAGATTTCGATGGCAAACTCTCGCTTCATGGCCGTCAGTGTTCCATATTGAGAAAACTGTGTTGTAAAACTTGTTGGTCTTTCTGGTATTCCGAAAAGCTTATTTAACATTGTTCAGGTGAAATATGGTGCGAAAAAAATGTACCCCATATTGGGGGCGCAGATGACAGAGACAGGGCCGAAAAGACCTCGTCTGGAGAACACCATGGATGCCAGTGCCAAGACTGTTCTGATCGTGGAAGACAATGAGCTCAATATGAAGCTCTTCCACGACCTGCTTGATGCGCATGGCTACCGGACGATCCAAACCAGGGACGGTTTGGAGGCGCTGGATCTGGCCCGCAAGCATGTTCCGGACCTTATCCTGATGGATATCCAGTTGCCGGAAGTGTCGGGGCTGGAGGTGACGAAGTGGCTCAAGGAAGATGAAAAGCTGAAAGCAATTCCCGTGATCGCGGTCACTGCATTTGCCATGAAAGGCGATGAAGAGAAGATCCGGCAGGGTGGGTGTGAGGCGTATATTTCCAAGCCCATATCAGTGATGCATTTTCTCGAGACGATCCGCAAGTTTCTGCACTAACGAGTTTCTTCCATGACCGCGCGCGTTCTCGTCGTCGATGACATTCCAGCCAACGTCAAGCTGCTCGAGGCCAAACTCGGTGCGGAGTATTTTGACGTTGTGACTGCACATTCAGGCGAGCAGGCGCTGACACTGATCGGCAAAGAGCTGCCGGATATCGTCCTGTTGGACGTGATGATGCCGGGCATGGACGGTTTTGAAGTCTGCAGGCGTATCAAGGCAAACCCTGCGACGGCGCATTTGCCGGTCGTCATGGTGACGGCGCTGGATCAGCTTGCCGATCGCGTTCAGGGGCTTGAGGCGGGTGCGGATGATTTTCTGACCAAGCCGGTCAACGATGTTGCTCTGTTTGCGCGCGTGCGAAGCCTGGTTCGCCTGAAGACGATGGTGGACGAACTTCGTTTGCGTCAGGCCACCGGCGAGAGCATGGGTTTGGCGGAGGCGGAGGGCCCGGCGTTTATCGCGCAGCCCGGGCGGGGGCGTATTCTGATCGTTGAAGATCGCGACCAAAGTGCGCAGCGGATTGCTAACGCGCTGAGTGGCGAGCACGACATCGATCTGGTTCCGCAAACGACGGAAGCCATCATTCGGGCCAAGGGCGGTGATTACGACCTCGTGATTTCGAGTCTGTCGCTGGACAAGCAGGACGGGTTGCGGTTTTGCGCGACGCTGCGCAGTCTCGATACGACCAGGCAAACGCCCATCCTGACGATTGTGGATGAGGGCGACGTGAAGCGTCTGGTGCGGGCGCTGGATATCGGCGTCAACGACTATTTGATGCGGCCTATCGAGCACAACGAGCTGATTGCGAGGGTTCGTACGCAACTCAGGCGCAAACGCTATTCGGACCGGCTGCGCCAATCGTTGCAGCTAAGTCTGGAAATGGCGGTGACCGATCAGCTGACGGGCTTGTTCAACCGGCGTTATATGTCCCGGCATTTAAATACTCTGATGTCGGACAACGCGGGCAAGCAGGTTTCGTTCCTGTTGCTGGACGTGGATTTCTTCAAGCAGATCAATGACACCTATGGCCACGATGTCGGTGATGAAGTTCTGCGCGAGTTCGCGGCCCGGATCTCGGCGAATGTCCGTGGCATCGATCTGGCGTGCCGGTACGGTGGCGAAGAATTCGTGGTGGTAATGCCTGATACTGATCTGAGCTTTGCCTATATGGTGGCCGAGCGGTTGCGGCAGTCAGTGGCTGACTTTCCGTTTGCCATCAGCGCGGCGGCGCGCCAGGTGCCTGTGACGATCTCGATCGGTGTGGCGGCAAGCGGTGGCGGTGATACGCCGGAGGTGTTGCTCAAGCGCGCCGACCAGGCACTCTACCGGGCCAAGCGTGACGGCCGCAATCGCGTGGTCGCAGACGCGGCCTAGGCCCAATCCTACTTGATTTTGCCTTCGGTATATTCGACGTGCTTGCGCACGACGGGATCGTATTTGCGGCATTTGAATTTGTCGGTCATCGTGCGCGAGTTCTTCTTGGCGACGTAGAAATGGCCGGTGCCCGCAGAAGAATTCAGACGGATTTTTATGGTTGTTGGTTTGGCCATGATGGTCTCGGTTCGGACTTCTTGCACAATAGAATTGGGAGGGGTGCAAACTACTCATCCGGCGTTTGAAGTCAATTGCTTGTTGGGGCGTGGAAAGGTCGCGGTGCGATAGGTGACGACGCCCAGGAAAACCGCAGAAATGAGGCCCAAAACAACGGGTAAACCGTGCGGGTTCCACAGGTCGATGGCGATGCCACCCAGGCCTGGACCTGCCAAAGTGCCGAGGGCGTAGAGAATTGAGAAGGCGGCATTGGCTGCTGCAAGCTGGCCGCCGCGGAAATTTGAGCCCAGATGCGTCAGGCCAAGCGCATAGATCGCGGCGACGAATCCTCCCCAGATGAACACAAGCGCGAGGGCCCAATAGCTGACGCCACCGGCGAACGGAAGCAGGGCCGCGCCAACGACGCCAACACTGGCACACAGCATCATGACGTGGCGGCGATCGGTCTTGTCGGCGAGCCAGCCCAGCAGCGGGACCAGCAACATGTTGCCGAGGCCCCAGGCGGTGATCAGCAAAGTCGCGGCATCTTCCTTTGAGCCTAGGCGCACGGCGTAAACGGTGAGGAAGCTTGCAGCACACATTTCTATTGCGCCGTAGGCGAGGCCGGCTGCGGCTGCAGACGGTGAACTCCAGACGAATGAGAACATGGCGCCGGCGCTGGCATGCTCGACGGGCGGGACAACGCGGTGAGCCGCGATCAGGGGCAGCATGGCCAGAAGCATCAACACAGCACCGGCGATGAAGGGTTCCCATCCGGTGGTTCCGAGTGATTGAATGATGATGGGACCAAGGGCGAATCCGGCGGAGACGATTGAGGCGTAGATGGCGATCAAGCGGCCGCGCATGGCGTCCGTCGCGATCTGGTTAATCCAGACTTCGCTGACCAGGAACAGGCCCTGAAGGGCACCGTTCAACGTGAAGCGGAGCAGGAACCACAGAGCCAAATCGTTGGAGGCGCGAAAGCCGAGCAGCGATATCGCTGCTACAACATAGCAGGCGATGAGAAAGCGCACGGTGCCCAGACGCGCGGCGAATGCCGGAATGAAAGGCGTGAAGGCAAGCATAGCGACGGCGCCAAACATGGCGTTGGCGCCGTTCAGCGTGGCGGAGATGCCGTTGCGTTCCAGGATCAGCGAAAGAAGCGGCAGTGACAATCCCATGCCCAGGCCGTTGGCGAAGATGCAGGCATAGACGGCCGAGAGACTGAGCGCGCGGTCGCGGCGAGACAGGCTTGCCGGTTCAGCGGGGTTCATGCTTGGCGCTTTGCAGCGGCTTGTTGCGCCGGTAGCGGAAGAACGGCGTGGCGCGCGTAATGCCCTGTTCGGCCTGTACAAGCTCAGTGAGGATGAATTTCGTCACGTCGATAACTGGCAGGGACAGGGTGTTGGCGAGGGCGTACCAATCGAGATCAAGTAACTCGCCGTTGCTTTTCAGGTCACCCGTCAAACTGTCACCGTCGGCTAGAAAGAAACGGGCATGAAAGCGGACCGGCGCCGATGCCGGGGTGATGGCGCGGCCGAGAAAGCGCAAGCGGTCGTGCGCCGGGGCGATGCCTTGCTTGGCAAACTCGGTCCAGGCGCTTTCGCTGGAGCCGGTTTGTCCGGGTGAGGCCAACAGGAGACCGGTTTCCTCGAAGGTCTCGCGGATCGCTGCGGTGGCCAGGCCCTGGGCCAATCTGGGGGTGCAGCCGCCACGGGCGCAGAGCTCGTTGAGCGTGCGTTCGGTCAAAGGGGCGCCGGGCGCGATTGTCTCGTCGCTTTTGTCCAGGCGTCCTCCGGGAAAAACATAGGCGGCTGGAAAGACGGCGCGTGCAGGCCTTCGCCCCATGAGGATTTGCGTGACGCCGCTGCGTTGGCGCGTGAGCACAAGTGAAGCGGCGTGGCGCGGGCGGACAGGGCGCGGGGGTATCATGCGGTGGCGGCCGGGATGACGGGTTGGGCACCCTCGTCGCTGAGCAGGACCAGCATCATGTTGGAAACCAGCACCGCTTTCTGGGCCGAAGTCATGTCGGTGATGCCTTCACTGTGAAAGCGGTCGAGCGCCATTTTGACCATGCCGATGGCGCCGTCGACCATTTTTTCGCGCGCCTGGATCAGGGCTTCGGCCTGCTGGCGGCGCAGCATGATCGAGGCGATTTCCGGTGCGTAGGCCAGATGGGTGATGCGCATTTCCAGGATCTGCAGACCCGCGATGTTGACGGAGCGTTGCAGCGATTCCTGCAAGAGATCCGAGACAGCGGCGGTGTTGCCGCGCAGCGAGACGTGCTCGTCTTTCTTTTCGTCGTAGGGGTGGGTTGAGACGACATCACGCAACGCCATTTCGCATTGGGTCTTGATGTAGCTTTCGAAGTCGTCGACGTCGAAGGCGGCCTGGGCCGTGTCGCGCACGGCCCAGCCGACGACGGCTGCGACGTCGACCGGGTTGCCGATCTTGTCGTTCACTTTCAGTGTTGGGGTGGTGAAGTTGCGGACGCGCAGGGAAAGTTTTTGCTTGGAGAAAAACGGATTGACCCAGTTGAAGCCTTCGCGGCGCACGGTGCCTGTGTAGCGTCCGAAAAGTGTCAGGACCGTCGCCTCGTTGGGTTTGAGGATCAGGAAACCGATCGACAGAATCCCTGAGATCACGATCAACGGCACGCCCAAAACCGGGCGGCTGACGAGGGCGAGGCCTGCCAGAAACAGGGCCAGGGTTATGAGCAGCATCATCCAGCCTGAGGCCGGGTTGGCGATGAGATTTTCCTTTGAAGGCAGAGCGAGCTTGGTGTCGGTCATCTTGGGTCCTTGGTGCCGGGATTTGGGCGTATCTGCATGGATATTCGTGCTCAAGTCGAGTGATGGTGTCCTGTTTTTCGTGAAAAACGGCAGATTTCCGGCGCTTTTTTCAAGACAAACAGGACAGCGGACACTGTCCCAAGTGCACTGTCCTCTTTGTCCTGTCTCATTTGTCCTATTCCAGGTTTGGACGCAATTTCCCGCGAGGGCTGCAAAGCCTTTCTGAAAAACACATTCACTTGTCAAGTCGCAGCGCCCGGCAGAACCTCCGCCGGGCGAAACAGGAAACACAAAAATATGCACAATCCACGCCCAAGAACATAAGTGGAACTTTCTGACGCCTTTGTCAAGTGGGCTGGAATGATGAGCATATTTTGACGCATGGCGAGGTTCGGGCGCGTGAACATGGACATCCACACCAGCGAAAAGATCCGGGAGTTTTCGCGGCGCGGAAATTGGGCCGGCAGGCTCGGGCTGCCGCCGGGCGCAAAAGCGTCCGCTCCGCATTCGCTGCAGGGCGCGAAGCTCCGAGCGCTTTCCTGGGAGCGCCGGCATCCTGCCGGCACTTACTTTTTCACTTCAACAAAGAGCCGGCAAGATGCCGGGGCTCCCGGGAAAAAGGGCCGGCAGGATGCCGGCGCTCCCAGGACGCGCTCCCAGGAAGTTTGCTCTCAGCCTCCCGGCGGGCGCGGTGGTTTTCCGGTTGGGACCGGCTGCGTCTCGATCAGGCATCACCCGGATCGATGCGATTGTCGGCGTTCGGCTTGCTGCTCGAGATGGTGGTCGCAGCCAACGCGCCGTCGGCGACCAGCGCCAATGCGCCCAAGGCAAGGACGCTGGTGCAGACAAGTGACGTGAGTTTCATGGGAGTGCTCCTGTTATGGGCAGATCATGCACAAACTGGCCGCCCGCGCATATAGTCGCGCCGGCATGCGCGGCGGGCGCGTTCGACAACCGCCGGGCGAAGGGGGGGCTCGTCGCGGGGATAGCTGCATCGCCTGGTTTCTACCGCTCTGGCGGTGCACACGGCCTCTTGAATTCCTCGAAGTCAGGCACTTTATGTGCCGGCGGTGTTGGATTTTATCGACAAATTCTGCCAATCTGTCGATGGCTGCAACGCAGTGTTCCAGCGGGTTCGCTCTAGCAAGGTGTGACAATGTTTCGGGTGGTTCTCAGCATCCTGGCGGTTCTCATTTTGGGCATTGTTGGGCCGATCGTTGCGGGGGCGATGCGCCACTATGAACCCCTGCCCGCTGCGCCTTTGGCGCAAGTTGATGCAGCATCAACCGGGCTGGCTGCCCGTTCGGATCATCGGTTCCGCTGCGGCGATACATGGTGCGCGGGCACGCTTTATTTGCCGCGCGGTGGAGCGATACCCCCGGCGGTCATCATGGGCGGCGGCTTTGCCGGGACGCAAGATGTTGCGCTTCCCGAATTTGCAGCGCATCTGGCGGAGGCGGGAATTGCTGTCTTTACTTTCGACTACAGATTTTTTGGCGCCTCGGGTGGTGCTCCCCGGCAGTTGGTGGACCCAAAGGCTCAACTTGCGGATTGGCACGCGGCGATCGCGTATGTGTCGCGTGAAGCTTCGGTCGATGGGCGCAGGCTTGCACTGCTGGGTGCGTCTCTCGGCGGAGGACACGCGCTGATCGCCGCGAGCAAATCCGAAAATGTGACGGCGGTTGTCGCAATGGTACCGTTGGTCGACACGCGCGTTGAAGCGCAAGCCGGCTATTTTGGTGCGGCGTGGCTCGCGCGATTGCTGGCGTCTGCGTGGGGCGATTTGTGGCTCGCGGGGCTTGGCGGGGACGCTTTGACGATCCCGGTTATGGTGCCCCATGGCCAATTCGGAATGATTGTTGACGACGCGGCCTTTGCTGCCCAGAAACAACTTGCCGGATCAAGCCCCACTTACAAAAACGAAGTTGCCGCCCGCTCGATATTCACATTCGATGATTTCAACCCTGCGATACAAGCAGCCGGTTTGGACAAGCCCGCCCTTTTGATCGCGTCGAAGACGGACCGGTTTGCACCGTTTTCCGCATCGGCGGCATTCGCGAGCAAACAGCGCAACCGTCAACTCATTGAAATTTCATGCGATCATTTTGAGGTCTACACGCCGCCATGTTCGGACAAAGCACGCGGGGCAGTGTTGGCGTTTTTGCGGACGCATTGGTCGCTCGAGCCGGTGTCGCCGCGGTAGTGCCATTTTTCTCGCGCCTGAAAAAGAAGACCTTGTCGCCGGCACCCGGCGCGCCGCATTTGTTCAGGCTGAAATTCGCCCCAAAGCAGCCGGTCGATGGCCAACCGCAGTACAGGGGACCCCGGTTGCCCAGTTGCCATCGAAGAGAAAAAATTGTTCCGGCCGAAGCCGTGACCCGTGCCCCATTTCTCGCCGATAGAGCTTGCCACACCATTGGAAGCATTGCTGCACCAAGCCGCTGGCAGGTCCTATAATAGTGCAATTGAATGATACTTCCACGTATGAGGACCAAAGGGCCACGCCATGACAAAGCAAATGAAGAGGGTCGCCACATTTGCGACTGCACTGGCAGGAGTTGTCTCGTTGACCTCGCTGTCGTGGGCGCAATCATTCTGCGATCAAATGAAAACAATCGTCGCAGCGGCACCGCAATTTGTTTCGCTCAGGGGAGAAGCAGAAGGCATGCAATTCCACGGCTCGCTCAGACTTGAAGGCACCACGCAGTGTGAAATTCGCAACAAGTCCGACCTGGACGAGAACTGGCAGCCGCTCAACGAGAAATGGGCCTACGAATGCCTGTGGGAGAAGATGGCCCCAGGCGCGCTTCCCGCACTCAAACGTCTCGTCGAGGTGTGCCTGCCGGAAGCCCGATACAGCGACAGCTCTCCGCTTGGCGAGAAATTTGCCAATTTTACCGGTGGAGTTTTTCGTTTCGGCGAAAACTCAATCGTGACGGACTATAACAAAGACACTAACCAACTCTGGCTTACGGTCCTTCCCGCAGGCGTGGAACAATAGCGGCAACTGGTTACGGCCCCACCGGGCTATTTCGCTGGCGCAATTCCAAGCTTCGCTTCTATCGTCGCAAGATCGGCCTGGAGCTTTTGCGCCGCCTGCATGTCGGCCCGCCCCTCCGCCACATTGCCAAGCTGGGTTTTTGCAGCGCCCCGTCCGTAGAGCGCTACTGGATACTCAGGCCATAGTTCTAGTGCACGATCGTAGTCGCTGATGGCATTGCGCCAATCGCGGAGATGGAAATACGCATCGCCGCGCGTGTTGTAGCTCGCCGTAACACCGTTCTCGGGCGAAAGCTTGATCGCTTGGTCGCAGTCCGCGATGGCGCGGCGGTAGTCGCCCTTGCCGATAAAGGAGCGGGCGCGGTCCACGAGTGTTTCGGCGCTTTTCGGTTGCAGCTTGATGGCGTGATCGAAGTCTGAAATCGCGGCAGCCCATTGGCCCTTCGCATGACGCGCCTGGCCGCGATAGCTGAAATAAAGAACCTTGCCCGGCCTCTGTCTAATCGCACGGTCGAAGTCGGCGATGGCTTGATCATGTTGGGCCGCAAGATAATAAAGCGTGCCGCGGCTGAAATAAGCCTCGGCGTGGTTGGGCTTCAGCTTGATCGCCTGGCCGTAGTCCGCGATGGCCCGGTCGCGATTGCTTCCGCTGAAATCATAGGCTTTCGCACGCTTGAAGTAGTCCTCAGCCAAGTCGCTGCGAGTCTCACGGCCGGATTGGATCAATTTCGTGCAACCAGAAATCTGTAGATCCTGGGCATATCCCTCCTCAACGAGCGCTTTGCCGTCGCACCATGCGCGCGGATCGCCTGGTTTTTGTCCGCCTGTCAGGCGTGCTTTCGACTCCCGTGCTTCAGTCAGCCCGCCCTCGGCCATGCCAAATCCCGGGTAGAGCTGCAGTGCTTTCGTGTAGTCGGCGATCGCGCGATCATAGTCACCCTTGCGCGCATAGGTCATGCCGCGAAGAGTGACCGCGCCGAACGCCTTGGGTTCGAGCCGGATCGTTTGGCTGAAGTCCCCTATCGCTTGATCATAGTCGTGCTTGTGGAAGTAAATCTTGGCGCGGCTGAAATAAGCATCCGAGTAGTCCGGATTGAGTTCGATCGCCCGATCACAATCGCGGATAGCTGAATCAAACTCTTCTTGCTGTTTGTAGAGCCAACAACGGTTCTGGAACGCCTCGGCGAGCGTTTCGCCGGTTGCACGCCCGGCTTGTATGACCGCTGTGCAGCCGGCCAATTTGACATCGCCGGTTACTCCGGGACCACCCTTGCATTGAGCCCACTCCGTCGACGTGTCTGGCGTCGTACACCCCGCCACAGCCAACAATGCCACCGTAACAACGACCCATGCGATATGGTTTGCCATCTGTCCTCACACGTGCGTTCGGAGCGCCCGTTTCTTCCGACGGTCCATCTTAGCCCAGTCTCAGCTATGATGCCACCTCTTCCTGGTGCCGACTTGGCGAGAGTTATGGGCATTGTGCACCCGTTGCTGATATTCGCAGGGACCGTGCAGTCGATCGCCGCGAATCGTGAGCGCGCGCGCCGGGCCCGATTTTCGAGGACTGGACGGCGTAATCCTTCAAACTGCAAACTGTTATTACGGGGACTATTTAAATACACACGCTCGCCAGCGGCGGCATGCCGTTGAAGGCTATGCTGGAATAGGTGGTGGTGTAGGCGCCGGTTGACAGGATCAGGACTTTGTCGCCCGCCTTCAATGCGGTGGGCAGGCGGTAGTCTGACTTCTCGTAGAGAATATCGGCGCTGTCGCAGGTGGGGCCGGCCAGGATCACCGGTGTGGTTGGGCCGCCGTCGAAAGCGGTCGTGATGCGATACTTGATTGCTTCATCCATGGTTTCGGCGAGGCCGTGGAATTTGCCGACGTCGAGATAGACCCAACGCCGCTCGTCTGTGCCGCCTTTATGAGAGACCAGCACGACTTCGCTTTGGATGACGCCGGCGTCGCCTACTATGTAGCGGCCGGGTTCGACGATGAGTTCGGGTTGTTGGCCTGGAAAATGTTGCGCCAGCGAGGCGCGAATGGCAGTGGCATAGGCCTCGATTGTGGGGACATCACGGTTGTAGCGTGTGGGAAAGCCGCCGCCGATATTGATCATGCGCAAGTGCACGCCGCGGGCCGCCACATCGGCGAAGAGGGCGCTGGCTTGCGTGATGGCTTTGTCGAACTGGCGCAGGTCGGTCTGTTGCGAGCCAACGTGGAATGAAATGCCGTAAGCGTCGAGGCCAAGTTCGTTGGCGCGGGCGAGCAGGTCGGCTGCCATGGCGACTTCGCAACCGAACTTACGCGAAAGCGGCCACTCGGCGCCTTCGCAATCGACGAGGATGCGGCAGAAGACTTTTGCGCCGGGCGCGCTTTCGGCGAGTTTCTCCAGCTCGGCCTCACTGTCGAAAGCAAACAAGCGCACGCCGCGTGAGAACGCTGCGGCAATGTCGTGCTGTTTCTTGATGGTGTTGCCGAAGGAGAGGCGATGCGGCTCTATGCCTTGTGCGAGGCACAGATCGATTTCACCCATGCTGGCGGTGTCGAAGTGGGAGCCCAGGCTTGCGAGGCGCGCGATGATTTCGCAGGCCGGGTTGGCTTTGACGGCGTAGTAGACGCTGGCTTCTGGCAGGGCGCGGATGAGGTCAAGGTAATTGTATTCGACCAGCTCGACGTCGATGATCAGGCAGGGTGAGGGCAGCGTTGCCGTTTGCAGATACTGTGCGATGCGGGGCGGCAGACCGCCGCGTTCGGCCGGCAATTCGCCTGCGCGGGCGATGGCACGCAATGTCTGGAGCGCGTTGGGCGCTTTGTTGATGGCAGAGTCGGATTGGCGCTTGGAGGCGCTTGCGCCCCGCTTCATGGTCAGCATCGTCAACACCCTTTAAGACCCGGCATTCAGCCGGCGTGATCGAAAAGGACGCTTCCGTCGTTGCTAGTACCACGAGGGGCCAGGGGCACGTGCGTTTCGCGTCTTAAGAGACGGTAGCAAATAATGGTTGCTGAACCGTAGTGCAAGGGTTTGTTTACGAACCTTAATGAATTGGTCACAAACTATTTAATCCACGCGGAGGTCGCGGAGGGGTGCGCTCCGTTGAGTATGAAATCGACTCCGCGTCTCCGCGTGCTAATTTTTACTGTTAGCGGCGGCGGTTGCTGCGTTTGAAGGGCTTCTTCGGCGTTTCGGTTCGTGCCGGGGTTCCGGCTTTTCCGCCTTCGAGCAAATGGAAGCGCAGGCCGCCGGTTAGTGGGGTTGCTTCCTCGAGGCGCACGCGCACCGTGTCACCGAGACGGAAGGTGATGCCGGTTTTCTCGCCCACCAGTGCATGGCTGCGTTCGTTGTGGTTGAAGAACTCGCGGCCGAGCGAGCGCACCGGGATGAGACCGTCGGCACCGGTTTCGGCGAGGCGGACGAACAGGCCAAAGCGGGTGACGCCGGAGATTCTGGCCTGGAACTCGGCGCCGACACGGTCTGACATGAAGGCCGCGATATAGCGGTCGGTGGAGTCGCGTTCGGCGGCCATGGCGCGGCGTTCGAAGCCCGAGATGTCTTGCGCAATCCGGGTCAGGTGCCCGATTTCGCCGTCGGTCAGGCCATCGGGTCCCAATTTGTAGGCGCGGATCAAGGCGCGGTGGACGATGAGATCGGCGTAGCGGCGGATGGGTGAGGTGAAATGCGCATAGCGGTGCAACGCCAGGCCAAAGTGGCCGATGTTGTCAGGGTTATACTCGGCTTGGCTCTGCGAGCGCAGCATGACGATGTTGATGAGTTCGGTGTTGGCGGTGTTCTTCGCTGCTTGCAGGATCTGGTTGAGCATCGCGGTTGTGACGGTCTGGCCCTTGGGAACGGTGATGTTCATCGTGCCCAGAAAATCGCTGAGGGCGTGGAGTTTCTCGGTCGACGGCGGGGCGTGAATGCGGAAGACAAGGGGTACGCGTTTTGCCTCGAGCGCTTCGGCGGCTGCCACGTTGGCCTGGATCATGAACTCTTCGATGAGCTTGTGGGCGTCGTAGCGTTCGCGTGTGTTGATCGATTTGACGCGGCCATCGGGGCCCAATTCTATTTTCTGTTCGGGCAGGTCGAGATCGAGCGGGCTGCGTTTAGTGCGGGCTTTGATGAGGGCGCGGTAGCAGGCTTCGAGTGGCTTCAAAATCGGCTGCAGCAGCGGAGCGGTTTTATCGTTGGGATTGCCGTCGAGTGCTTCCTGGACTTCGTTGTAGCTCAGCCGCGCCGCAGAGCGCATGAGGGCGCGCTCGAAGCGATGGCTCTTGAGTTTGCCGTTGGCGTCGAATTTCAGATGACAGGCGAGAATGGCGCGATCCTGCTTTTCCATTAGCGAGCAGAGATCAGCCGACAGTGATTCAGGCAGCATCGGCACCACGCGGTCGGGGAAGTAGCAGGAATTGCCACGCGTGATGGCCTCGCGATCAATGGCGCTGCCGGAGCGCACATACCAGGCGACATCGGCGATGGCAACGATGGCCTTGAAGCCGCCTTTGTTGTGCGGGTCGTCGTCAGGGGCGGCCCATACCGCGTCGTCGTGGTCGCGTGCGTCGGGGGGATCTATGGTGATAAGCGGTGTGTTGCGAAGGTCGGTGCGCCCTTCGAGCGTCGCTGGCTTTGCCTGCTCTACTTCATCGATGACGCTTTGGGGAAACTGATCGGGGATGGCGTGGGTGTGAATGGCGATCAGGCTGATCGATTTGGGTTCGGATGATTTTCCCAGACGCTCGCGTACGCGGGCGCGTGGCAGGCCCATCTGGCGCTCGGTCATGGGTTCGACGACAACGAGCTCGCCGTCGACTGCGCCGCCCATGTCGGCTTCAGCGACGATGAAGTCGTGACGGGCTTTTTTGTCGACGGGCTCAACACGGCCGTGGCGGCCAAGTTTGCGGAAGACGCCGACGGCTCTGGTTGGACTGGCGCCCAGACGTTTGATGATTTTCGCTTCGTAGATCTGGCCGTTATGGCTCAGGCGGGCGAGGAAGCGTTCGCCGATGCCCAGAGCGGGCGTTGTGGTGTCCGCGCCCGGGGCCAAGATGATGCGCGGCGGTTTGGCATCACCGTCCCAATTGGCGGGGCGGCAAATCAGTTCGCCGTCGGTGTCGAGTTCGATGACTTCGACGACAGTGACTTCTGGCAAATCGCTCTGCCGGGAGCGCTTGCGGACATGGTGGCGGTTGAAGGTGGCAGGTTGTTTTGCGATCTTATCGCGCGTGAGGCCTTCGCGTTTCTTCGGACCTTTGGGATCGCGCTTCTTTTTGTTCACGTCGTTTCAAGTACTTTCTTTTTGAGCGCAGGCTTTTTGGCCGACGCGGCTGGTTTGGTTTTGGCTTTAGTTTCGGCCTTTGCGGGCTTGGCTGTTGCCTTGTCGGTTTTCTTTTCCGGCTTTGCCTTGGCTGGCTTCTTCTTTTTCTTTTTGCCACCGCCACTGGCCGCGCGTTCTCTGAGCAACTCGACGGCGGCTTCCATCGTGTAGGTCTGCGGGTCGGCGCCTTTGGGCAGCGTGGCGTTGGTTTCGCCGTCGGTGACGTATTCGCCGTAACGCCCGCTCATGATTTTGACGTTGGCTTTGGATTCAGGGTGGGGCCCCAGTTCCTTCAGAGCTTTGGCTTCGTTAAAGCGGCGGCGTGGATTGGCTTTCTTTTCGGCGAGTACGGTGACGGCGCGATTGATGCCGATGGTGAAAACTTCGTCGTCGCTCTCAAGGTTGGCGTAGGCGCCATCGTGCAAAATATAGGGTCCGAAGCGGCCGAAATTGGCGACGATCGGATTTCCTGATTCAGGGTGGAGCCCTACTTCGCGCGGGAGCGACAAAAGCTTCAACGCGGTTTCGAGATCGAGGTTGGTGCGGTCAACGCCTTTGGGAATGCTGGAGCGCTTGGGGTTGATTTTTTCTTCCTTCGAGCCTTCGCCGAGTTGGAGATAGGGACCGAAGCGGCCGACGCGCATGGTGACGCTGAGACCGGAATCGGGATCGACCCCCAAGGTGCGGGTTTCGGCGGCGCCGTCACCGCCGGAGGCTGCGAGCTGGCGGGTGTAACTGCATTTTTCGCCGGTCTCGACTTTATAGTTCGAGCAGCCGATGAAGGCGCCGAACTTGCCCAGGCGCAGACCGAGTTCGCCGGAGGCGCACATCTTGCACTTACGCGGATCGCTGCCGTCAGTGGTGGCCGGAAAAATGTGCGAGCCCAGCACTTCGTTAAGTGTGTCCAGGACCTGGGTGATGCGCAGTTCGGCGGTGCCCTTGATGGCGGCGTCAAAGCCGGTCCAGAAATCGCGCAGCAGAACCTTGTATTTCAGTTTGCCTTCAGAGACTTGGTCGAGCTGATCTTCGAGGTCGGCGGTAAAGGCGTATTGCACATAGTGTTCAAAGAAATTGGTGAGGAAGGCGGTGACAAGCAGGCCGCGGTCTTCCGAGACGAAGCGCGATTTCTCCATGCGAACGTATTTGCGGTCTCGCAGGACCTGCAACGTCGAGGCGTAGGTCGAAGGGCGGCCGATGCCGAGCTCTTCCATTTTCTTGACCAGAGACGCTTCAGAAAAACGCGGCGGCGGTTCAGTGAAATGCTGTTCCGGTTTGACTTCTTTGACACCCAAGGCATCGCCCTGGGATACTTTCGGCAGGCGGTCGCCGTCTTCGTCGTCCGCGCTGTCGTCACGGCCCTCCTGATACAGGACAAGAAAGCCATCGAAGATCTGCACCGAGCCATTGGCGCGCAAGCCTGTGCGTCCGTCCGGAGTTTCGATGTCGACGGTGGTGCGTTCGAATTCGGCTGATTCCATCTGGCTTGCGACCATGCGCTTCCAGGCGAGGTCGTAGAGCCTCAGCATGTCGGGCTCAAGCGACTTCAGAGATTCCGGCGTGCGATCGACGTCGGCGGGACGAATGGCTTCGTGCGCTTCCTGGGCGTTGCGGGTTTTTGACTTGTAGACGCGCGGGCTTGCTGGCAAATGTTTGGCGCTGAAATTTTTGGCAATCAGTTTGCGCGTTTGGGCGAGCGCTTCGGGTGCCACATCGACGCCATCGGTACGCATATAGGTGATGAGGCCGACGGTTTCGCCGCCGATGTCGACACCTTCATAGAGACGCTGGGCGACACGCATGGTGTGGCTGGCGGAAAAGCCGAGCTTGCGCGAGGCTTCTTGTTGCAGTGTCGAGGTTGTGAATGGGGGGTAGGGATTACGGCGCGCCGGTTTGGTTTCGACACTGACGACCGAGAATTTACCCTGCTCGATGATCGTGCGAGCGGCGAATGCCGAGGCTTCGTTGGGCAGAGAGAATTTTTCGATCTTCTCGCCGTTGAGTTTGATCAGCCTTGCAGTCAGCTGGTCGCTCTTAGGCGTGTTGAGAAGTGTGTCGACGGTCCAGTATTCTTCGGCGCGGAATTTCTCGATGTCGAGTTCGCGCTCGCAAATCAGGCGCAAGGCCACCGACTGAACGCGCCCGGCCGACTTTGAGCCCGGAAGTTTGCGCCACAGGACGGGCGAGAGATTGTAGCCCACGAGATAATCAAGGGCACGGCGAGCCAAATAAGCATCGACCAGTTCGTTGTCGACCTGCCGCGGATTGGCCATGCCTTCGAGCACGGCGTTCTTGGTGATCGCATTAAAGACGACGCGTTCGACGGCGACGTCTTTGAGGAGTTTCTTTTGTTTGAGCACTTCGAGCAGGTGCCAGGATATGGCTTCGCCTTCGCGGTCAGGGTCGGTGGCGAGGATCAGCTTTTTCGCGCCTTTCATGGCGGCGGTAATTTCGTTCAGGTGCTTGGCGGCGCGTTCGGCGATCTCCCACGACATAGCGAAATCTTCGTCAGGCTTGACCGAGCCGTCCTCTTCCGCGAGGTCGCGGACATGGCCGTAAGAGGCGAGCACTTTGAAGTCCGTGCCGAGGTATTTGTTGATCGTTTTTGCCTTGGCTGGCGACTCAACGATCACGACATTGCTTGCGGCCACTCGGTTGTTGTTCCTTTTGGGTGGACCCTGTTTTAGGGCGCGGACAGTGGTCTAATTTTTGTTGCCAAGTCAACCAGCGGGTGCGTCATCGCGGGCCAGCGTGTCTAAAAATGCTTTAGATTCAATAAATTAGTTGGTTACCCGGCGGCTGCCAGGGAGACTTTCTGGCCAGCGTGTCGGGTTAACAGACCGGCGAATTCCAGGTCCAGAAGGGCCGTTGCAACCGCTGCGGGTGTAACGCCGAGGAGACGGACCAGCTCGTCCGACTCGATGGGTGCGGCCCCTAAATGACGTAGAATTTCGGCCTCTAGCCTGTCGTCACCGGGGAGGGGTTGGGCGGTGTAGCTCTCAGGGGATTTGGGCGCGGGCTGTTGCCATTCGGCGGGGCGCAGGGTCGCGAATATATCTTCGGCGCTTTCGGTGAGGATGGCGCCCTGGCGCAGCAGACTGTTGGTGCCCCTGGCGCGCGGATCGAGCGGGGAACCCGGAACGGCGAAGACCTCGCGGCCCTGTTCGCCCGCCAGCCTTGCGGTGATGAGAGAGCCGGAGTTGAGGGTCGCCTCAACCACAAGCACACCGCGCGCAAGGCCTGAGATGATGCGGTTGCGGCGCGGGAAGTGTTGAGCAGTCGGCTGAAAGGCGAAGGGCATTTCGGCAATGATCGCGCCCTTGGCTGCGATCTCGTCGAAGAGCCTGGCGTTCTCAGGCGGGTAGATGACGTTGATCCCCCCGGCCATTACGGCCACGGTTCCGGTTTCGAGGCTGCCTTTGTGGGCGGCGGTGTCGATGCCGCGGGCGAGGCCTGAGGTAATGACGAATCCCGCTTCACCCAGATCGCGCGCGATCCCGCGTGCAAAGCGATGGCCGAGGGCGGAGGCGTTGCGGGCGCCAACAATGGCGATGGCGTCGCGGTTGAGAATTTGCGCGTCGCCTTTCACCGTAATGAGGGGCGGTGGTTGGTCGAGCGCTGCCAGGGTTGCGGGGTAGGCGTTGTCGCCGGGGGTGAGAAGTTGGGCGCCGAAGTCCGAGAGGGCTTCGAGTTCTTTTTGTGCCTCGAGTGTGGAGATGATGGTGATCGGGCGCGCCTTGCCGGATTTTCGCGAGAGAGCGGGCAGCGCGTCGATCGCGGCGTACGCCGAGCCGAAACGCTCGATGGCGGCCCAGAACGTGACCGGGCCCACGCTGTCGCTGCGGATGAGCCGCAGACGCGCGAGGCGTTCGGGCTGTGAGATGGTGGTGTCGCTCATGGCGGGAGGGTTTGAGCGGAATGGGGCGGAATGATGGCGGGATGAGAGTCAATTGTCGCAAATCCCTTTGGCTTCACTACAAATTCTAATTCAGTTTCAACGCCAAGGGATGTACGGCCAATGCACGGTCGATTGTAAGGAGTTGCATGGATTCGATTTTGCATTGCGCGATGAGCAGACGGTCGAATGGATCACGGGTGAGTGGTTCGGGCGCGACGGATGCCAGCGCGTGGTTGGCGTTGATGACCAATAGACCCATGCCGATCTCTGAGATCAGTTCCGGTAAATTTTCGGGCGGCTGCGCGAGATCGAGTTTTTTCAGCCGCCACTTTATTGCGATCTCCCAGAGGCTGGCCACGCTGACGTAGATGTCAGCCTCCGGTGACACGAGGATGCGCTTCACCTGCGTGCTAAGTGCCCGGTTTCCTTTCTCGATCGCGGCGAGGAGGATCTGTGTGTCGAGCAGAACCTTCATTTCCCAGGCAGCGGTCGAAGCAAGAAGTTCTCAGGTAAAGGTGCATCGAAATCGTCAGCGATGCGCAAAACGAGCTTCTTGATCTTGTATTTGCGCTTGAACTCGCCAATCGCTTGCCAGCGTAAACCGCCTTTGGGTTTGTGCGGCACCAAGTCGAGCACCGGTGTGCCGTTGCGCGTGACAATAATAGTCTCGCCATCCTCCACCTCGCGGGCGAGTTCGGTCAGGCGGTTTTTCGCATCGCGAATTGAAACGGTTTTCATAACTGAATGGTAGCTACATGTGGCTACAAAGTCAAGCCATAGCTTAAGGCTGCTTCTTCTCGCCGATGCGCGGTTCCTGGCCTGTGCGCAGGCGGGCGATGTTTTCGCGGTGGGTGATGAAGATCAGGGCTGCCAGCACGGCGGCACCTGCGGCGTAAATCCATGGACCCAAGAGGAGCATATAAAACGGGGACGCGGCGGCGGCTACCAGGGCCGCGAGCGACGAGGTGCGCCAGAGGAGGGCGACAGTAATCCAGGTGGCCAAACCGATGAGGGCGACAGGCAGATTAAGTGCTGCGAGAATGCCTGCGCCCGTCGCGAGGCCCTTGCCGCCTTTGAAGTTGAGCCACACCGGGAAGATGTGACCGGCAAAGGCGCCGAGGGCTGCGGCCATTGCCGCGATGTCCCCGAAATACTTGGCGAGGAGCACCGCAATGACGCCTTTGCCGACGTCACCGATGAGGGTGAGGGCTGTGGCGAGCTTGTTGCCGGTGCGCAGGACGTTGGTGGTTCCGACATTGCCGGAGCCGATCTGGCGAATGTCGCCGAGGTTGAACAGGCGCGCGACGAGGTAGGCGAAGGGGATGGAGCCGAGTGCGTAGCCCACAGCAAAGGCGAGGAGGGGGATTAGCATCCGCGTTGGCCCTCATCCGTCACGCCGCGAAGGGCGGCGCGCCATCTTCTCCCGCAAGCGGGCGAAGGGCTATGAGGTTGGTGGGGGATGGGCAAGTCAACTCTCTCCAAAAACAATTTTGCCCGCGACCATCGTTCGCAAGACCTCGCCCTGCATAAGCCGTCCCTTGAAGGGGGAGTTCTTGCTGCGCGAGCGGAATTTTGTGGGGTCGATGCGGTGTGGGGTGTTGGCGGCGAAAAGTACGAGATCGGCGGGTGCGCCTATGGTCAGGCGGCCTTGCGGCAGGCGGAGGAGACGGGCGGGATTGATGGTGAGGCAACGGAGGATTTCAATGATGGGCATGCCTGCTTCGTGATGCAGGGACAGTGCTGCGGCGAGCAGCGTTTCCAGACCGACGGCGCCGAAGGCCGCTTGCGCGAAGGGCAGGCGCTTGGTTTCGGGGGCCTGCGGGTCGTGGCTGGAGACGATGGTGTCGATGGTGCCGTTGCGCACGCCTTCGACCATGGCGTTGCGGTCGTCTTCGCTGCGCAAGGGCGGGGACACTTTGGCAAAGGTCTTGTATTCGCCGATGTCGTTTTCGTTGAGCACGAGGTGATGGGCCGATACCGAGCAGGTGACGGGCAGGCCGCGCTGTTTGGCTTTGGCGATGATTTCGAGTGTTGCGGCGCACGAGACCTGGGCCAGGTGATAACGCGCGCCCGTGAGTTCAACCAGGCGCATGTCGCGTTCGACGATGATGGTTTCGGCGGCTGTTGGTGTGCCGCCGATGCCCAATCGCGCGGCGTAGGCGCCTTCGTTCATGTGACCTGAGAGGGCTGGGTCTTCGGCGTGGGCCATGACAAGCGCATCGAAGTTTGCTGCATAGGCAAGGCAGCGGCGCATGATCAGACTTGAGGCAACAGTTCTATCGGCGTCGGTGAAGGCGATGGCGCCTGCGACTTTGAGCAGGCCCAACTCAGACATTTGCGCGCCGTTGAGGCCCCGGGTGAGGGCTGCTGCGGGATAGATGTTGACTTTCGCGGTTGCCGCAGCGCGGCGTTTGAGAAAATCAACGAGGGCGGCGTCGTCGATTACCGGATCGGTTGTGGGCATGGTGACGAACGAGGTGACGCCGCCGGCGGCTGCGGACTCCGCGGCCGAGGCCAGAGTCTCGCGGTGCTCGGCACCAGGTTCGCCGGTGAAGACCCGCAGATCGATAAGGCCGGGCGCTAGGATCTGTCCGGCGCAATCGATGATGCCGGCGTTGGCGGGCTTGCCGTCGTTGAAGAGGCGTGGACCCAAATCGGTGATGGTTGCGCCTTCGACCAGAATGGCGCCGGTGACATCGAGTCCAGAGCCGGGGTCAATGAGCCGGGCGTTGATGAAGGCGGTGCGGGCGCTCATGATTTGCGCTCATCATTTGGCAGTTGCCTTGCAAGCGCTTCGAGGACGGCCATACGGACGGCGACGCCCATTTCGACTTGTTCGTGGATGAGGCTGCGGTCGATGTCGTCGGCGATGGCGCTGTCGATTTCGACGCCGCGGTTCATGGGCCCTGGATGCATGACGAAAGCGCCCGGTTTGGCGAGTGCCAGTTTCTCGCGATCGAGGCCGTAGAAGTGGAAGTACTCGCGTTGCGAGGGCAGGAACGAGCCGGTCATGCGCTCAGACTGCAGTCGCAGCATCATGACGATGTCGGCGCCCGTGATGGCTTGGCGCATGTCATTGAAAATTTCGGCACCCCATTCGCTGGCGCCTGCGGGCATCAGAGTGCGAGGTGCCACCAGACGGACACGGGCGCCAAGCTTGTTGAGCAGGTGGACGTTCGAACGGGCGACGCGGCTGTGCATCACGTCGCCTGCGATGGTGACTGTGAGGCCTTCTATGCGGCCCATGCGGCGGCGGATCGTCAGCGCGTCGAGGAGGGCCTGAGTGGGGTGTTCATGCGCGCCGTCGCCCGCATTGATCACCGAGCAAGTCACTTTGTCCGCCAACAACGCGACTGCGCCAGAGTCCTGGTGACGGATGACGATGATGTCGGGGTGCATGGCGTTGAGTGTCGTTGCCGTGTCGATCAGCGTTTCGCCCTTGCGCACCGACGATTGGGCAACCGACATGTTCATGACATCGGCGCCCAAGCGCTTGCCCGCGAGTTCGAATGAGGATTGCGTGCGCGTGGAGGGTTCGAAGAACAAATTGATCAGCGTGCGGCCGCGCAGCGTGTCACGCTTTTTCTGAATCTGGCGGTTGAGATCGACGTACTCGTTGCCGAGGTCGAGCAACGATTCGATTTCGTGGCGCTGCAAGGGCGCGATGGCGAGTAGGTGTTGGCGGGAGAAATGGCCGGTCATCGCGGGGTGGGTATAGGGGGTGGAGGCTTGGCTCGCAAGAGAGTAATCGACCGAAACCAGGGCAATCGGGTGAAGGATTGTCGTGACAAAGGACTGCAGTGCTGAATCTGTTGTCATCCACTGAGTCGCAATCGGAGGACGATGATGGATTCGAA
>JAWXBO010000004.1:0-7074 GCA_034440175.1 Alphaproteobacteria bacterium
AACGACTGCAGCGCCATATGGTAACTACATGGAAGATCGTCAGGCCTTAAGCTTGGGGATGACCGGCTCGTTGAATAACAATTTCCGGATGGGAGTTAACTACAACAGCTTCTTTGGCGGGCACGTTAACAATAAATCCAAAGATCGGGACTTCGCATCGTTCACAGCAAGCTATACATTCTAAGGGCGGGGGCATAACCGCTACGGACCTTGAATTAGGTGGAGGAATCTAAAAGTGACTAAATCGAAACTCTTGCTTACGGCCACAGCCATCGCGGTTTTTGTATCCGCGCCAGGCGCTTGGGCCAAGTCTCCTGCCGATCAGGCTGCCCGCTTGGGTAAAGACCTGACCCCGATGGGAAGTGAACGCGCCGGAACACCGGACGGAATGGTACCAGCTTGGGACGGCGGCTTAAGCGCCCCCCCAGCCGGCGTCGCCTTCGATCCAAAGAAGACGAACCCGCCTAATCCGTTTTCTGGTGACCAGGCAAAGTTCACCGTCACCGGTGCCAACGCCGCGCAGTACGACCAATATTTGACGGATGGCCACAAGGCCATGCTGAAGAAATTTGGCTCCTACAAAATGAAGGTGTTCCAGTCACGGCGCACCTGCGCCTTGCCGCAATACGCCTACGACGCAATCAAGAAGAATGCGACCAGTGCCGAGCTCACCCCGGACGGTGACGGCATCAAGAACTTCACGGCCGGCATGCCATTCCCAATTCCAAACAACGCAATGGAATTGATTATGGACAAGCGGTTCTCCTACCGCGGCTACAAAGCCACTCGTCAGTTCTCGGTAGCACCCGTTCAGTCGAATGGTTCGTACAACCTGCTCGTCGTGCAAGACGAAGTGATTTTCCGTTATGCCAACCCGGCCGTGAAAAGCTCGGACACGCTTAACAACATCGGCTTGCTCTACATCGCCAACACCATTTCACCAGCCCGCTTGGCCGGTAACGTGATCTTGGTTCACGAATCGATCAACGCCAGTGTTGAACCGCGTAAGGCTTGGGCCTACAGCCCCGGCACCCGTCGCGTACGTCGCGCTCCCGACATTGCTTATGACAATCCGGGCACGAACACCGATGGTATGTCGACGTCTGACTCGTTTGACGGCTTCAATGGCGCTCTTGATCGCTATACTTGGACAATGAAGGCCCCAACGGTAAAGTTCATCGCCTATAACTCGTATGATCTGCTTCATACGAAATATGCGACCCTAGTAAAGCCGCAGCATATCGACCAGGACCTGGTGCGTTACGAACCGCATCGCGTCTTTACGGTTGAAGCCAAGCTCAAGGCTGGTTCGCGTCACGTTTATGGCCGCCGCATCATGTACATGGACGAAGATGCCAAGGTCGTGAACAACGCCGAGAACTACGACGGCCGTGGCCAGTTGTGGCGCTTCCAGGAAGTTCCGTTGGTCAATGCTTACCACGTTCCGCATTGCGGCACGGGCGCCTTGGAATTGGTCTATGACCTGCTCTCAGGCCGGTATATGGCATTGTCGATGCGCGCCGAAGAGCCGCCAGTCAACTACTTCGCGGACGAACTTCAGGAAAGCCGCTATACGCCGGAAGCCATCCGTGCGCTGGGCGTTCGTTAATACGCTCTGATGTAAACGCGTAGGGCCGGTCTCCAACAACCAGGAGGCCGGCCTTTATTTTTTGCCAGGCTTTTTTGGTTTTGGATCAGAGATTTCGGTCAAGGGGTGATGTTCAGATGAAATGGTCTTTGCGCAGGCCGTCCGTTGCACTCGCAGCTCTCGCAGCGGTGGCAATCTCCGCAGCAACAATTCCGCAGGCATTATCGGTGGTCCCACCCAAAGGTGGCGAAGCGGTAAAAACGCGGTTCGCGACAGAGTCATTGCTTCTGACTGTCGCCAGGGCTGGCAACCGGATGGTGGCAGTCGGTGAATACGGCAACGTCATTCTTTCCGACGACGATGGCAAGACCTGGCGTCAGGCCAAAAGGGTTCCAAGCACAATCACGCTGACTTCGGTGTTTTTCATCGATGACAAAACCGGTTGGACGGTCGGCCACGACACGCTGGTTTTGACCACCAGCGACGGCGGCGAAACCTGGACCAAGCAATTTGGCGGTGGCGAAAGCGACAACGCTCTGCTGTCAGTGTATTTCAAAGACGCGCAACACGGCTGGGCCGTCGGCGCTTTCAACTACACCATCGAAACCACCGACGGCGGCAAGACCTGGGTCGAACGCAAGACACTGGTACCACCCTCGGCCACAGCAACCGCTCCCGGCGCAGCCGCACCAGCAGCAGACTTCGACCCCACAGCATCCACGCAGCCAAAGCCCGGCGCTGACCCGTATGCCGCCGCCACCGGCGACGAAAACCACTTGAACTCGATGTTCGCCGGTCCCGACGCTGACACGCTCTTCGTCGCAGCTGAGGCCGGCGCCGTCTACCGCAGCCTTGACGGCGGTACGACCTGGCAGAAAGTTCTTTCCGGCTACATCGGATCATTCTGGGGTGGGCTGACCGCCAAAGACGGTACGATCTACGTGACCGGGATGCGTGGCAACATCTGGAAGTCCACCGACAAGGGCGCCAGTTGGACGAAACTCGACACCGCAGCCGCAGATCAATCTGTTTCTGGCGGCGTCCAGCTTGCCGACAGCAGTTTTGTCTTTGTCGGGCTCGGCGGGCAAGTTCTCTATTCAACCGATGGCACCAAGTTCACGCTGACCTACCGTGCTGACCGCAAAGGGCTGAATTCGGTCATCCAGGACGGCGAGACCCTCTATGTCTTCGGCGAAGGCGGCGTAAAAGCACAATCGCCAACGCCAAAACCCGAAGAAATCGAAACGCCCCTGCCCCCCGCCGAAGGCGGCGGCTAGACGTCCACGCTACCAGGACGCGGCCAATCTATGACGGCCGCGTCATTTTTCTTGGCCTTCGCCGGATTTCTGCTTAATCTCCGGGTTCAATCGTTCCGGAGGCCGCAAGAATGACAATCCTGACCAACATCACCAAGGATCCGGCCTACAACGCCGTCGATCCCACCGACTTCGCTTCGATGATGGACGTTGACCGCTACAACGCCCGCTCGACCGCCTTCGACAAGATCATCTCCGCCACCCACGACCATTTCTGGGACCCGCTCGACAAGAAATACATCGACTTTTCTGAGCCCTTCGACATCGACAAGGACTACATGGTCGATCCCGCGCTCATGACCGAATTGCGCACCGCCGTCGGCGACAAGCTCGACGAACGCGGGAAGATCAAACTGACCAACCTGAACACACTCTGGTCGTTCTCCAGCATCCTCCACGGCGAACAAGGTGCGCTCTCGCTCTCGGCCTCGCTCTGTCACATCCTGCGCGATCCCGGCGCCCAGGAATACGCAGCTAACCAAACGCGCGAAGAAGCCCGTCATGTCACCGCATTTGCCAAATACATTCAGGCGCGCTGGGGCAAACCCGCACCCGTCGGCCCCGCCCTCGGCGGGCTTCTCACCGAACTCGTAAACTCGCCGCTCGTCTGGAAGAAACTCGTCGGTATGCAGATGCTGGTCGAAGGCCTCGCCATGGGCGCCTTCGCCACCTTCTACCAAAAGGGCAACGATCCGCTGATGGTCAAGCTCTGCCAGCTGGTGATGACGGACGAAGCCTTCCACCACAAATTCGGAAAAATCTGGGCCGACCGCACCATCCCGCATCTGTCGAAAGGCGAAGCCGAAAAAATCGAAGACTGGGCCTGGGAAGTATTCCAGATTCTGCTTTTCAATCTCGCAAGCCCCGATCAAAAAGGCTGGATCTACCGTGAGCTCGGCCTCGATCCTGTATGGGTCCAGCAAGCCTTCATGGAAGCGCTCACCGACGCCGAAATCCGCAAGGAACTTCAAGACGCGACCAACATTTTCCGCGTGCTGATCAAAACCCTGCTCAAGGCGGGTATCATCACCGATCGCACGCGCAACAATTACGCGGCCTATATCGACATGGCCGAACTGCACGCCGAGGGCGAACGCATGATTGGTGACGACATCGCCGAAGAAGGTATCAAATATCTGATGAAACTGAATGGCGGCACCATACTGCGCACGCCATCCAGCATCGCCGCCGAATAGAAACGGAGAAAGCTCACATGTCCAACATCACTAAAGACAAAGCCTACGACGCCGTCGATCCAAGCGACTTCGCCTCGATGATGGACGTCGACCGCTACAACGCGCGCTCGACCGCCTTCGACAAGATCATCTCGGCCACCCACGACCATTTCTGGGACCCGCTCGATCCCAAATATATCGACTTCACCACGCCGTTCGATCTCGAAAACGAATACATCATGCCGCCGTGGCTGAACCTCGATCTGCAAACCGAGATCAGCAAAAAGCTCGACGAAAAGCAGAAGATCAAGCTCGTCAACTCCTCCGCCCGCTGGGGCATGTCCTCGATCCTGCACGGCGAGCAAGGCGCGCTCTCGCTCTCGGCCTCGCTCTGCCACATCCTGCGAGATCCCGGCGCCCAGGAATACGCGGCCAACCAGACCCGCGAAGAAGCCCGCCACGTTACCGGCTTTGCCATGTTCATCAAGGCGCGCTGGGGCAAGCCGCTGGCGGTGGGTCCGGCGCTGGGCAATTTGCTGACCGAAATGGTGCTCTCGCCGTACGTCTGGAAAAAACTTGTCGGCATGCAGATGCTGGTCGAAGGTCTCGCCATGGGCGCCTTTGCCACCAACTATCAATACACCAACGATCCGCTGCTGAAGCGCCTCTGCCAGCTCGTGATGACGGACGAAGCCTTCCACCACAAATTCGGAAAGATCTGGGCCGACCGCACCATTCCTCATCTGTCCGAAACCGAACGCAACCTGATCGAGGATTGGGCCGCGCAAGTCTTCACCGGCTTGCTTTTCAACCTGGGCAGCCCTGAACAGAAGAAACCGATCTACGCCGAATTCGGCATCGACTGGGAATGGGCGCAATCGGCCTTCCGCGAAGCCTTCACCGACGCTCGCGTCCGCGAGCGTCTGAAAGATCCAACCAGCATCTTCCGCGTGCTGATTAAAACGCTGCTCAACGCGGGTATCATCACGGATCGCACGCGCGCCACCTATGCAGCCTTCGTCGACATGGCCGAACTGCACAAGGAAGGCAGCCACATGATCGGCGACGACATCGCCGAAGAAGGCATCCGCTACCTGATGCAAATCAACGGCGGCCAGGGCCGCACCCCGATTGCGGTGGCAGCGGAGTAGGCACATCCCTCAACCGTCTCGCCGCTTCGCGGCGCACTTTGCGCCGTGACGGATGAGGGAACTCTCCGCCTCACAAACTTGTCAAGGAGCACGCTCCCATGGACCACTCAAACTACCAACGCATAAAAATCTCGCGCGACAAGCGCATCCTCACGCTCACCCTGTCGAATCCCGCAAAGCTCAACGCCGTCGATGGGCGCATGCATCACGAACTCTCGCAAATCTTTTATGACGTACAGGACGACGCGGAAACCGGCATCGTCATCTTGACCGGTGAAGGAACGGCCTTCTCCGCCGGTGGCGACATAGAATGGATGCGCCGGTCCGTCGAAGGACTGGAGCCCGGTCCCGGTCCCATCGAAGGCAAGAAAATAATCTTCGGCCTGCTCGACCTTGAAAAACCCATCATCGCCAAGGTTCGTGGCCCCGCGATCGGCCTCGGCTGCACCATCGCCCTCTTCTGCGACGTGATCTTCGCCTCTGATACGGCGCGCTTCGCCGACCCGCATGTAAAGGTAGGCGTCGTCGCCGGCGATGGCGGCGCGGTGATCTGGCCCCAGCTCGTTGGCTACGCGCGCGCCAAGGAATATCTGATGACCGGCGATCCGCTCAACGCCAGCGAGGCCGAACGCATCGGCCTCATCAATCACGTTGTGCCGGACGCCGATCTCGACGCCCGCGTCCAGACCTTTGCACAAAAGCTCGCGAACGGCGCACCGCAGGCAATCAAATACACCAAAGTCTCCGTCAACCTGGCGCTCAAGGCGCTTGCCCACACGGTTCTCGACGCCTCGATGGCCTACGAAATGGTCACCTTCACCACCAAAGATCATCGCGAAGCCGTCGCCGCGTTCCTGGAAAAGCGCAAACCAAATTTCACGGGGACATAAATGACGGCGCTCTTCGGCGATCTCGAGGAGACCCTCCCGGAAGGCGCCGCGCTCTTCCGCAACCGCCTATCGTTGGCGGAGCAACGCGCGATCCTTGACGACGTCGAAAAGATCATCGCCGAAGCGCCGCTCTTCCGCCCGCAAATGCCAACCGGTCCCACCATGATCAACAGCCTGACCAATTGCGGGCCACTGGGTTGGATATCCGACAGGCGCGGCTACCGCTACGAACCAACCCATCCCGCAACCGGCAGGCCCTGGCCGCCGATCCCCCAAGCGGTTCTAGATTGCGCCAACAGCCTGACGCGCCAAGCGGGCCTTGGCGACTACGCTCCCGATGCGTGCCTTGTCAATCGATACGAAGCCTCCGGCAAACTCAGCCTCCACCGCGACTACGACGAGGCAGACTTCAAATGGCCGATCATTTCGTTCTCCTTCGGCAATGATGCAGTCTTTCTGCTCGGCGGCATGAAGCGCCAAGACCCCACGGCCTCAATGACACTGCACTCTGGCGACATCCTTGTCCTTGGCGGACCCAGCCGCCTGCGCTATCACGGTGTCCGCCGCATCCGGCCAGGCACCTCGCCAATCGAACACGCGGTCTTGCCCGAAGGCGGCCGCATCAATCTCACCCTCAGGCGCGCCCGCTGATGTCCAAGTTTCCTAGGTACGTATCATGACAGACTTCATCGCCGCCGCGCGCGGTTTCCAGGACGAACTCAAACAACGCGCCGTCGAGATCGAATCCGGCCGCAAGCTCCCCGCCGACATCGCCGCGCGCTTTGCCGAAACGGGGTTCTACCGCCTCTGCGTACCCAAGGCCTATGGCGGCGTCGAAGCCGATCCGCTGACCCTCTCGCGCGTCATCGAAACCTTAGCCCAAGCCGATGCCTCCGCCGCCTGGTGCGTGATGATCTGCGCCACGACCGGCCTGGTCGCGGGCTACATGCCGCC
>JAWXBO010000005.1:0-3221 GCA_034440175.1 Alphaproteobacteria bacterium
ATCTCCGTCGACACCTCGTCCTCCGGCAACCAAGGCCGCTCCAGCGCCCTCATCAAACGAATCAGATTTTTGAGGTAGCCCCCTGGGAACGCCGGCATCCTGCCGGCTCTTGCATGTTTTTACTTCACAAAAGAGCCGGCAGGGTGCCAGCGCTCCCAGGAAGAAACCGGGTCAGGCACCAAAATCAGAAGTCAGAGAGGGTGACGAGGACGCAGCGTCGCGTATTTTGCGCGCCGTGTCTGACCCCAAAACTGTTTCTACTTTGCGAAGCTCCATCTCGGTCACGATGTCTCGCTCGTGTCCACCGGCGCCCGGGATGAGCGCGCCTGAAACAACCCGGGTAGATATCGGAGGCAAATGTCAGTACAGTCCCGGCACGATACGGTAGGGCACGCGCGCTACGTACGCGCTCCACAGCGCCTTGTATTTCTGCTGACAGCGCCGGTCGTCATCGATCTGGCGCGGGACAAGCAGCGCCACGTAGTAGAGCGGATAGAGCCAAGGCACGATGTGATCGGGAAATCCAAGCGCAAGCGTCAGACCGATCGCCATCAGAAATTCGCCAAGATAGTTCACGTGCCGTGCAACACCCCAGAAGCCGCTGGCAAGAAGCCTGTTGCCGCCATCCGTCAATATTTTCGGTTCGATGAGACCGAGAAACTTGGCCGCCGGATCACGCTTGAACACATATTTCTGCATGTTCGCGCCGCGAGCAAACACCCATCCGAGAATAAACAGAAACCCTGACAAGACCAGTAGCGCCACCGGCGCCTGCGGATCGGGAGCGTCCGCAACCGACCAAAGGCCAACGCCATAGAAATAAGGATAGAAAAGCAGGCACCCCCACCCCAGCTTGAAACCTACGCGTTCGGCAACAAAGTCATACGTATAGAGGTGCACTCGCTCGAAGAAGAGATACTCGCTTAGGAAAAATGTGAAGAGACACACATAGAGCACGACACCAGGCGACGGATCCTCTTGGTATGTCAGAAAATGATGCATCCCGAACGAATAGATATTGAGGCCCAGCATCGTCGCGCCAATCAGGTAGAGCCACATCTTCGCATCGATACGTCCGCCCAA
The DNA here is from genome assembly GCA_034440175.1 of Alphaproteobacteria bacterium. Classification (GTDB taxonomy): domain Bacteria; phylum Pseudomonadota; class Alphaproteobacteria; order Micropepsales; family Micropepsaceae; genus SZUA-430. The sequence goes on from JAWXBO010000005.1 coordinate 1,084, forward strand.
CCATTGCGGGTTCGGAGCGCGGCCCAGAAAAAGGTCCGTGAGCAGGCCTTTTCCCGTTGGCTGTTCGGGCAGGACGACCGCAGCCGTGAATGCCAAGCCGAAGACGCACGCGCCCAGAAGACCTTCCCACCGTGTGGTCCAAAAGAAATCCCACGCCAGCCAGCCCGACGCGCAGGCGAGCGCCCATAGCGCGATCGTGAGGGCGAAGACGATGAGGCCGTTCAAGCGATAGCGGTGGGGCTTTCCGGTTGCAGGGTCGATGACGTAGCCGTCAACGGTTCTCGCGGGCACGACGAGGTGCAAGACTGTGACGAGCGCATACACGCCAAGCGGTGCGAGGAAGCCTTCGAGCATCATGCGAGGTCTTTCGTCGAGCGGGCAAAAATGTTGATGGCGGTGCGGCGCGGGAGCATGCGGCCGAGCACGAAACGCGCGATCCGATTGACGGTGCCTGGCACGACGACCGGGCCGCAGCCCAGCGCGTCAAGTGTGGTCTCCGCCACGACGTTTGTGTCAAGCGTGCCGGGCGCGTCTTTGCCGGCGGCTTTCGCGTAGCCTGGAGTGCGGATAGCACCGGCGCTTGAGACCACGACATCTACGCCGTGGGGTTTGAGTTCGCTCCAAAGACCCTCTGCGAGAACAATGTTGAACGCTTTCGACGCGGCATAGGTCGTGATGCGAGGCGCACCCTGCCATCCGGCGAGTGAGGACATCAAGACAATACCGCCGCAACCACGCGCGATCATCTGGGGCGCCAGCGTGCGCGCAAAGATCAACGGTCCACGGACGTTGACGTCGACGACGCGAAGAAGCTCTTCGACGGAGCGCCCGGCGAGATCGCCGACCGGCGCGTAGGCTGCATTGTAGACGCCAACCCCAATTTCGAGATCGGCTGTCAAGGCCGCGAGCACGTCCGGCAAGTCAGAACGCGCCAAATCACAGACCTCAGTCCGAACTTCAACTTTAGCACATGCGCGCAATCGATCAGCGAGTTCCTGAAGGTGTCCTGCCCTTCGTGCGAGCAGCAACAAGTGCAGACCTCGCGCCGCAAGTGCAGTTGCGAATGCCGCGCCAAGACCTTCGGACGCGCCCGCAACGATGCCCCAGGGACCGTATTTTGAAACGAAAGGTGACGACGCCGTGCGTTGATTCAATTCAGACACGCTCTGCAAGACCTTGCAATGAACAGATCAAAAAATCACTTAAGGCACGGGCAAATGTGCCCAACGAAAGCGGGCCCACACTTATAGTCGATTCAATCCCGCCAACGCACCCAAAACCGCTCACACATTGAAGCCGCCGGTCACCAAGGCAATTTTTTTGGTTTGTCCTAGAGCCATGTTAGCCTGCAATCTCCAACTTTAAAGAGTCCCACACCCAAATTGCCATTGAACCCAACTTACCACTGAACATCGAAAGGATTGCAGAAAATGAAAGTGGCCGCTGTCAAAGCCCAGAGCGCACCGGACAAGCTGGTGATCGAAACACGGCCCGAGCCAGAGCCCAAGGCCGGCGAAATTCTCGTTCGCGTGCGCGCGAGCTCGCTGAACTATCATGATCTGGCGGTGGTCTACGGCATGATACCCGTCGCCGATGGCCGCATTCCGATGTCCGACGGTGCGGGCGAGGTTGTGGCGGTGGGTGAAGGTGTGCACACCTTCAAACCCGGCGACCAGGTGCTCTCGACGTTTTTTCCCAACTGGGCGGGAGGACGGCCAACGCTCGAACGGCTGAGGGGGGTCCCCGGCGATCACGCCGACGGTTTTGGTGCCGAGCTCGTCGCCATGCCGGCAACGGCCTTCACCCGTTTGCCCAAAGGCTGGTCACTGGCTGAAGCAGCGACCTTGCCCTGTGCCGCGCTGACCGCGTGGCGGGCACTGATCGTTGATGCGCGTCTCAAAGCCGGCGATGTCGTGTTGACGCAAGGGTCGGGTGGCGTTTCGATATTTGCCCTGCAGATCGCCAAGGCCGCAGGTGCAACGGTGATTGCGACGTCGTCATCAGACGAGAAGCTCGCGCGGTTGAAGACGCTGGGGGCCGATCACCTGATCAACTACAAGACCGATACCAACTGGGGCCGCACTGCTGCCGCAATCTCCGGACGCGGCGTCGACGCCGTGATTGAAGTCGGTGGACCG
>JAWXBO010000006.1:0-17329 GCA_034440175.1 Alphaproteobacteria bacterium
CGGCGACGTCGTGTTGGTGTGCTCGCGAACGTCGTCAGCGGTCCCCAGAATGCCGTCAAAACCAGGCTGGTTCGTCGCCCGCGTCAGCACCATGAAGTTCGGGCCGTCGTCGCCATTTCCCGGGATGCCATCAACGCCTGCGTCGAACAGCGGGTCGTCGGGCTGCAACGGAATAAACACCGTGCCCGAGCCGCCCTTGGTCAGCAGGTCAAGCCCGTGATCGAAGAACTGGCCGAAGAAGGTCATCCAGGTGTTGAACGACGCGGAAAGGCCTTCGTCGGGTGTAGTATTGGGAATGAAGAACACCGGCGTGTCGTCGCCGGTGCCGAAAATGCCATCGAGCCCGGGGCTCATGACGGTGGGATTTCCACCATTGGCCGCGACCGCCGCCGGATTGTTCGGGGTCTGATCGACAATTAAATTCGAGATGATGCGCGGTTGGGAGTCGACGACGAGGCCGCTGGTCGCCAAGTAGGCGGGAAGAAACGTGGGATCGGCAGTGGTTATGCGCGGGAATAGATTGTCGGCGGCGCCAAAGGCGCTCTGGCCGAAAAAGACGTTGTTGTATGACCCGTCTACGGTTCGCAGACCGAATGGCACCACCGCATTGGGAAGTAAATTGCCCAGCTCCTCACCCGCCGCGTGACGTTCCGCGATACGGATCTGCTCCAAGATAAATTCAAGATCAGAGCGGATATATTGGACCATTGGCGAACCCCCTATTTATGCGTCGTTTTTGAACCGGTGCATCCCGGCTGAGCTGACTTGATCTAAGTGGCGGGCGAGTGACCGCGCGCACGGCGTTGAGCGGGACACACCAATTTGTGTTCCCGGCCACTGCCAAGATCTCCGTGCGTGCGCTGCAATCGCTGCCCCCAACTTGCGCTTTACAGCTGTCCGAACCCCATCTCTCTGCCCGCCCGAAGCGTGAAAAATAACACGCAGCAGTACTGGTCGGCTGATGTTGCAGCCAGAAAGGGTTATAACCTGAGTTAAAACGCTTGGGAGATGTTAAGAGATAGTCCCCAGTCTCTCCATACCACTTTAGAGAAAATGCATGCCTATAAAGGAGTAAGTAGTCATATTATTTGTTTGTTACTGAGTTAGTCGCAACCAATTATGCATAAATCAAAACGTGGTAAATACTTCCAAATAGCAGATAACAAATCAAACAAGTAAGTATAGTTGAAAAACTAAACGCGACCAACACGCTAGATACCAAATAATTATTCAAATAAATTAGAAAGAGCGTTGCTGCTTTCGACGGGCGAGCTTTGCCAAAACTGCCAGTTTCTATTCCTATCGTAATAAAACACCTCGTCAAAGTTGTTTTACTGTTTATTCCATTTTATTTTTTTTATGCTCGCCGCCAACGATATTTGCGTCACACTTCCCCAGGAAATTCGTTGGCGTTTCCTGATTTTCTGCCTAACAAGGAAATTATTCCGTACTCTCTAAAAAGTTTCTAAGGCCGGAATCGGCGTCTGATGCAACAATCGGCGCAACTCTCGGATGCAAATCTCAGGCAGGGTTTCATGACAGGTTTCAACACACGCGGCTTTTTGCGTTTCTCGGCTTTGACCTGTTGGTTAAGCTTGGCGGGCGCTGCTGGCGCATCCATTTTCGATGTGCCAACCGGCATGAGCGCTAGTCCGCTCTATGGCGCCCTGCCCTTTTCGCAGGCGGTGCTGCAACTTGAGGAATTCGGAACCAAACCCGTGCCAACGTCGCCAACCTGCCCGGGTTGCACGCCCCTACCCGTCCCCGCAACTTGCGGTGCCAGCCCCAATAGTGCGGCGCTCGACACTTTCCTTGGCCAGACGCTGTACCCCCTTCCACAGCGAGTGGCCAACACGACACTGGCAAACCCATGGGCCGCAAAAGTCGGCGAGTGCGTTTACCCGCTGAGTGCCAGTGCGATCGAAGGCAGGCCGCCGGGCGAATGGTTTGCCCATCAGCGTTGGACCGAGTTCATGCCTGCCGTCTACACGCAAACGGCACAGGCAGGGGCACGCGTTAATGGAGGCCTTCGCGACGCCGCGCAGCGCCACCATTTCCAGGTTGGCGAGTTTGCGCCAGGCAAGCTTTATCATAACACCGGAACGAATTCCGGCGTGCAGGTTCGCTTTCACCCGAACATGCCGGTTCAAGGTCCCAATTCGGTTTGGACATTCGATGGTACGTTTCCACCGAAACTGATGGTGGTGCGCTACGGCGAACCAATTCTGTTTCGCCACCACAATGCCTTGCCGATCGACGCGTCCGCCAATTCGGGTTTTGGTCAACACACCATCACGACGCACCTGCACAACGGGCATACACCGGCGGAGAGCGACGGCTTCACCGGCGCCTATTATTATCCTGGCCAGTTCTACGATTATCGCTGGCCAGTCATTTTGGCCGGACACGATTCGATCAATACGGGCGCCACCGACCCTCGCGCGGCGACGCCAAACGGCAGTGGCGGCACGACTCGGATCAAAGGCGATTGGCGAGAGACGATGAGTTCGTTGTGGTTCCACGATCACATGGTCGATTTCACGGCGCAGAACGTCTACAAGGGCAATGCGGCGATTATGAATATGTTCAGTGCCATCGACCGCGGGCGAGAAGGCTTTCAATGCAATTACTTTAATCCGAGCAATGTCAATTTGTGCTTGCCCAGCGGCACCGCGCTCGACTGGGGCAACCGGGACTACGATATAAATTTGGTGATCAGGGATGTGGCATGGGGCGCCAACGGGCAGCTTGCGTTCAACATCTTCAACTTCGATGGCTTCCTGGGCGATCGCGTCCTCGTTAACGGGCTCTACAAGCCCTATATGAACGTTCGCGCGCGCCGGTATCGCCTGCGCCTCTTAAACGGCAGCGTCTCGCGTCTTTGGAAAATTGCCATCGTCACCTCGACCGGCCAACGCGTGCCGTTCCACATGGTGGCCAATGACGGCAACATCATGGAACATGCCGTGCTGTTTCCCAATGCCGAATCGCAGGAATTGCCAACCCAGGGTATCGGCGAACGCTTCGACATCGTGGTCGATTTCAAACCCTTCGCGGCCGGCACCAGACTTTACATGGTGAACTTGGCCGAGCACAAGGATGGGCGCGGACCTTCTGCTATTGCGCCGTTCACTCAAGCGGTGAATGGAACGTATTCCGGCGATCCGGCGGTCGGAAAATTCTTTGAGATGCGCGTGGTTGCCTATACCGGCTACGATCAAAGCATGAAGCCCGGCGACTATGTCGAAGGCAAAAAGAAAATGATCGAGCGTCCGGTCATTACGGCCGCCGAACTCGCATCGGCGCGTGTGCGGACATTCGATTTCGGCCGCAGCAACAATACAGACTCTCATCCCTGGACGATCAAAACCGATGGCGGGCAAGGGCTGTTCACCGATGTGAAGCGCATCTCAGCCTCGCCGGACAAGGGCTCGATTGAGATTTGGCGCCTGAGTTCGGGCGATGGCTGGGTGCACCCCGTGCACATCCATTTCGAGGAAGGCCGGATCCTCAGCCGTAACGGTCTCGCGCCGCGCTTGTGGGAAAAATGGGCAAGGAAAGACCTCTATTCCATCGGCGGGGAAGTAGATCTGCCGGTGACGATGGACGTCGCGGTTCGCTTCCGCGAATTCATGGGGACGTTCATGGAGCACTGCCACAACACCCAACACGAAGACCGGTCAATGTTGCTCCGCTGGGACATCAAGAACCCGGGGCAGACGATCATGATCCCGACGCCGATGCCGACATGGACCGGTGTGAGTTACGTGGACTCCCACGCGTTGGTGGAAGATTGAACTTTGCAAAAGCGCCGCGTCCACGTCTTAGTCGTCGCGATGGGCTTGCTTTTATCGGGACCCTTCAGTGCCCACGCCGAGCAGGCCCTGGCACCGGCTGCCGCGCAGCCGTGGCACGCGGGCTATTTTCCGAACGTGATCCTCACCGATCACGACGGACGCCGTCACCGCTTCTATGATGATTTGATCAAGAACAAAGTCTTTGCCATCAACTTTATTTATACCAAGTGCGTTGATGTCTGCCCGGCGGAGACCGCACAGTTACGCCAGGTGCAAGATTTGCTCGGCGACCGGCTCGGGAAAGACGTGTTCATCTATTCGATCTCGATCGATCCGAAGAACGACACGCCCGTAGTCTTGAAACGGTACCGCCACATGTTTGGCGTAGCCAAAGGCTGGTCGTTTTTCACCGGCAAACTTGGCGACGTCGAGTTGCTGCAGAAGAAGTTGGGGCTGAAAGTCGTCTTGCCTGCGGCAGTGAAAGACCACGCGACTAGCGTCATGTTTGGAAATGAAAAGTCCGCGACCTGGATTAAAAGGTCGCCGTACGACGAACCCAAAGTCCTGGCAGGGCTGCTCACCGAGCGGCTGCAAAATCATGCGACTGGCGCAGGGGGACGCGCCTCGTACGACACAGCCCGCCAAGCTGGTCACCAGTCCAAGGGAGAAATTTTGTTCCGCTCGCGGTGTGCGTCTTGCCACACGATCGGCGGCGGTGATCGTTTGGGGCCTGACCTTGCCAATGTGGTACCCACCCGGCCGCGGCCGTGGCTGGTCCGGTGGTTGAAGGAGCCCGACAAGATGATTGCCGAGGGCGATCCGGTCGCGCTCGAACTCAAAGCCCGCTATCGCAACTTGCCGATGCCAAATTTCAGCTTTGGCGATGTCGAAGCCAACGCGCTCATCGAATACATGTCCGAACGGGACGCCAAGCGCAAAGGGACCTCGCCCCCAGTCAAACCAAACTGATCATGGTTCGCGAGGCACCCGGATGACTCCAATTCAACATGTGATGGCGGAGTACCGGCGACGGGTTCCAATAAACGCCACAATGAGTGTTTCTCCGGCGCATCGGTCGTCGGATACGCCGCATTATGGCCGACAACGCCTCGTGACCAAATCATTGCGAATGGCACGGTCGCTCCAAATCAGCCACTCGCCGTTCACACCCCGCCAAGGACGCCACTTCGCCGATGAGGTTGCAAATGGGCTTGCGCGCGGCCTATCGCTCAAAGCTGCAATCGTGGCCACCGTCGAGCTTTGGTCATCGTGGAAGATAAGCCGCCGCACGTCCCGCGAGACTGGAATCCCCATTGGTCTTCCCTATCTCACTGGCTTCGTCACGCATTGCGAGATTATGAGCGAGGACGAGTGACGGTGATTGCCTCCACGAACTGTTCTTTCGGCATTCCTTACCTTATCGGATCGCGCCTACTTCACCTGACATGATCGGCAGTGCCGTGGCGGCTCATGCGGATCATGACGTGGCGCACATGAAAATGCCGCAGGCCCCGTTTCCAGGGCCCACGGCTGGCGACAGCTTGCACTGCCGGGATGCCGCGCAATTTTTGGATCGAGTGTCCTTGAACGTCAAGTTGATATTTGAGCCCTGCGCGACTGCATCCCATCTGATGTTGAAGGCGCAGTACTAGAAATTTGCCAGCTAAGCGAGTTCAAGACGCAGTGTCCGCCCGACGGCCTTGGCTGCGCGCTGCAAGGTGTCAAGCGTGACGTTGCCGTCTTCGGGATTGAGCACCCGGCTGAGCTGGCGCCTGCTGGTTTCCATCAACGCCGCCATTTCGGTTTTGCTGAGGTCACGCTCGGCCATCGCTTTCTCAAGTTGCCAAGCAATCACTCTCTTGACGGCAATCAAAGTCGCCGCCTCATAGTTTCCATCTTCCTTGAGAAAATCTTCGAGAGTTGAGCCGGCGTTGGGGTGCTTTTTCTTTTTCATGTGAGCCTCACTTGCCTCGCCGCATTTTCATTTGCTCTTGTTTCTTTCGTATTCAGACTTCCGCTTTCTTGCGCTATCGATTTCTGCCTTCGGTGTTGTCTGCGTTTTCTTGATGAACCCACAGACGATGATCAGTCTTTCTCCATCTTGAAAGAAAATCAGCCGAGCCTCCTTCTTGGTTGGAAGGGTACTTCTGACTTCGTGAATTCCACTGCCCAGGGGGCGGCACACCGGCATCCCCAGCGGAAAGGCTAATTGAACCGTTCGAAGATCGTCGCCAATCACTGCACGTTCGTTTGCGTCAAGCCCTCGCAACCACTCTCTGACGGGTTCATTTCCCGAAGCGGTTTTGAAGAAAATTACTTCGAACATTCAGTGACTGCCCCGACCCGAAAACACCTTTCCTCGCAAGCCGTTTATCGACAAATGTGTTGTGCCATATATGACACGTAAAGTCAAGTGACCATTTAGCGTGCAAGGTGTTGGCATGTAAGCATCCGGTTAAACAGCGAGGTCAAGATGGCGGACGCGGTCATCCACATCGTCTCTGGCACTCGATTCACGCGGTGGACCACGCGGTGGACCACGCGGTGGACAAGGAGCGCGGGCGACTGACTGTCGCGCAGGACGGTTTGCGTTCTGGTCCGCGCAATTCAGGTGCAAAGACACCGATGCCGTCCTGCAACGTCAGTTGCGATACGGCCGGGTCATACCCTGCCCGCTTGCTGATCGTTGAACGTGTCGTCCGTTCCATCAAGTCGGGCCGACCCACCGCTATGATCCAGCCAGCGCTTGCAGATGACGTCGCAGTACTTCGGATCCAGTTCCACCAGCCGCGCGTGGCGGCCGGTCTGCTCGCAAGCGATGAGCGTGGTCCCTGAACCGCCGAAGGGATCGAGTACGACGCCGCCGCGCTGCGAGGAATTGCCGATGGCGCGCTTGACCAGTTCCACCGGCTTCATGGTGGGATGCAGGTCGTTCCTGGCCGGCTTGTCGACAAACCACACATCCCCCTGGTCGCGCGCCCCGCACCAGTGATGCTTGTCGCCTTCCTTCCAACCGTAGAGGATCGGTTCGAACTGGCGCTGGTAATCGGAACGCCCGAGGGTGAAAGTGTTCTTGGCCCAGATGATGAAGGTGGACCAGTGCCCGCCGGCCGCGACGAAGGCCTTCTGCAAGGTGTGCAGCTCGGACGACGACATGCACATGTAGACGGCGCCCCGTGTCACGGTCAGGATGTTGAGGCTGGCGTCGTAGAGGAACGCCTCGAAACCGTCCCCCAGGGCGTCGTTGAGCATGCGGCGGTCGCTACCGCGTTTCTTCGTAGCGCCATAATCGACGTTATAGGGGCTGTCGGTGAAACACATGTCTGCGGCATTACCGTCCAGCACCTTTTCAACATCGGCCAGTACCGTTGCGTCTCCACACAGCAACCGATGGTCTCCGAGATGCCACAGATCACCGGGCCGCGACACAGGCTTCGTCGGCGGCTCGGGCACGGCATCGGGGTCGGTCAAGCCGCCGCGCCTGTCAGCCATCACATCGGTCACAAAGGCCGCGTCGAAGCCCAACAGACTCGTGTCGAACGAAAGCTCGGCCAACTCGCCGAGCTCGACGCGCAGGAGATCCCGATCCCATCCGGCATTGAGCGCCAGTTGATTGTCGGCGATGAGGTAAGCCCGCTTCTGCGCTTCACTCCATCCGGCGGCAACGATCACTGGGACTTCGTCGACACCGAGCGACTTTGCCGCCAGCAACCGCCCGTGACCGGCGATGACGCCACCCTCCTCGTCCACCAGAACCGGCTGTGTCCAGCCCCATTCGCGGATACTGGACGCGATCTGCGCTACCTGTTCGGGCGAGTGGGTGCGGGCGTTGTTTTTGGCTGGTTTGAGCGCGCAAACGGGGCGCCGCTCCACCCTGAAGGCTGGCCAAGTGTCGTATTGCATATGTCGAAGTTTCTTCCTTTTGTCGACTTGTCATAAGAACATGTCGATGCGATCGACACGTCCCTAAGCGCCATCGCTGCATTGCTGTCCGCAGGGTGCAGGTGCCGCTTTTGCATAGCGGACTGGAATAACCCCCTACCTTTCCCCGATATTGGCCGTGATTTGCACAACCTGTTCGGTCGAGTGCGCACGCGTTGTATTTGGCGGATTTGGGCGCGGAACCGGACGCCGCCCTACCCTATTGGCGGGCAGATGGCGTTTTGCATAGCGGACTGGAAAAACCCCCTTGGGCCTGGGCTTTTTTTGGCGGAAATAAAAAATTCCCTGCGTGAGGACCCGGGCGGCACTGTCCCTGCAATACCTCCAGAGATTTTAATCCCCCTCCCCTTGCACTTATGGGGACATATTAAACAATGCTGTCGGCGGGACGTTGCGTTCGCTTGTTGCGCTCGCGCGCCGTCTTCAAGCTATGCGACCGTGCACATCTGAGGAGGATCCCCCTCGTGTCCAGCTTCGCGCCACCGTCTTGGATCTCGACGATGTGATCGGCGTAGATGCGTTGGCCACGAACGTGCGGACCCTAACAGCGCCGTAGCCGCTGCGGCGCTCAGGGCGCGCGGCGCATGGTTCCTGTTCCTTCCCCAGTACTCGCCCGACCTCAATCCGATCGAGATGGCTTTCTCAAAGCTCAAGGCGCATCTGCGCGGCGCCGCCACGCTCACCTTCGAAGCCCTTTGGGCTGCGCTGGGCGATATCTGCGATCTATTATTCGATCCGCAGGAGTGCTGGAACTACTTCAAGGCCTCAGCCTATGCGTTCGATTAGACGCACGATGCTTTAGCCGCGCGCCGCGGTGCAAAGTCAACCCTTTCAATCTCTCAAGACCGATTCGGACGGCGAGCGAAATGAAACATAGGCAACGCAGGACGAATGTTGCAACCGGATGAGGGCGCCGTCCTTGAACTTGAAGATAACTTTCACGACCGATTTGTCGTCATCAGTCGTGTCTGGTTCGCCGAATCCCTCGGTGAAACGGTCGACCAATTTAGCAAAACGCGACGCGCAAAACGGCATGTCATCCAACGGCCAATCAACTTTTGCGGTTGCTATTGAAAACAACCCTTGTTTGTCAAATTTGTACTGAACGGACAACGCCTCGCCAAAAAGCTGTTCGTTCTTAGTGTTGAGCCACGTTTCGCCTGGAGACCAATTGTTCGTCCCCTCTTCGGCGTTTCGCTGCTTTTTCACGTCGTCGAATGGGGTTCCAAAAGCCACGCCATCAAATCCCGCCAACGCATCGCGAACCGGCGCAGCGTTCGCAACGCCGAATGCAAAAATGCAGAAACTCAAAGTGAGCGCGGACACCCATTTCATGGCAGGTCCCTCCAGATACGATGTGCATCTTATAGCAGCTGTCGGCGAATGAACAAGGGTTGGTGCTCTTGTTGTGGCGACAGCACAGGGTTTGTCCGGATCAAGTACCCACCATTTGTCCCGTTCTTTTTTGAACGTGCTGAGGAGATGAACTACTTCAAGGCCGCAGCCTTGTGCGTCCGATTAAGCGCACGATGCTTTAGCACCGCTACCTCGGTATCAATTGGGGTTTCGTCGTGGGCGCGGACGCCGGCGTTGAGTCGCCGGACTCAACCGCTTATGCGTTACTGATTACGTGTTCGGTTCTTGCCGGGCGCCAGAACGCCGACTACGCGCGCTGCCTCTTCACGCGCTCGCGTGCGGTCTTCAAGCCATGCGAGCGGCTACATCGCAACAGCACGTTTCGCGGATCAAGCTTCGCACCGCCATCCGAGATCTCGACGATGTGATCGGCGTAGATGCGTTGACCTGGATAGTGTGGACCCTTGCAGTTCGCATCTTCGCAAGCGTCACCGCGCTCGCGTCTGATCTTGGCGACAAGCACTCGCCATTCGCGTGAGAGGTAGAACGGATCGCACGTCTTCGCCGGCAGCGGCGCGGTGCGCGTGTCGAGTTTGTTCACGCGTGAAGCCATGGTCTTGAGCTTGGGCATCGTCGGCTCAGGTTGCTCCCGCAGGCGGCCTGGCCCCGGTGCGAACTCGGCCTTGGCAACGCTGAGCACGATGTGATATAACCTCTGCACTTACACGTATTGGGCGAGGTTTCATCACATGCCATCCCACAAGGCCTCTCAAGCGCAGCGCGCCCAGGCGCTCCTGGCTGAGCACGGCATGCTCCGCCTTCGCGAACTCACTGAGGCGGGCATCGGCGAGGAAACCCTCTCCCGGCTCGTCCGCCAAGGCAGCGTCATCCGGCCGTCCCGTGGACTCTACCAAGCTGCCGACGCCGAAATCGACGCCGCACACAGCCTTGCCGAGGCGGCAAAGCTCGTGCCCAAAGGGGTCATCTGTCTCATCTCGGCGCTCCAGTATCACGAGCTCACGACGCAACTGCCGTCTCGGGTCTGGGTCGCCATTAGCCGCGCGGCATGGAAACCATCGCTGTCATACCCGCCGATCCGGATCGTGCGGTTCGCCGATCGCTCGCTCGACACCGGCGTCGAGACACACATGATCGAAGGCGTTGCTGTCCGCATCACAAGCGTCGCCAAGACCGTCGTCGACTGTTTTCGCTACCGCAACAAGATCGGAACCGATGTCGCGCTCGAAGCACTGCGCGAGGGTCTACGCAAGCGGCGCTGCTCTGCCAACGCCCTATGGAAGCTCGCACGCGAACTGAGGATTCTAAGCGTCATGCGACCCTATCTCGAGTCGGCGGCAAGCGATGGCGCGTGAAATCAAGAACGTCGCCGCCTCGATCCGTGCCCGGCTGCTCAACAACGCTCGAGAGTCAAAGCGCGATTTCCAGTTGGTGCTCACACACTTTGCGCTCGAAAGGCTGCTCTATCGACTGAGTCTGTCACGTTACAAAAGCCGCTTTGTGCTCAAGGGCGCGCTGCTCTTCAACGTCTGGCTGGACGATCCCTTCCGGCCGACGCGCGATCTGGATCTGCTGGGGCTTGGTGATCCCGAAACAGACAAGATGGTTGCCATCTTCCGGCAGGTTATCTCTCGGAAGGTAACCGACGACGGTCTGGTCTTTGACGTCGAAGACCTCCGAGCAACGTCAATCCGCGAGGATGCTCGCTATGGCGGCATCCGCATTGAAACCACGGCAACACTCGAACGGGCTCGCGTGCCCATTCAGGTCGACATCGGCTTCGGTGACGCGATCACGCCCGCCGCCGAAGAAATCGACTATCCCACGCTTCTGGGCACGCCAACGTTCCGGTTGCGCGCCTACCCGCGCGAGACCGTCGTCGCGGAGAAGCTCGAGGCCCTTGTGATGCTCGGCTTCACCAACAGCCGTATGAAGGACTTCTACGATTTGGCCCAGATGGCACGACATTTCGACTTCGACGGCCCAAGGCTCGTTCAGGCGGTGCGGTCCACGTTCACGCGTCGTCGCACTGAGATTCCAGCGGCAACACCCGATGGATTGAGCGACGCGTTCGCGTCCCAACCCGAAGTTGCCGCCAGATGGCGCGCCTTCCTGACGCGAGAGCGACTGGCTGCCGATGTCGCGGACTTCACCCGCGTCATCAAGAAAGTTCGAAAATTCCTCGCGCCGGTACTATCAGCTGCGCGCGGCACCACGTCACCTGCGCCGCGGCGGTGGCCCGCTGGTGGACCTTGGCGCAAATAGCGTTCTTCACACCCCTCCCCCGTAGAGGAGATTTGCCCAAATGGGCGTAAATGGGCATGGATTTGGGCGTAAGACTACGTCCCCTCAACACTGGGCGGTCAGTGTTGAGCCTTGGCATAATCAGAAATCCAATTACCGATTGCTGCATCGTGACGGCGCGCGGCTCGCCTGAGCTTGACGTGTTTTTAGCCCTCCGAACTCGAAAACACGACCCATGAAAGTGTATCACCAATAGATGTGATCGGCGTAGATGCGATGTCCTGGAAAGTGCGGGCCATTGCAGTTCCGATCTTCGCAAGCCTCGCCGCGTTGGCGTTTGATCCGCGCCACAAGCTGGCGCCATTCGCGCGAGAGGTAGAACGGATCGCAGTTTTTGGGCGCCAGTGGTGCGATGCTGGTGTCGAGCTTTGCCAGTTGAGGGCGAAGGGTCCCAAGTCGCGTCATGATCCTTGACCTTAGGCCGCGACAGACTGGTGGCGGCCACATCTGAACTCCGGCGTTCGCAATCCTCGCAGCGGCGATGGCGCGTGGATTGGCGCTTTGGTTTCAAGGCGGGATTTGTGATCCATGCGCGCAATCATGGAACCCTCGTCGATCGCCCACGTGCCGAAATCCCGGGCCGCTTGCTCTACGAAACTTGCCGCTTGGGCAACAGACACTTCAAACCAGCCATCCTGACGTTTCGATTGCCCAAAGTGCACAGCGAAGGCGTTTTCGATGCGCCTTGCCACGGGAATCCCTGCCAACCACCACAACCGCATGAGTTCGACAGGCGCGGTTGAGTCAGACTTGAACTTGGAGAACCGGCCTTTGGGCTCGTTCGAGCTTACGATCCGGACCAAGGCGCCTTCTTGGCTTGCGATCAAGATGAGGCCACGGAAGCCGTTGAGCTCGACGAAGCGTTGGAAGCCTTGGGGTCGTCTCAAGATGGTTTTCTCCGCAAGCCCGCGTCCACGTGAGCCGAGGCTCGGCGGGACGCAAGAATTCAATCATGGGATGATATTAGGCAAATTCAGGGGAGGCTTGCTAGGGCGTCCGGTGTATCACCAAAAATTGTCTCACCTCTCATTTTGGGCTTGACAGACGCGGCGTCGATGCAAACGCAAAACTGACGGCGGCCAAGAGGGTTGGCTCGGTGAAGGCAGCGCTGACGATGCGCGAGCCGGGGGTACTGGTGGAGGTGTGAAGGGAGGCTTGAACTAAAGGACTAAATTAGCTATTATTATGATATTCCTGATTATCTTGAATTTGGTGAAATATGAGCAAAGTCCAAAAAGTCTCGTCAAGTGAATTTGCAGGCAAGTTCGGTCATTGGTCGTTTGCGGCGCAATCGGCACCCGTGATGGTTACAGACCGGAAAACAGGGGTCGTGAAAGGTTATTTTGTTTCTGCAGGCGAGTTCAGCGAGTTTATCCGGCTGCGCGACCGGCTGCCGAAAACGGGGTACCTTTGGGATATGAGTGCGGATATGGCGGCGGAACTCGAAAAGCCGCTGCCAAAGAACTATCCTGACGGCAAGCGACCGAGAAAGAAATAGCCGCATGGTTGGTGGGGCGCCGAAGGTTGGCGAAGTCATACCCTATTGGTTTTTGTGGAACAGCGAGCACGAAGCTGGAGAAGAGTCGGGCCGGAAGTTGAGACCCTGCGTTGTCGTTGCTTCGTTGCAAATGGAAACCGGAGCTACTCGAATTGCTGTGCTTCCCATTACGCATTCGCGGCCTGCTGCAACCAGGAGCGCAGTTGAAATTCCGAGCACGGTTAAATCGCTATTGATGCTGAGCGCAGCTCGTTCCTGGATAATCTGCGATGAGTTTAACGAGTTCACGTGGCCTGCACTTGATGCGGGCAAGACGCCTGCCGGTAAGCCGAGTTTCGGGTTTCTAACTCGCGGCCTGATCGAATCAGTTCGCAGCGAAGCCGCAGCCTCGCGTAAGCGAGGTGCTTTCAAAACTGTTTCACGCGATGAGTAGCAAACAGCGCGCCAAGATGCCGATTCCGATGAATTCGCCCACCTGTTCCGACGCGAAGTCGCCCGCGATTCCGATTTCAAATCGCCCGGGGGTTGTCCCTATCTCAACGATTTGCAGTTCCAGACGAACGCTGCGATCAATATCCAGAATGTGTATGCGAAGGGCTGCCCATTCAATTCAGTCCCTGTGGAGCAATATGTGCTGCCTACAGAGCGCTTTTGAGAGCTTGTATTTTTAATTGGCGATGTAAGTTAAAATATCGCAGCCGTATCAAATGAGTTGGTCGAACTCAGCTAGCTCACTGGCAGTTGCGATCAGTCCGACATTGCGCATCACATCGAGATATTCCGCTGCAGTGTAGGGCGGATTTTTCAAGCGCGCGCGGACCTTTTGCACGCTTGCGCAAAATGCGCCCGGCGACAAATTAATGAGGTTGCTCAAAAACTCGTCGGGGTGCTGAATCTCAATTCCGTGCGGTGCCAATGCTTCATCCGGAAAATCCTTGAGGTTCTGGGTAACGATGCAATCGCACCGTCCCACAATTGCTGCGGCAAGGACATGACGGTCATTCGGATCAGGCAGTGCGGTAAGGGACGGAATCAGGCCTTCATAGCCTTCGATGAGGCAGCCGCGAACCGCCGTGTTCATCAGCGTTCGTGGACGTTCGAGCTTCTGTCTATCGCGGTCTGGTTCTTTCTTGAGCAGCGCTTCGATCCACTCATCATTGATCTGTTCAGTCCATCGCGCACGAAATAAATCAGAGAGCGCCAATTGCATCAGCAGGTCACGCATCGGTGCAGGATAAAGCACATTCGCATCGAAGAGGACCGTATACATTGACATCGATCAGTAGCCCATTTTCTGCTCTTGGGCATCTGCGACTAGATCATCAAGAGCTTTTTCTCGCTCGTGATCGATTTGTGCCTTGAAGGTCATCACCTCTTCCATGCGCACACGCCGATGCTTGCCGACCGTGCGGTAAGGAATTTTTTTGCTTTCCAGCAGCTTGATTAGAAATGGCCGAGATACGTTGAGAATTTCGGCAGCCTGCACTGTCGTTAGTTCCGCGTTTTGCGGGATGATCGTTACACCGCGCCCAGCCGCCATGTTCTCCAAAATTTCCATCAGCAGATGGACGGCCCCTGCGGGCAGTTCGATGGGTCCAGCCGTTCCATCGGCGATGCGCAAAGTTAGCGGCTGATTTTTGCTCGCGAACCTCGCCAATTGCTGCCCCGAGTTGCGCGCAATCGCAGAGTCCTTGGCCGTCGGGGGAACCTGATGATGTGCTGTGATAGGCATGGCTTCTCCTCCTCAATGAAACGTAGCTATATGCAATAAACGAATTATATGCAATAAGTGTTTCTGACTGGTAAAGACAAGAAGGCCGCCAGCCTTGTCAAAATGGCTGATTTTATTGAAAAACAACGCCGTAAGGCATCTCCGACTCAGTGTGCTCTCAGGTGAACACAACTTTCTAGATAAGGCGGCCGAGGAGAAATGCCCGCGAGCGCTTGGTGGGTACACGCCTGCCGTTGAGCCGCCAAGCGATGAGGCTCAGCGCATAGTCGAAGCGCCGGCTTGCCGTAGGCCGCGCAATACCGAAGCGCCAGCAGACCGCTTTCCACGGTGTTCCCTCGGCCCTCATCCAGACGAGCTTTGCGTCCTCGGCCTCCAGCCATTGCAGCCACGGTAGTGCTACCTCCGTCCGGTCGATCGCATCGCGTGCCGGCGCGGGACGGCGCATTGGTACTGGCTCTTGGCCGACGAGATCGCTGAACTCCTGGCGCTTGGCGGGCCAGGTCGAGAAGAACCCTGCCACACGCACGTTTGGCAGACGCTTCATCACGCCGGCTGCTTCGATCAATCGTTCTTCGACAATCTCGCGTGTCCATTCACTCATGATGTCCCTCCTTCAACGCCATGCGCATGCCGTAGAGCTTCTCGCCAAGCTGGCGTACGAGCTCGCGCTCGGGCCAGGTCAATCTTGGGTCAGCTGGGTTGACGACGAGCAGACCCTGTTCGCGCCAGCCCTCGCGCTTGACCTCCTCGGGCGAACGCCGCTCGCCGCCGTAACCATGTGGCGCCCATCTCATTGGCTCACCTCGTGCAGGACGGCGGCATAGCCGGCGATGTCGATGATGCTGTCCTGGTGTTTTGGATCGTGACCGAGCCGGGTCAGTTTCAGATCGATCATGCACACCACGACCTGCGCCGGCGTTACGGTGTGCCCGAGCGTCAGGGACCAGCGCTTGGCGACAGCCTCCATGTTGGGGCGTGGCGCCCCATAGGCCTTGCTGCGGCCGGCGACCACCGTTGCTGCGTGCTGGAGCATCGTCGCACCGCTCATGCGCAGTCCTCCAAGGCGATAGAGCCATGACGATAAGGCTTGGACAAAGTCGTCCTCTGGCCTATATAGGCGCCATAGAGTTCGAGTGGAACGAAACCAAAAGCAGGACCTGCCACACCAAGCGTGGGTTCGCTTACGCTGTCAGGGTCTTTCTCGACCCTGATCGTCTGATCGAACCGGATGATCGCTTCGAATATGGGGAACCACGCCTTCGCGTGCTGGGGCGGATCGAGGGACTTATTTTCGTCGTTGTCTACACCCCGCGCGGCAAACGGTTTCGGTTGATTTCGGCTCGCAAGGCAAACCAGAGGGAGGTCCGGCGCTATGAAGCAGGTCCGCGTGATACTGAAGCCTGACGGCAGGTTGGAAACCAGAGGCAAGACCCGCAAGCCGATCGTCGGGCGCATCGATCCAAAGAAAGTCGATGCTACAGGCGAGACCGTGATCGCACGGCAGATCGCCGACGACGAGGCGGATGCGCGGCGCGATGCGGCGGCGTATGCAAGGCGTGTCCGCAAGCGTACCGGACTGACGCAAGCTGCCTTCGCCGGGCGCATAGGCGTGCCGCTCGACACGGTGCGGAACTGGGAGCAAGGAAAGCGCTTGCCCGCAGGTCCCGCCAGGGCTCTCTTGAAAGTCCTCGACCGCTCGCCAGAGACGGCGCTCGCTGCCCTCGAGTAGTAGATCCTCATCGCACGCCTGCGCCAGTCTGGGTGGCCCACAGCAGGATGGCGAGCGCGTCGGCCTCGTTGTCATCGGCGGGGTTGAACCCGCGCGCTCGGATAGCTGAGATGACAGCCGCCTTGTCGGCGTTGCCACGCCCGGTGATGAAGCGCTTGATGGTGCCCACGGGGACACCTTGGTAGGCGATGCCGCGTTGCTCGCACCAGGCGGTCAACATTGCCAGCAGGCCGCCGTGCACGTGCGCGGCGTCGGTACTCAAATGCCTACGCACTTCTTCAAAATGAACGACACCGATGCCGCCGGTATCGGCTGCGAGCTGGTTCAGCCAGGCGCCGAAGCGCAAATAGCGCATGCCGCCACCGTCGTAGCGGCTGGGGCGAAAGCTCACCGTGCCGCTCACTATGTTGCCGTCGGTGGTCCTGAGCGCGTAGCCGGTGGTGGTGCCAAGATCGAGGGCGAGCACAACTTGCTCAAGCGGTGCGCCTGGAGGGCGAACGAGTACTGCAGGACCGCGGCGCTGCTGCGCTTTGGAAATCAACATGATGAGTTCCTCGAGATTTGGGCGGCAGGGGCGAGGCCCGCGTCCTTCCGGGAGCGCGGTATCCGCCCGAACCTCGGGAGAGGTGCGGTACAATAAAGTCTGCAAATCGCGGGCGTATCGCCCTCAGAAGCGTTCTGGAGAAAACCGTACGGCGATACGTTTATTTTTACGGGTTCATGTCTTTGATTTGATTCAGGAATTTCGAATAACCGAATAAACGTAGAGTTTTTGCAGAGTAGGGGCACAAGGCCAAAGCCAGACCTTTCGGGGGAGGCCCCCCTATCTCTCTTCGTTTTACTGTTATCTATATATATACCCTGAATCCGCGGTAATCCGAAAAACTTGTTGCGGCCCGCCGATTTTTGGATTCGTCTGGGGGCATGATTCGTCCCGGCTTTCTTTCCCCTGA
>JAWXBO010000007.1:0-5666 GCA_034440175.1 Alphaproteobacteria bacterium
GACGAGCGCCGCTCTGACAGGTCCTTGTTGTATTCGTTCGAGCCCGAACTGTCAGTGTGACCGACGATGATGATCGAGGCCGAGCCAAGTTGTTTTGCTGTTGCCGCAGCGTCTTCTTCGGCTTCAACAAAACCAACATCAGCGCTGAAGCCCAGCGAGTCATCGAAGACGCTGCGGCAACAGCAAAACAACTTGGCTCGGCCTCGATCATCATCGTCGGTCACACTGACAGTTCGGGCTCGAACGAATACAACCAGGCCCTGTCAGAGCGGCGCTCGTCGTCCGTCAGATCCGCCCTTGTCAATCTTGGCATTGCAGACGAAAAAATCGAAGCCAGCGGCAAAGGCGAGAGCGAACTCATTGTTCAAACCGGTGACGGTGTAAAAGAGCCGCAAAACAGGCGCGCGACCATCGATCTCAAATAGGAACGCATTCTCTGATTCGCTTGATTCGCCTGCGAATCAGCGCATTTCGTAACAACCAAGAGTCGAAGGGCGGATTCACCTCCGCCCCTTTTGTTTACGATTTATTAGGAATTCCGCCCCTTTCCGCACATACGAATCCTTGTGTTTGACTTCACCGGTTAACGCATGCACCCACGCTAACAACTGGGCAGGCCGGATCACACGTCAGGACCTGCACCGGAAAAACAAAGAAACGGGGTGTCGTATGACGTTGAGAACAGTATTGCTGGGCGCTGTGACCGCAGTGGCCTTTAACGGGGCAGCCAGCGCTGCAAACTTCAACGGCTGGTATTTGAGTATGGAAGGTGGCGCCAATTGGGTTGCCGACTGGGATCACGTAGTGAGCGCTACGACCCCGGGGAATGCCAGCTTCGACACAGGATGGGCAGTACTCGCCAGCGTCGGCTATGCCTTCGAAGGCAACTGGCGGACAGAATTCGAAGTCGGCTATCGCAGCAACAACATTGATGCGCTCACAAGCGGGGGCGGCCCCATAACGACAACCGGCGATCTCTGGGAGGGGTCGTTCATGGTCAACGCCCTCTACGATATTCGCTTGGGCGATAAACTGGGTCTGTCGCTCGGCGTCGGTGCCGGTGGCGACTTTGCCGACCTCAGCGTGAACGGCGGCTTCGCAGGCAGCGCTGACGACTGGACCTTCGCCTATCAAGGAATCGCGGGCCTCAACTACGCCATTGGCCGCCAAACCTCAGCCTTTATCAATTATCGCTATTTCCGCGCCCATGAGCCTGAGTTCAGCTTCGCGGCCCAAGGTGGACCCAACATCAACGGCGATGACTTTCAAAAACATACCGTCACCTTCGGGCTGCGCTATGCACTTGCATCACCGCAAACCATGTCAGACGTACCGCCGCCAATGTCACAGCCACCAGCGGCGGAACCCTCAGGTCCCTCACGCCAGTTCATCGTCTTTTTCGGCTTCAATAAATACCACCTGACCACGGCCGCACTTCGCGTCATCGCCGAGGCCGTCATCGCTGCAAAAGAAGACGGCTCGGCGACCGTCATAATCACCGGGCACACCGACACCGTCGGCGGCGGTGAGTTCAACCAGCGCCTGTCGATGCGCAGGTCGAACGCCGTGAAAGCCGAAATGGTGCGTCAAGGCGTTTCAGCTGCCGGCATCAACACCACCGGCAGAGGTGAAAACGAACTTCTCGTGCAGACGACCGATAATGTGAAGGAGCCACAAAATCGCCGCGCGACCATCGACGTTAACTAGATTGTTTCAACTATAAGTAGATCAGCAAAAAATATGAACGGCCTGCGTGGGCCGTTCATTGCTTTCGCATCACACTTGGATTTTCAATTTAAGGTTACGTCACACTTAGTGTTGACGCGATCACTCAAATGCCCACTGATTCGGCCATAAATTTGGCTGGGGGCAGCACATAAAAAACGGGCGCCCCTTCCGCAGTCAGGGGGTTGTCTCATGTTGAAGAATACGCTGCTCGCCTCAGCAATGGCGCTGTCTGTTTACACGCTATCGACCAGTGCCGAGGCCGGTCACCGGCCGCAAGGCTGGTACATCGGTATCGAAGCAGGCTCCACCTGGATGGACACGGCCACCGTCGACGTCCCGGCCCTGGCCAACGATGAATGGAAATTCGACTCTGGCCTCGCCATCCTGGCCGAGGTCGGCTACCGCTGGGAAAACAACTGGCGCCTTGAGCTTGAGTTCGGATCACGCGCCAATGACATCGATTGCATCAGAGTTGGTGCCGGACCGTGCGTTGGCGTGAATTTAGGCGACGTCACGCAATTCACGCAAATGTTCAACGTCATTCACGACATCGAGTTGAGCCACTCGACGGCACTCTCGGTCGGCCTGGGCCTCGGTGGAAATTTCGTCGATGCTGATCGCGCCGCCTTTATCGAAGACGACGACTACGTCCTCGCCGCACAGGCCATATTCCAGCTTTCCCATCAGCTCACTGAGCGTTTGGACTTCGTCCTTTCTTACCGGTTCATGATTTCCGACGAGCCTCAGTTCCGCACCCTGGGAGGCCCTGTCGAAATGGAAAACGAAAACCACACGGTCACTGTCGGGTTGCGCTTCGATCTCGAACGCGATGACGCCGTCATGGCCCCAAGCCCCGTCGTCATGACCGCACCTCCGCCTCCGGTCGAAGCGGCAGCAATGCCCAAACAATACATCGTCTATTTCGGCTTCAACAAATCGAACCTCAGCGACTCCGCGATGGCGGTCGTAAGGGACGCCGCCGCAACCGCGATGCATGACGGATACGTCTCGATCCTCGTCACCGGTCACACCGACACCGCAGGCTCAAGCGCCTACAACGAGCAGCTTTCCAGACGCCGCGCCGAAAACGTCACCAAAGCGCTCGTCAACGAAGGCATTCCGGCCCAAGGCATCTCCACATCAGGCCAAGGTGAAACGCGGCTTGAGGTGCAAACCGGTGATCGCGAAAAAGAACCGCGCAACCGCCGTGCAGAAATTGAATTGAACTAACGAAAATGGGGTGAGCCAACCGCTCACCCCTTCGCACTGCACTTCACAAAAACTATTGCTGAGCCTGGGCAACTTCAGGCTTGGCTTGCGGCATCACAACGGTCGATGAAGCGACACTTCCCGCTGGCGCTTCCGGCTTGATACGTGGCAGCGGCACCAGCTTGCCACCGGAAAACGCAGTGATTACCGACGGCATGCCGCAAACATTTTGGCCATGCTGGTTCGCCGACGGCTCGCTGATGACAAACTCAGCCAGCTTTACTTTTTCCGGTCCCAACAATTTGTCGTAGAGCGAAACCGAGTTCAGACAGAATTCGGTAATATTCTTGATGCTGCGTCCCGACACCTCGTTCGTGATCCGCGACTTGTAGTCTTCAAGCCTGGACTCCCGCCCGAAAAACGCCATCAACGACCGGTGCGCCGTCATTAGATCTGGACGGTAGGCAATAACGAAGTCGTTGTATCGAGGCGTAAGCTTGCAAGACAACGCGCCGAGCACGAGCTCCGACTGCAGCATGCGCATTTGGAAGGCCGTCAGCACCTTGCCTTTGACGCAAGGCGGTTCAGCTGGCTTTTTCTTGGCAGCCAACACAGGCCCTGCGGCCAACGTGGATACGGCAATTAACAACGCTACTCGTGAAAATTTCATGGATGCTCCCTTCCCCGACTCGGTTGAGCCATTGTAGTCAATGGTGTGCGGGTTCGGAAAGGTCCGCGAAATAGCATTTTCAGCCGGACTACGACCTAAAGTAGGCCTTTGGACGCCCATTGCCGCGTTTTAACCCGTTTTGCGCTGTGGAACACCATGCTCCACAATTCCCCGCCGGTCCTCGAATGCCCCCTTGGCGAGCCCCCAAGACCCCGTATACTGCCAATGAGAGGGACACCATGCGTATGAAAACCTTGTATATTTCCGCACTTTTTGCTGCCTTGGCCGTTTGCCAAACCAGCGCCGGCGAATGGCGAGATGTCGAGCCTGAAAATCTGGTGATCATGGATGTCAGCCATGGCCGCGTCCTCATCGAGCTCGCTCCCCAGTTTGCGCCCGGTCATGCCGAGCGCTTTCGCGCCCTCGTCCGCTCGAAATTCTACGACGGTCAAAGCTTTTACCGCGTGATTGACGGCTTTGTCGCTCAAGGCGGCATCGGCGAAGGCGACGATAAAAAATCGGCCGGATGGCCGGCACTCAAATCCGAGTTTGATCGCGGTACCGGCGTCAATCTCGACTTCTCTCCCTTGGGCTCTCCCGACCTTTTCGCCGCCCAAGTTGGCCACATCGACGGATTTCCCGCCGGCCGCAGTCCCAAAGAAAAGCGCATGTGGGTGCTGCATTGCCCCGGCACCCTCGCCATGGCCCGCGACAACGAACCTGACACCGGCGGCACGGAATTCTACATCCCCATCGGCCACGCCCCGCGCCGTCTCGATCGCAACCTTACCGCGTTTGGCCGCGTGCTGGACGGCATGCAGTTTCTGCAAAAACTCAACCGTGGCGACCCCAAAGTCGAAAGCGGCGTCATCCAGGACGCCGAAAAACGCGATCCCATCATCCACGTGCAGATGGCCACCGACCTGCTGGAGGCTGACCGTCCCCGTGTTCAAGTCATGGACACGATGTCAAAGGCCTTCAAGGACTACAAAGCCCAGCGCCGCAATCCCGCACCCGAATTCTACAAGCGCCCCTCCCACAATCTCGACATCTGCGCCTTCAACGCACCTATCAGGATAGGCAAGGAAATCACTGACTAAGGCAAGCTGCGCGGTACAGCCCCCCTCCCCTGCAGCAGCAAGTGCTGCGCAGGTACTCCCCCCGCAAGCGGGGGCAGACACCAGACTCTCTCATCTTCCCCCGCTTGCGAGGGAAGTCCCTGCGCCCGCCGAAGCCTCTTGGCGAAGGTGGGCTGTAGGGGATGGGGGACTTCCCGCACAGCGTAAGGCCGCCCATCAGGCGGCCTTACTTGAGCGATTAAAGCGCCCCTGATTTACTTCGGCGGAAGTGTCTCGCGGCGCTTGGCTTTGGCGCGCCGCTGATGGCGCACAGGGTCGGGGATAGGTGCCATGGACACTGTGTATTGCTGCACTGCAGGCTCTACCACCGGCGCTTCAACTTGCACCATCTGCTGGATCACCGGCGCCGGGGCCACATACGCCGACGTCCGTCTGTTCTCCGCCGATGGGCAAGGTGTCCCTGCTGAGATCATCGCGGCTTTGACATCCTCGTCGGTACAGATCAGCGCCACCGACGCACCCGCATAACCCAGCGCCTGCAACTGACGCGAATTCTTCAGGCGCTGGCAATTTTCATCCGTCCACGTGGTACCGATCGACAAACCAAAACTGAACCCCTGGCCACCGATCGAACTGGAACCCATACAGGTGTCCTCGCTGACAGCCAGAGGTGCCGCATAGGCGGTGTTGACCGGCTGCCTTGGACCCGACGCATCGCGCCCGTCCCGCCCATCGCGGCCTGTGTCACCATTCTCACCGTTTTCGCCGTTCTCACCGTTGCCGCCGTTCGCACCATTGGCTCCGTTCGCGCCGTTAGTTCCGTTGGTACCATTGCCGCCATTGGCACCGTTCGCGCCGTTAGATCCGTTGGTGCCATTGCCGCCATTGGCTCCGTTCGCGCCATTAGTTCCGTTGGTACCATTGCCGCCATTGGCACCGTTCGCGCCGTTAGATCCGTTGGTGCCATTGCCGCCATTGGC
>JAWXBO010000008.1:0-3824 GCA_034440175.1 Alphaproteobacteria bacterium
GCCCATCTTGAACGCCTCCTCACCGGTGAAGATGCGGCCGGTGTAGGTGAGGTCGCGCATGATGTCGTCGCGCACGAGATTGCGCAGCAACAGCGTGCCAGCCATGTCGGGAACCAGACCCCATTTGATTTCCATGACCGAAAGTTTTGTGTCAGGCTCCACGTAGCGCATGTCGGCGCCGAGGGTGAGCTGAAAGCCTCCGCCGAAAGCCACACCGTGCACTGCGGCGATCAGGGGAACTGGAACTTCGCGCCAGACCCAGGCGGCATATTGCGGGCGGTTGGCGATGCCGTGAGTGCGCGGAAGCAGGCGGCCCTGAGGCCTGGTCTCGCGGCCGGCATCGGCTGCGCGCTGAAAGTTGCCGGTGTCAAGGCCGGCACAAAAGGCTTTGCCCTCGCCCGACAGGACGACTGCGCGCAGGCCGCGTTCCTCTTTGAGGCGCTGACCTGCTGCGATGATGGCGTCGAACATGGCGTCGTCGAGTGCGTTCATTTTGTCGGCGCGCACGAAACGCACGTCGGCGACGCCCTGGTCGATGGAGACGGTTACGCGGTCGTTCATGGGGTGGCCTTTTGGTTGTGGAACCTTCTAACATGTCTGATAGTGTTGCAGGACGTCAAATCGAGGATCAAATGATCAAAGTTCATCATCTCAACAGTTCGCGTTCGCACCGGGTGTTGTGGCTTATGGAAGAGCTTGAGGTTCCCTATGAGATTGTGTCGTACAAGCGCGACGCCACGACGCGCCTGGCGCCGCCGGAGCTGAAAGACATTCACCCGCTGGGCAAGTCGCCGGTGGTCACGGATGACGATCTTGTGGTGGCGGAGTCCGGCGCGATCATCGAGTATCTGTGCAAAGTTCACGGCAAGGGCAGGCTTTGGCCGGCGGACAAGTCGCCGCAATGGGTTGAGCACGCCCACTGGATGCATTTCTCCGAAGGCTCCGCGATGTTGCCGTTCATGCTGTCACTGTATGTGCGAATGCTGGGAGAGGGGGGCGCACCCTTGCAGCCGCGAATCGACAGCGAGATCACTAATCATTTGTCGTATATGGAAGGTGCGTTGGCGGGGCGCCAGTTCTTTACGGGCGACCAACTATCGGCAGCGGACATTCATTTGTCGTTTGTCCTTGAAGGGGCAAACGTTTCAGGGCGGCTGGCGGATTATCCGCGACTGAAAGATTTTATTTCGCGCATGCATGAGAGGCCCGCGTACAAACGCGCCATTGCCAAGGGTGGCCCTATTGAACTGACGCGGCGATGAATTACTTGGCATAGACGGGAGGCAGGAGCAAACAATGGTGAATATCGGCATTCCGGAAGCCGGACGTGCCAGCATCGCGCAGGGCTTGTCACGCGTGTTGGCCGATACGTATACGCTTTATCTGAAGACCCATAACTACCACTGGAACGTGACAGGCCCGCAGTTCAACGATCTGCACGCGATGTTTATGGTTCAGTACACGGAGCTGTGGACGTCGGTGGATTTGATCGCGGAGCGCATTCGCGCTCTGGGGCACTTTGCGCCCGGGTCGTATGGTGCATTCGGAAAGCTTTCGTCGATCAAGGAAGACGACGGCGTTCCGGCAGCGGGAACCATGATTGAAAACCTGTTGCAGGGTCACGAGGCTGTCGCGCGCACATGCCGCGAGGTGTTCCCCGTCGCCGAACAAGCCAGCGATCAGCCGACGCTCGATCTGTTGACCCAGCGCATACAGGTACATGAGAAGACCGCGTGGATGCTGCGCAGCCTTCTTGGCCGTTAGTGGGTTAGTGCCGTTTTGCCCGGATCAGCGTTTCGCGGAAGGCGCGGCGGATGGCGGTGCTTAGTGTGCCGGCGACGCTTCCCGGTGACTGCAGACGCCGCATGGAGCCTATTGGCATGGCGCCGCCTGACGTGTGCGCGGCGGCGATGGTGCTGCACTTGCCGCTAAAGCCCGCGCCTTCGCAAACTTCCCAGCTTTGCGCTCCGTCAACGACAAGACTTGCGGCGGTTGTGCCCCAACCGCTGGCGGCCATGTCGGGTGTATCCCTGGCAACGACGCGTGCTGTGCCGTTGTAGCCCGAGCCGGTGTACAAGGTGATGACCGAGGGTGAGGATTGCGGTGCGCGGGCAATGTATTCGCCGGCTTTGGGGTCGAAGGAACTGAAGATCGTTTCAAAACTGACGCTTGCCGTTTCGTAATGTTCCACTTGGGCCAGGCATGATACCAACTGGAAACTTCCCGGGATGGCGTGAAGTTCGGTTTTGCCTTTCAGGTTGTACACCACACCCTCGACAGTGTCGGTGGAACTCACAATTACAAAATGGATTTTGCGGCCGTTCTTTTCGCGGGCCCCGGACGAGTCAAGCACGACGTCGTTGGAGCCTGATGACTGCAGTGCCAACTTCCAGAATTCCGGCGTCAACTGTTGATCGATTGCGGCGTTGATATCGGCCTGCGAATATGATTTCGAGTCCGGTGTTTCAAAGACCAGGACAAGGCACATGCCGGTCAGGCTTTTTTCCGTGACATCGGGTGCTGAAGTGACCAAGGCCACTTGCTCAAGTTCCTTTGGCCGCTCACTTTTCCATCCATCCGGGATCGTGACCGTGAAACGGGCTTTGGAATCGTGATAGTCTGTTGCGCTGGCCGGCGGCGTGGCCACGGCTAAAGCAAGCAGAACTGTGAGAGCGAAAGCGTTGCGAAGCATTGACCAATCCTCAAGGTGCGCCGCCATTTTGTAGCATGGCCATATTTGACCGGAATATCGATTCCAGACGCGCCGGAGGTTAATTGTTGGTTCTTTGGCAAGCGCGCATCCTGGGTTTGGGCCGGGACGTGGTAGAGAGGCCAAGCATGCAGAACTTAATTGTCCGCTCGGGCCGCGCCGATCTCGCCGTTTCGATGGCGGGAGAGGGGGATGCGCTTGTGTTTCTGCACGCAGGTGTGGCCGACCGGCGGATGTGGTGGGGGCAGCTGTCGGCATTCGCGGATTCGCACACAGTGATCGCCTATGACCGGCGCGGATTTGGCGAGACGGTGTGTACAGCGGAGAGTTACCGCAATGTGCGCGATCTTGACCTGGTGCTGGAGGCGGTTGGGGTGGAGCACGCCGTCCTGGTTGGCTGTTCGCAAGGCGGGCGCATCGCCGTCGACTACGCGTTGAGTTATGCGGAACGAGTGAGCGGACTGGTTTTGGTGGCACCGGCCATCAGCAGGGCGCCTGACCCCGAGACTTATCCGGCGAAGATCCAGAAGCTGGTGGATGAGATCGACAAGGCCGAACGCGGCGAGGACATTGATTGGTTGAACCGGCTGGAAGCTCATGCATGGCTGGATGGGCCGGGGGAGAAAGAGGGACGGGTTGGCGGCACTGTGCGCGAGTTGTTTCTGGACATGAACGGTGTGGCGTTGCGCGCGGGCCCGGCGGGGCAAGAGACGGGAGCGGTCAATGCCAATGTGCGTTTCGGCGAGCTCAGGATGCCGATTGAGTTTGTCTCAGGCGCGCTCGATTTCCCCCACATCAACGAGCGCAGCCGCCGGTTGAGCCACGTCGCGTCCCAGGCGCGGGTGTCGGTGATGCCGGGCGTGGCGCATTTGCCGAGCCTGGAGCAACCGGCACGGTTCAATACGCTGTTGCGCCGGCTGCTCAAGAAGTTCGATCAGTAGACGACGACGGTGCGGATGGACTCGCCACGCGCCATGAGGTCGAAGCCTTCGTTGATGCGCTCGAGCGGCAGGCGGTGGGTGATGAGATCGTCGATGTTGATTTTCTTGTCCATGTACCAGTCGACAATTTTGGGCACGTCGGAGCGCCCGCGCGCGCCGCCGAAGGCCGAGCC
>JAWXBO010000009.1:0-3717 GCA_034440175.1 Alphaproteobacteria bacterium
CGCGCGAGTTTGACGATGTTGGTGTTGAAGCCGCCGCAGAGGCCGCGATCGGCCGTCATGACCACCAGCAGATGGCGCGCAGTGCCGCCGGTACCGGCGAGAAGCTTCGGCGCGCCGGCTTGTGTGCCAACACTGGCGGCCAAGTTCGCCAGAACGCCTTGCATCTTTTCGGCGTACGGGCGTGCCGCTTCTGCTGCTTCTTGGGCGCGCTTGAGTTTGGAGGCCGAGACGAGCTGCATCGCGCGCGTGATCTTGCGCGTCGACTTTACGCTGGCGATACGGTTGCGGAGATCTTTTAAACTCGGCATCTGGTTCTACACGAAGGTCTTGACGAGGTTTTCGAGGACGGCTTTCAGCTTGCCTTCGATTTCCGGGGTCAGCGCCTTTTCTTTGCGGATGCCGTCCAGGATGTCTTTGTGGCCGGCGCGGATTTTTTGCAGCAGTTCGTGCTCGAACTTGCCGATCTGGCTGACTTGCAGCTTGTCGAGATAGCCGCGCGTGCCGGCGTAAATCGAAACCACCTGCTCTTCGACCGGGAACGGCGCGTATTGCGGCTGCTTCAACAGTTCCGTCAAGCGCGAGCCGCGATTGAGCAGGCGTTGCGTCACGGCATCAAGGTCGGAACCGAACTGTGCGAAGGCCGCCATTTCGCGGTACTGCGCGAGGTCGGATTTCATGGTGCCGGCGACTTGCTTCATCGCCTTGATCTGGGCGGAGGAACCCACGCGCGAGACCGAGATGCCGACGTTCACCGCGGGCCTAATGCCCTGATAGAACAATTCGGTTTCGAGGAAGATCTGGCCGTCGGTGATCGAAATCACGTTGGTCGGGATGTAGGCCGAGACGTCGTTGGCTTGCGTTTCGATGATGGGCAGCGCGGTCAGTGAGCCGCCCTTGTTGGCGTCATTCAGTTTCGCGGCGCGCTCAAGCAAGCGAGAGTGCAAGTAGAACACGTCGCCCGGGTAGGCTTCGCGGCCCGGCGGGCGGCGCAGCAGCAGCGACATCTGGCGATAGGCTACGGCCTGCTTCGACAGATCGTCATAGATGATGACGGCGTGCATGCCGTTGTCGCGGAAGAACTCGCCGAAGGTGCAGCCGGCGAAGGGCGCCAAGAACTGCAATGGCGCGGGATCGGACGCCGTTGCGGCCACAACGATGGTGTATTCCATGGCGCCGAATTGTTCGAGCGTCTTGACGATTTGGGCTACGTTCGAACGCTTTTGGCCGATCGCGACGTAGATGCAATAGAGCTTTTGCTTCTCGTCGCCCGTCGCGTTGACACTTTTCTGATTGATGATGGTGTCGAGGGCAATGGCGGTCTTGCCGGTTTGGCGGTCGCCGATGATTAGCTCGCGCTGGCCGCGGCCGATGGGGATGAGCGAGTCCACCGACTTCAAGCCGGTCTGCATCGGTTCGTGCACCGAGCGGCGCGGAATAATGCCGGGCGCCTTGACGTCGACGCGGCGGCGTTCGGTCGAAACAATCGGACCTTTGCCGTCGAGCGGGTTGCCTAGCGGATCGACGACGCGGCCGAGCAGGCCCTTGCCTACGGGTACGTCGACGATGGAGCCCGTGCGCTTGACGGTGTCGCCTTCCTTGATGTCGCGGTCGTTGCCGAAAATAACGACGCCGACATTGTCGGCCTCAAGGTTCAGGGCCATGCCTTTGATGCCGCCCGGGAACTCGACCATTTCGCCGGCCTGAACCTTGTCAAGGCCGTGAATGCGGGCGATGCCGTCGCCGACGGAGAGGACTTGGCCGATCTCGCTGACTTCGGCTTCGACACCGAAGTTCTTGATTTGCGATTTCAGGATGGCGGAAATTTCTGCGGCTTGTATATCCATGGGTTCTCTTATGCGCCTCTCATCGCGCGTTCGAGACGCACGAGTTTTGACTTGAGTGAGGAATCGATTTGGCGCGACCCGACTTTGACGACGAGACCGCCGAGCAAGGTTGGATCGACTGTTTGAGTGATGCGGATCTCGCGCTTGAGTGCGTCTTTGAGCGTACCGGCGAGCGCGGTCAGTTGGGCTGGTTTAAGCGTCTGCGCGCTCGTAACTTCGGCCGACATTTCGCCGCGCTGTTTGGCGGCGAGCGCATTGAAGGCAGCGATGATACCAGCGAGCGCGAACAGGCGGCGCTTTTGGGCCAGCAGGCCCATGAAATTCTTGGTCAGGGTGCTGACGTTCAGACGATCGAGGACTGCACCCATCGCCCTGCCCTGTTCGTCGCGCGAGAACACAGGCGAACGCACGAGGCGCGCCAGATCGGCGCTGCCCACGAGGAGTGCATTGAGGCGCGCGAGGTCGGCTGCAACGGCGTCCAGCGACTTCGATTCCTGTGCGAGTTCGAACAAGGCGGTAGCGTACCGGCCCGTCAGTCCCGACACCGAAACGTTTTCGCTTTCCACGATTGATTGTGCTCCAAACAAAAGGTGACCCAAGCCCATTTGACGCCGAAAACCCGGCTGGGCCTAAGTTATTGAATTTGCGGCCAATTTTGCTTGTGGGGCGAGCGCGAAATCCACCCCTTGCGACGGCGCGGGCGGGCTTTAGCACAGCCCCCATTGCAGTGCAACATGAAGGGACGACGCGGGCGGTGAAGGATTGTCGCGGGAGAAAGCAACGGGTGGCAGTTAGCTTTTTATATCTTTGGAGGCGGCCGCGCCGAACGCGAAGCCTAGCGCCACGCCCAGGGCCAAGCCAACGCCAAAATTGCCAACCGCGATGCCGATGGCAGTGCCAACCGCTACTCCGATGGCGAAACCAGTGCCTGCGGTGTTCATGTGTTTAGTCCTTCGATTGATCGTTGTGCATGTGGGTAGCGCGCTGACGGACCGCAATGCCCCTAATCCTGAAGCTCCTTTAGCCGTTTTGGGTCCGTGGCGAGCAAGCGTAGCAGCCGGCTCATAGGGCCGCTGGCCGTGATCTCGCCTGATTCGTATTTTTGGAACGCGCGCGGACCGCCGCCCAGCAATTTTCCTGCTTCGCGCTGCGACAGCTTGAGTTTGGCTCGAACGGCTCTGACTTCGGAGGGCGTCAGGGCACCGAGAGCCTTGGCTTTCAGACGGCTCAAGGCGGCGTCCGACACATCCATGTCCTTGCCGGCATGCAAGCCGTCTTCTGATGAACCACCGCGCGGATACCACCCCGGAAGGGCGACCGTCTCGGACTGTCCTTCGAACGTGATCTTTACCTTGCGAACACCACGTGTCAGCACTTGTCCGGTGAGCGGGCTTAGGCGCTGATTGGGTTTCAGCTTCTTCATCTCATTTCTCCTTGAACGAGAGCAGCTGAAATCCAGTCAGCGCCCGTTCCGTGAACTTCAGATAGATCACCAGCCCGAAATAGGGGATGTGATAGACATCTTGCCATTCGCGATGGTCGGCGAACGAAGTCATCGACTTGTAGAAATGCTGGCGCGTCATTGACTGGATCACTGCCACAATCTCTGCCGTATCAAAGCCGAGCGCGGCGGCGTCTTTGAGTGCGGCCGTCGTTGCAACAAGCGCGTCTGCGGCCGCGAACGCTGACTGCACTGCCTCCAGACTATGCGTCGGCTTGAGCTTTTCCATCGCGTTCGGACTCAGTATGGCACCATAATGGTGCCACTTCAAGACTCAAAGAAAACTCTGCGGGTCGATGTCGATGGACAGTGATACTGCCGAGGGGATTTTCACCGGGTCGAGCCAGGCGCGGATGTAGGCTTGGATGTTGA
>JAWXBO010000010.1:0-6479 GCA_034440175.1 Alphaproteobacteria bacterium
CCTTCGCGCTCGATGCCCAGATACTCAGCCTGTTTCGGCGAGAGTTTGGTAAGTTTCACCCCAAGTTTGTCCAAATGAAGGCGCGCAACTTTCTCATCAAGCTTTTTCGGCAGCGTGTAGACTTTGCGCTCGTACTTCGAACCGTTTTGCCACAGCTCAAGCTGCGCCAATGTCTGGTTGGTGAACGACGAACTCATCACAAAACTGGGGTGACCCGTCCCATTGCCCAGGTTCACAAGCCGCCCTTCAGACAAAAGAATAATCCGCTTGCCACCTGGAAATTCGATTTCATCAACCTGCGGCTTCACGTTGTGCCACTTGAAGTTCTTCAGCGCCGAAACCTGAATTTCCGAATCGAAATGCCCGATATTGCAAACGATGGCGCGGTCTTTCATTTGCCGCATATGATCGACCGTAATCACATCGACATTGCCGGTCGCCGTCACGAAGATGTCCGCCCGGGACGCCGCGTCGTCCATCGTCGTCACCTCATAGCCTTCCATCGACGCCTGCAGCGCGCAGATCGGATCAATCTCGGCAACAACTACGCGGCAACCCGCATTGCGCAGTGACGCGGCTGACCCTTTGCCAACATCGCCGAAGCCCGCAACCATGGCAACCTTGCCAGCCATCATCACGTCGGTGCCGCGACGGATGCCGTCGACCAGGCTTTCACGGCATCCATAGAGATTGTCGAACTTCGACTTCGTGACACTGTCGTTCACATTGATAGCAGGAAACGGCAATTCCTTGCGCTCCGCCATCTGATAAAGGCGATGCACACCCGTCGTCGTTTCTTCGGTGACACCGCGAATGGCTGCTGAAATCTTTGAATACCAACCCGGCTTCTTTTCGATAGTGCGGCGCATAACCGCAAACAGCGCTTCTTCTTCTTCGTTTTGCGGTTTTGCAATCACCGACAGATCACGCTCCGCCTTTGGTCCCAAAACACACAGCAGCGTCGCGTCACCGCCGTCGTCGAGAATCATGTTCGGCGTACCACCGTCCGCCCACTCAAAGATGCGATGCACATACTCCCAGTATTCAATCAGCGTTTCGCCCTTCTTCGCAAACACCGGCGTACCGGTTGCAGCAATCGCCGATGCCGCGTGATCCTGCGTTGAAAAAATATTGCATGAGGCCCAGCGTACGTCCGCCCCCAGCACTTGAAGCGTCTCTATCAACACCGCCGTCTGGATTGTCATGTGCAGACATCCGGCAATGCGCGCCCCCTTGAGTGGCTTCGAAGCGCCGTACTCTTCTCGCGTCGCCATCAGGCCGGGCATCTCGGTTTCTGCGATCGCAATTTCGCGTCGTCCAAAATCCGCAAGTTTGATATCGGCGACGGTGTAGTCGTTTGCCATGTAAATTTCCTTGAACTTTCCGGGCCGCGCGACAAGCCGCGCAACCTGATCCTGTCGCGTTTATAGCACTCAAAAACCTAGAGCTCAAGCCACATATAAAGAGATGTTTATGTGTTTAAGCGCGAACAATTGTCACTCAATCGAACACGCTGGCGGATCATCGCCGCGAGGCTTCGGCGCCAGGGCGCACACAGCGTCCCACCATTCGATGATGAATTCGCCCACGCGGTCATTGCGCATCGTCAGCGCGGCCAACTCTGGTGCAGTCGGATTACGCAACTCCCCAGGCATCTTCCGTTGTTGCTCGCAGGCAAGAGACCGCACACCCTTCGGCACTCGGCGGCGCTGGCAGGCCCGCGCCGCATCCGCCAAAAACTCATTTGTAACTTGAGCTTGCCGTGTCGCCAATTCAGCGCGCTCGTGTGCCAGATTGTCCGCCTCTGCAACAGTGGCATCCCCAGCCGGTTGCCTTGGTTCTGGCAGACGCAAAATCTCGCGAGCCTGCCCCAACATGACGCTGTACCGTCCGGTCGCAATCGACAAGTCCATCAATGAGGCCGACTCCGCCCCGGCCAATGCCGCAGCTTTGCCGCCGTCATCATCCATCGACACCCAATCCTCGAAGGCGGCACAGCCACCGAGGCACAGTGCAAGCAAGATAATTATTGACTTGCGCATGACGAATTCCTTCCAGCGAGATCACGGTCCCGTAACTTTGTACCCTCGGGCGCGCAACATCGCTACCACGCTGTCCTTGCCCGACAAATGCCCGGCGCCCACGGTCACAAAGTGCACTTTGCCTGATTTCAACATGTCAATGATGCGCGGCACCCAATTCCGGTTTCGGGCGACCAAAAGTTGAGCCCTGAGCTGTGGCACGTCCTCAAACCCCTTCTCAATCATTGCGGCCAGGCTGACCGTGTTGCCCGTCGCCCAGGCCTTGATCAAATCCGCCGGCAAATCGGGCTCATCAAGAACACCACGTACTGTCGCCTTCAGATACTTCAACTCACCATCGCCGGTCATCTTCACGAAATAAGAAAGTTGCTCCTCAACCGTTTCAAAATACGCAAACTGAGCCCCGCGGGCCTGCGCTTCGCGCTCGATAATATGGTCGACGCCATAGAACGGTGAATCGCCCGCCTTCAGATAGGCGTAGAGCTCAAGATAAACTGCGGTGAGCCACGGCCTCAACGGTGCCAGCAATTTTGGCGGATACTGAACCGCCCAAGCCGCTTTCTCGAGATCCTCAAACAGAGCAGGCTGCAGAATATCTTTAAGCGTCTTGCCCTGGGGCAATCGTCCGTGCGCTTCAACGAAGCGCGCCATCGCAGTTTCAGCATCCTTCAACGGCGCTTCAAACGCAAACACCTCGGACCGGACGCGCGCGCGTTCAATTTCATAGCGGGTCCACTTGATGTCCGGTGGCAACAGATGCACCGAACCGAAGAGATAGAGCGACTTGCCGTCTTTCTCGACGACCCAAAAAGCGGGCGTGGCGTGCTGAGGCAATTCTGCAGCGGCGGTTGCCCCCGCCAGAACCAGGAACGCCAGCAGATTTCGAAACAATGCCAAGCCACTGCGCATCATGAGTCTTCACCGAACTTCGATGCGACCAGCGTTTGCAACGCCTCTAGAACTTCGACCGCTTGCCGCCCTTCGGCCGAGATAGAGAGTTCAGATCCGATCCCGGCTCCCAACATCATCAGCCCCATAATCGAGGTTCCGACCACCGAGTGTCCGTCCTTTGTGACCAGGACAATAGCGTCGTACTTGTTGGCGCACTGCACAAATTTTGCAGAAGCACGCGCATGCAACCCTTTGGTGTTGATGATTGAAACAACCCGCGCAAGCTGACCGCCTTCAGCCACCCGCCAGTTCCTTGGAAGCGACGCGAATATATTTGCGGCCGGCTTCCTGGGCCTTGTCGACGGCTTCTTGCAGCTTGGCGGAGGTTCGGACCGAGGCCAGCTTGATCAACATCGGCAAATTGACACCGGCGATGACCTCGACCTTGCCGCTTTCAAGTGCTGAGATCGCAAGATTCGACGGCGTGCCCCCGAACATATCCGTCAACAGAATGACCCCATCACCCACATCGACGGCCTTGATGGCGCCCAGTATTTCTTCGCGACGCTGCTCCATATCATCCTGCGGACCGATACAAACGGTTCGAAACGACGCTTGCGGACCGACCACGTGCTCGGTTGCAGCTTTGAGTTCATCAGCCAAACGGCAGTGGGTAACCAGAACAACGCCAATCATGAGCTTGAACAAAACTCCAATGTCTAAGGTCAGATTTTGACCCGCGACGCTTAAGGGCGGCGCATTACATAGTCCGGTTCTGCGCCAGTCTCAATGTGAGTCCTCAACCAAATGGGGGAAGACCGTTACGCTTTTAGCACAACTCCCAACGAATGACGCAGCTTGGCGGGCGCCGACGCTTCAAAGCCCCGCAAAGCCACCAGTGGAATTCTTGGTTCCGGCGTATTTGGCAAGGTCCAGAAACGCAAGGCCGGCAGGCGCTCGATCTCGAGTTCGCTCAAAGTCACCGCCAATCTGAGGGTGGAGCGTTCCTTCACCGGCGCCCGGACAACACCAACACCCCGCACCTCCAATAGACCTGAAATTTGATGCGGCGCCATCGCGATCAGATTTTCACCGGCGATTTCAACGTTTGTTTGATCATCCGCCACCAGGAACGCGCCTTCATCAATTAGGCGAAGCGCCAGATCGCTCTTGCCCAAGCCCGAGGCGCCCAAAATAATGATCCCAAATCCGCACAAATCAATCGATGTGGCATGGATGAGCAAAGTCTAACTCGCCGGCGCCAATGGAAGTTCGATTATGAACCGCGCTCCGGTAATTGTACCATCTTCGCCACGCAAATTCGAGGCGCTGATCTTGCCGTCGTGCACCTCTATGATTTGCCGTGAAATAGATAACCCCAAACCAGAGTTCTTGCCAAAGCCGTGCGATAACGGACGGGAGGTATAAAAGCGCCTGAATATAACTTCGAGGTTTTCCTCAGGAATACCGGTCCCTTGGTCGTCAACCCAAATCACAGCGTGCCCACGCGCGGCCTTAACCGAAATGTGAATCTCACCACCTGCAGGACTGAAAGATATTGCATTCTCAATGACATTGCGCAGCACCTGCGCCAACGGCCCTTCCAGACCCCGGACGACAAGTCCATCAGCCGGCACATCCAGCACAATGCGCGGCTTCCCCTGTACGTCGGGATCGTCGAACATTTGCGCGAGGGCATTGATCAAACCCGAGAGATCAATCGCTTGAGCTTTCGCGCGCGACAATTCAGCGTCCAGCCGCGACGCATCGGAAATGTCGGTGATCAAACGATTGAGCCGCCGCACGTCGTCGCGTACCACACCCATGAGCTTCAACCGTTTTTCCTCATCGTCAGTGCGCCGCAATGTCTCGATCGCGCTGGCAACCGAAGTCAGTGGATTCTTGATCTCATGCGCCACGTCGGCCGCAAACTGTTCGATGGCGTCCATGCGCGCGTAAAGCGCTGCTGTCATCGCGCGCAGTGACATTGACAGATCGCCGACCTCGTCGTTGCGCCGCCCAAAATTTGGAATGGCATTGAGGGCCCGTCCGCCGCTTCTCACCAATTCAGCGCCTTGCGAAAGCTGACGAACGGGTCCTGTGACATGCCACAGCAACAGGATTGATGCCAAAAACACAACTGCAGAGCCCGTCAAAACACCGGCCACAAGTTGAACCCATTCATCGCGCAATGCGTCGTCAATGTCACCGGCTTCGGTCGACAACATCAAGACCCCCATCACGAATTGCAGGCGCCGGATGGGAACGGCAACCGAGACGATCAAATTGCCCTCTGCGTTGATGCGTTCGGCAGCACCAGGCTCCGCTTTCTGCAAGGCCTGCTGCACTTCTTCGAATTTTTCACCACGCTGTTGTGGTTCGTCATTCACAATGGGGGGAAGTTCTTTCCCCGGCCGCAATGAATAAAGCCCACTCCTAAGCCCGCTTTGAATCTCATCGAACAGATCGATTTGTCCCGGAGGGGGAAGGTCTTTGCTCTTGACCTGATTGCGCAAAAGAATGAACCGAGTGTCTTGAATCGGCCGCCCTTCCCGGTCGAAAATGCGCGCGCGCATTCCCGTCGGGCCGACCAGCAAATTGAGCACCGTCACGGCTTTGAACTCATCGACATCCGTCGCGGCGTCAGCGTCCTCTTCACCTCTGGCAGCATAGCGTGCCAGCGCTGCGGCCACGATCTCGGCTTGAGCCTTAAGCGACTTGATACGCTCGTCAACAAGATTGACGCGAATAGTTTGAATCCAATAGGCCCCGGCAAAGAAGACCAAAACGGCAAGCACGTTGAATGCAATCACTTTTGCCGTCAGCGCCGACATCCAGCGTCTGCGTGGCCGCCAGGAAAGTCCCTTTGCGGCTTTCGCAAGCACCGGCTTGCCAAAGGCGCTTGCGGCAACGCGTTTCAACCAGGGAACGGCTTTGCCGACCGGTTTCAAAGTTTCGGGTGGTGCCTGTTCAAGAACACTCAAGCTTCGACATACTTGTAGCCGACGCCGTACAGCGTCTGGATCGAATCGAATAAATCATCAACAT
The DNA here is from genome assembly GCA_034440175.1 of Alphaproteobacteria bacterium. Lineage (GTDB taxonomy): Bacteria > Pseudomonadota > Alphaproteobacteria > Micropepsales > Micropepsaceae > SZUA-430. Next base: position 5,982 of record JAWXBO010000010.1, read on the forward strand.
GCTTGAACTTGCGGCGCAGCCTTTTGATGTGACTGTCGATCGTACGGTCATCCACATAGACCTGATCGTCATAGGCGGCATCCATCAGATTATCCCGGCTCTTGACGATACCGGGCCTTTGGGCCAACGCCAGCAAAATCAAAAACTCCGTCACCGTCAGCTGCACATCCTTTTCATTCCACGTGCATGAGTGGCGCAATTGATCGAGCACCAACTTCCCCCGCACGATCACCTCTTTGGCCGCCGTAGCCGAGTTTGGCGCGTTGCGCGCTTCGGCACGTCGCAGCACCGCCCGCACGCGCTGCAACAACAGACGCTGGGAAAATGGCTTTTTGATGTAATCATCCGCACCAAGGCTCAAGCCGACCACTTCGTCGACCTCATCGTCTTTCGACGTTAAGAAAATAACCGGCAGATCGCTGGTTTGCCGCAATCGTTTCAACACTTCGTGTCCGTCCATGCGCGGCATCTTGATGTCCAGGATCGCCAGCGCTGGCG
>JAWXBO010000011.1:0-3413 GCA_034440175.1 Alphaproteobacteria bacterium
GCCCTTGGCGTTGGGGACACAGGCGGCAAGAGCCTCACCGGTCTGGGTGACCAGCTTTTCGTTGCGGCTTGACAGGATGATGGCGGCGAGGCGGCCGAAGGGGGGAAGGCCCGCGTGCTCCCGCTTGGCCCATTCGGCGGCGTAGAACCCATCGCGGTCGCCCGCAGTTAGGCTTGGAAGCTCGCCGTGCGCTTGGCGTGGACAACGGGGCTGTAGCGTTGATCGTGGCGTTACACGACACTTTCGCCGGCAGGTTCAGGGAATCGGTTCCTCGCGACCGCGCGCAACGATGGCCTTGCGCAACGCCGAAACTTCCTCGCGCAGCGAGGCGAGTTCGGCCAACAATACACCACTTTGGCGGGCGGTGAGTTCTTCTTCTGCCTGCAGCTCGGCCTTTTGCATTTCCTGCATCGAGTTCGTGAGGACGGCGATGAAAAGGTTAAGAACGGCGAAGACCGACACGATGATGAAGGGGATGAAGAAAAAGTAGGCGTATGGGTGAGTCGCTTGCACTTCTCGCGCAACATCGGCCCAACCTTCGAGCGTCATGATGGCAAAGAGCGTGAACAGTGATCCGCCTAGCGTTTCGAAATAGGCAGGATGATCTGCGCCGAACAGTTTCGTGGCCACAACGGCGCTGACGAAGAACACGACGCTGAGAAGCATGATGATCGAGGCCATACCGGGCAGCGAATGGAGCAAAGCCTCCACCACGCGGCGCATCTGGGGCAAAAGCGAGATCAAGCGCAGTACGCGCAATATGCGCAGCGCCCGCAACACGGAGAGCGGCCCGGAGGCCGGCAGCAGCGCGATGGTGACGATGATCAAGTCAAAAACGTTCCATCCGGAGGTAAAGAAACGCCAGCGATAAACAAGGAATTTCAGGGCGATTTCAATCGCAAAAACACCGAGCACAAGCGTATCGAACAGCAATAGCACTGGCCCGACCGCGGCCATCACCGAGGCCGAGGTTTCAAGCGCCAAGGTGACGGCGTTCGCCACAATCAGCACCATGACAAAGCGTGTGAAGCCGTCCGACTCGATGAAGGCTTTCAGTCTCTCGATGAACCTTTCGCCTTGTGGCATGATTACCCTGTTGCTGAACGGCGCCGGATTAGGCGCACGCAAACGTCCCTGGCGCCCACATACGACATTTTCGCCAATTTTCAAGTTCGTCGGACGCGATTTTCGCGCGGCAGCCACCTTGTAACGAACTCGTCCCGCCCCATCTAGATGAGATCCGGGCCCCTCTGGTGGAAGCTATGCCGAGCTTTCGCGATGTCGGATTTCCATGTCGATCACATCGGCGGTTCGGGGTCACATGGAATTCCTATTTGCCGATTTTTTGGGCACGCCGCTATGGATGTGGTCGGCGTTCATAACCATTGTCGCGGCATTGCTGGTTTTCGATTTGGGTGTGCTGCATCGCGACAATCACGTCATTGGCGTGCGCGAAAGCTTGGGTCTATCGGCGGGCTACATCCTGATGGGCGTGCTGTTCGGCGTCTGGGTGTGGAGCTATCTGGGGGCCCAATCCGGCATGGAATACATGACCGGTTTCGTGGTCGAAAAAACGCTGGCGATGGACAACGTCTTCGTCATCGCCATGATTTTCGGGTATTTCGCGATCCCTCAGAAGTATCAGCATCGCGTGCTGTTCTGGGGTATTCTGGGCGTCATCCTGCTGCGGGCGATCATGATAGGGCTGGGGGCGACATTGGTCGCCGAATTCTCGTGGCTGCTCTACGTCTTCGCCGTGTTCCTGATCTTCACTGGCATCAAAATGTTCCTGATGGCGGACAAGACCTACGATGTGGGTAACAATCCGCTTATCGGTTGGATGAAGCGGCGCTTCAACGTGACGGAAGACCTGCACGGCGCTCGATTCTTCGTGCGCAAAGCGAACGCTGCGGGCAAAGTCGTACTGTTCGTCACGCCGTTGTTTCTGACACTGGTGCTGATCGAAGTGGCCGACGTGATCTTCGCCGTTGACAGCGTGCCGGCGATCTTCGCCATCACGACGGACCCCTTCATCGTCTATACGTCGAACATTTTCGCGATCCTGGGTTTGCGTGCACTCTACTTCGCGCTCGCAGCCATGATTCACCGTTTCCACTATCTGAAGTACGCACTCTCGGCGCTGTTGATCTTCATCGGCTCCAAGATTTTCGTCGTGGATCTCATGGGGCTGGACAAGTTTCCGCAGATCCTTTCGCTGTCGGTCACGTTGACGATCCTGGCTGCGGGCGTAGCTTATAGTCTGTGGAGAACGCGCGAAGCCGGGGTGGTGGCAGGCACCGCGCAACGAGGAGGCAAAGCATGACGCAACGCAAAGACGAGCATGATCGTGCCGCGGAAAGCGATCCCGAATCGTGGTGCATCGAGGCGGATACGCGCAGCGCCATCATCGCCCGGCGCAACGTTCTTTTAGGTCTGTGGGGGGGACGTTTGATGGGAAAAAGCGGCGACGAGTTGACGGCGTATGCGCGCGAGCTGCATCGCGCGGACTTTGAAGTGCCAGGCGATAGCGACGTCATCGCCAAGCTCTCCCACGACTTGGCGCGCGCCGGCCATCCGACGAACGAAATCGCCCTGCGTCAACATCTCATGAGATTTCAGCGCCAGGCTTGGCGCGAGAGCAGCGCGACGGACTGAGCAGATGTCCCGTCTGGCATTCCCGCGGTTACATCCCACATTGGGAAGCCGGAGAGACTGCGCAAGCGATCACATTTCGACTCGCGGACAGCCTGCCAGCCTCACTTCTTAAGCGTTGGGAAAGTGAGCTTCAAACGCTGGCAAACGACGCGCGAGATCGGGAGCGGCGTAAGCGCATTGAGCGGGCACTCGACAGCGGGCATGGCTCAGGCGTACTTGCGCAATTTGCCATTGGCGAAGTCGTTGAGAGTGCAATTCTGCACTTCGATGCGGCCCGGTGTCGGCTGCATGCATGGGTGATCATGCCCAATCATTTGCATGTGTTGGTGACACCGATTGTCGGCGAGACGCTATCAGAGATCGTGCACAGCTGGAAATCATTCACGGCGAAGAAAGAGAATGCGCTGCTCAACTAGAAAGGAACCTTCTGGGCAACGGAGCACTTTGATCGCGTGATTCGCGATGATGGGCATTTTTCGAATGCGGTCGAATATTTCACGATGAACACCGTGAAGGCTGGTCTGTGCGGCAGGCCCGATGCGTGGCGATTTTCGAGCGCTTGGCAGGCGCGTGGTGGTGCGTCGAGTCCGAAAGAGCAGGCGGGAAGCCTGCTCTCCCAGGGCTAGCGCCTTTTCACGGCGTCACCGCCTTACGACTTTCTCAAAGAAAACTCTGCGGGTCGATGTCGATGGACAGTGATACTGCCGAGGGGATTTTCACCGGGTCGAGCCAGGCGCGGATGTAGGCTTGGATGTTGA
>JAWXBO010000012.1:0-22795 GCA_034440175.1 Alphaproteobacteria bacterium
AACGCTCCCGCAACCGCCTCACCGACACCGAAAGAAGCGAACGAAACTCCAAGCGCGACCGAAATCATCGCGGCACGAATAATTTTGGTCATGTTCGGTCTCTCTCTCCTCGCGGAACGATTCAGCAAAGTAATAATACCATATCAGCGGTTTCCATGCGAGGTGGCTACACCTTAGCAGCCGAGTCGCGTGAATCGTCCAATTGCGCCACTTCTCGCGATGAACTTCAGTGATTTAGGATTATGCTGTTTGGCTAGGTCGGAGCGTCCCGAACTGATTATTGCGCTCGTTTGCTGCTAAGATGCGCTCTAGACAAAAAACACACACGATTAGCAGCAACGGCTGGAAGACACGGAAATCGTCGTGGCTTCGGGTATTAAGGCTTCGTACTAAATCACTCGCTCAAATCAGGTAGTTTTCTGACGGATTTCAGCGACGGCTTTCATGCGTTTGGGACGCGACTAATACTTGCGAAACGTGAATGCGACGAAGAAGTATGCCACAAAACCAAAGGCGGCGGAGGCGAGTGACCACATCAGCCCCACGGCAATGCGCCGGTTGGAAAAATTCCGCAGCGCCATCGCGAGGCAGACGGCGGCTAGCGCGCTCGCGCCCAGTGCAATCAAACTGTCCGCATCCAGTCCCGAATTCGCCATCTCGGCCTCGCTCTAACTTGTTTGGACCAGTAAACCAAACGCGCCATCAGTCCCACTGAATTTGAAAGCAGGTCCGTCGCCGCGTGAGATATCGGGATGGGCGCCCAGCCCTTCGTCCACCCCCGCGCCGCGCATTACAATGCCGGGTGCATGGACCAGTCCGAAAATCAGTGCCATCAGCATCAGACCGGCGACATCTGATCGAAAGAACGCAGATAGCTTCTGCTGTACAATGGCGCGGAAGAAAAATTCCTCGGTCATGCCAACTTCAAACGCCAACCAGACAAAGGCGAGCGGCAATCCTACCCACATTGCCTCTTCGGCGATCTTGCCTTCGCGAAACGGAGCTGCAGCACTGCCCGCGTAGAATTGAAACACGCAGAGTGCCCCGCCAGCGAGCCCTGCTCCAGAATAGCTGCAGCGCAATGGCTTTTACAAGTGAGCGCCAGTCTATAAAGTGAACGTGCCGCACCGGCGATCCAGGATCAGCTCGTTCATGACATTGCGCCTCTTCGTTGCACTCACCCTCGCCTTTGTGCTGACCGCCAGCAGCGCTTTCGCGGCACCGCCCTTCACGGTCGAGACTATCTTTGGTGAATGGACGGATGCGGCGCGCGCGTCGCGTGTCGTCCCATACAAACTATATGTTCCGCGCGAAGCACAAGGCCCTCGTCCGATCGTGATCTTTTCACATGGCCTCGGCGGAAATCGCGACGGCGCCGAGTATCTGCTGGATCACTTGGCGGCGCATGGATATGCCGCAGTTGCGGTGCAGCATCCGGGGTCAGATACGCCCGCCGTTTTCGGCGACCCCGATGGATGGAAGCAAGCCATATCGCCCGGTGTTGCCGTCGAACGCTTTCGTGATATTCCGTTCGCCATCGATGCGCTGGAAAAAATGAATGCGAGCGATGCGAAACTTCGCGGGCGGCTTGACCTTTCGCGCATCGGCATGTCCGGGCACTCCTATGGTGCGATAACGACCATGGCGCTCGCCGGCCAGGCCATTGCGGGCGGCCGCATTTCATTCGCAGACCCGCGCCTCAAGGCCGCGATCGCTTACAGCCCTTCAAAGCCTCAACGAGCGGGCACCGAAGCCTTCACATCCGTGCACGTCCCAACCTTTCACATGACAGGAACTGACGACAAAAATCCCCTCGACGCCAGCGATCCCCCCTCTAGCCGCCAGTTTCCCTATCGCAGCATTGCAAACGCCGATAAATTTTTGCTGGTCTTCAATGGCGGTGATCACATGGTGTTTTCAGGGCGGGACTTTCGCGGACAACCCAGGCCCAATGATCCGCGTTTTCATGCCCTCATCCAAAAAGCATCGCTTGCCTATTGGGACGCGTATCTTTTGGACAAGGCCGACGCGAAATCTTATCTGACGGGCGGTGCGTTCGCGCGAGACCTTGCGGCGGATGGGACCTTTGAGTTCCGGCTCAAGTAGTTTCTATTCCGGCTTGAGATCGGTCAGGCGATCGACTTTGCGCAGTTCGGGAAACCAATAGGCCCAGAGGGCGACGATGGCGAGCGTGCCTGCGCCTCCGACCAAAACGGCAGGCACTGTGCCCCACCAGGCGGCGGTGATGCCGGATTCGAATTCTCCCAGTTCATTCGAGGCGCCGATGAAGAGCATACTGACGGCACTGACGCGGCCGCGCATATGATCGGGAGTCGCAAGCTGGGTGAGTGAATGACGGACATTGACGCTGACCATGTCGGCGGCGCCGAGCGTGATCAGAGCTGCGAGCGAGAGGTAGAAATTCTCCGACAGACCGAAAACAATAGTAGCCACGCCGAAGATTGCGACGCCAGCAAACATCTTGTTTCCGGCATAGCGGCCCAGGGGGCGCGACGTCAGCAAGATCGCCATGACAGCGGCGCCACTGGCGGGGGCAGCCTTGAGAACGCCAAAACCCAACGGGCCGACGTGCAGAATTTCCTGGGCGAAGAACGGCAGCAACGCGGTGGCACCGCCGAGCAGCACGGCGAAAAGATCGAGAGAGATGGCACCAAACAAGTCATGACGCTTGCGCACATAGGCGATGCCTTCGGTCAGGCGCTCCCACAGTGAGCCCGCAGATTGCACGGCGTGCGCGCGTTTTTCCATCTTGATGGCAAAGACGGTTGCGGCGACGACGGCGAACAGAATGAAGCTCACGGTGAAGGCAAATCCCGCGCCCAGCAACAAGGCAGCGCCGCCGAGCGCAGGACCTGCGATCACCGCGACTTGCATGACGGACGAGCTGAGGGAGAGGACGCGTGGCAGAATTTCCGTGGGCACGATCTGCGGCAGGAAACTTTGCGAGGCGGGCGCCGAGAAGGCGCGCGCGCAGCCGAAAAGTACGAGGATGGCGTAGTACGGCCAGACGCTTGTCGTGCCGAGTACGGTGACGATCATGAACAGCGCGGCACAGATCGCTTCCACAACGAAGCTGAGCGACAGGACCAGGCGGCGCTCGTAACGGTCAGCGACGTCGCCGGCATAAAGGGTGAGCGCAAACATCGGGCCGAACTGCGCCAGTCCCACGAGGCCGAGCGCGAACGGATCGCGGGTCATTTCATAGACGCGCCAGGCCACGGCCGTCGAGAGAACCTGCATCGCGACGTTGGAAACGAAGCGGCTGGTGAGGAAGAGAAGCAGATTGCGGGTTAGGATGGTTTTTTCCTGCTCGCGGTCACGAGGGCCCTGATGACTGCGGTGATGAGGACGGCGACGGCGAGCACGGCGATGACCACCCAAGAGCCGAAGTCAAACGATTTGCCCTCTTCGAGATAGCGCGCCAGGCCGAAACCCAACAGCGAGACAACAACAAAGACAGCGCCGATGCGCAGCGTGTGGAAGAATTTCGAGATGGGGGATTTGGTGTCACTCGTCATCAAGCAACACGCGGCTTTGAAATCAATGCGAATACCAGACCTGCAATGAGGCCTGCCACCATTTGCGCGCCCATCCCCATTGTACCGCGAGCGCCGAATACGCCGACTGTTCCCAACTGCGATTTCAAAAGCGTGAACATGACCAAGATCGCAATGGCACCGGCGGCCGCAAACACAATCGTGCGCAGGCCGGTATAGCGTGCCACCAAGCCTGCGGCGAGGAATGCTACCAGAAGCGCCACACCCACCAATACGCCGTAAAGCGGCTGCAAGCCGAGGAGATCGTGCAGGATCCAGCTAAGGCGCTCGCCCGCGGGAATCGCAGCGGCTGATCCGGCCGATTGTGTCCATGCCTCTTGAACAAAGAGCGAATGGGCAATCGAACCCAATACAACCATCACGGCCAGAGCGACGGCGAAGCCTGCAATCCTGCGTAACATTGGAAATCTTCCCCTCAACACGCTTTGCTTATGCCCTGAAATAGGGTGAGATGTCTTTAGCTATAGAAATTGAGGGAGGCAGGCAATGGCCGCACGATTTGCGCTTTGGGGAACAGCTTTGTTTTTTAGTCTTGGAAGTGCTGCGCTTGCGGATGTGGCGCCGCCGCCAGACCGCCCTGCCCCGCCAAAAGCGGCCGAGGCTCCGGTCGTCAAAACCGGCTACAAGGTTTCGGAAGTTGCCAAGGGTCTCGATCATCCGTGGTCGCTGGCCTTCCTGCCCGACGGGTCCATTCTGGTGACCGAACGTGCGGGCCGTTTGCGGCTCATCACGGGTGGAAAATTACAGCCTCAACCCATCGGCGGTGTGCCGCCGGTGCATACGGGCAGCCAGGCCGGGTTGTTCGATGTGGTGCTGCATCCTAAATTTGCGGAGAATCAATTCATCTATTTGACCTACGCGCATGGCAGCGCAGGCGCTAATGCCACGCGGGTGGCGCGAGCGCGATTTGACGGTGGCGCGCTGAAGGATCTGAAGGTCATTTTCGAAGCGAAGCCTTCGAAGGATACGAACAATCACTATGGCGCCAAGCTGGCGTTTCTGGGCGATGGTACATTTGCGTTGACCATCGGCGATGGGTTTGAGTATCGCGAGAAGGCGCAGGATCTGTCATCGCACTTGGGCAAGATCGTGCGCCTCAACGATGATGGCAGCGTGCCGTCAGGTGTTACGTTTGCGAATGCGGCACCCGGCATTTTCTCGCTTGGTCACCGCAACCAGCAGGGCCTTGCCTATGATAGCGAAAGCGGGCGGCTTTATGAAACCGAGCATGGGCCCCAAGGTGGCGACGAACTGAACATCATCGAACCCGGCATGAACTATGGATGGCCGGTGATCACCTATGGGATGGATTATTCGGGTGCCTATGTTTCTCCGTACACGCAGCGGCCGGGGATGGAGCAACCGGTCCTGGTGTGGACCCCATCGATTGCGCCGTCGGGGCTTGCGGTTTATCGCGGTGACAAGTTTCCGGGTTGGAACGGCGATCTGTTTGTTGGCGCGCTGGCATTCAAGCATTTGCGCCGCATCGATATTGACGAGCGCGGTGAAGTTGCGGGACAGAGCCAATTGCTGACCGAACTGGGGGCGCGAATTCGCGATGTACGGGTGAGCCCGGACGGGTTCATTTATGTGACGACGGACGATGCGGCTGGCCGGGTGTTGATGCTGGAGCCGGGGCCGTGAGTTTCACTGTGACGCGATTGGCGGGAGCGCTGGGGGCGGAGGTGCGCGGGGTTGATCTGGCGCGCGCGCTTGAGGGGGAGAGGTTGCAGAGCTGCGCCAGGCGCTGAGCGATCATCTTGTCGTCACGGTGCCGGAGCAGGCGATTTCGCTGGACGATCTGGAACGGCTGACCGATCAGCTGGGCGGGCGGGCGGTGACGCCGTTCGTCAAGCCCCTGCCCGACCGGCCTTTTGTTATCCGGGTATTGAAGGAGCGCGACGACCGCTTGAACTTTGCCAATGCCTGGCATTCCGATCTGTCGTATCTGGCGGCGCCGCCGAGTTTCACGTTGCTCTATGCGCAAGAGGTGCCGGAGTTCGGCGGGGACACTTTGTTTCAAAACCAGGTGCTGGCCTTTGAAACTTTGTCGGATGGATTGAAGACGACGCTGCGCGGTTTGCGGGCGGTGCATTCGGCGGGGCCTGCCTATGGCACGGGCGGCTATCTCGACCGGGTGAAGGACAAGATGTCTACGGAAATCGCGCCGTCGGCGGAGGCGTTTGCCGAGTGCAGCCATCCGGCCGTGGTGCGCCACCCCGAGAGCGGTCGGGGAGGTACCGCAACCGGCGATTGCGATCATCTTTCCGGTTGCTTGTGTGATCGGAGTTCCGCACATCGTTGCGTGGCTCCTGTGCAAATGGATTCCGGTGCCGACTGAAGATAGCATCACGCCAATGCGTTGAACGAGTCCTAGGGGCAGTCGGCATCATCTCGCTTGGTCATCGCAATTAGTAGGACTTGTCATTCGATGGCGAAAACGGGCGGCTTTCTGAAATATGGGCCGCAAGGCGCTGACAAGCGCGGGTCGGGCAAAAAGTACGGCCGGCCGACGCTGAAGTCGCTCCCGGGATCAGGCCCGTGCCAGGCCGAAGGCTGAGGCCAGGGCGGCCTCGAGTTCGCGGAGTTTGGTTGTCGAGAGTTCACCTACGTAATCGGAAAGACGTGTTTTTTCGATGCTCATCAGACCGTCGCATTGGACCGCGCTGTCGTGCTTGAGACCCTCGGCCTGGCCGACGGGCACTTGCGTGGGCAGACCGTGACGTTCGGAGAATACGGGCGCGCAAACGACGGTCGAGAACATCGAGTCGATCAAGGGCTGGCGGCTGACGATGACGAAGGTGCGCGCCGGCTTGGGGTCGCCTTGCGGACGACGGACGCGGTAGAGTTCGCCCCGTTTCACTCGTTGTCCCCGTTTCGCTCGTCATCAGGGACCGCCTGAAACGCAAGCGCGTCCTTCATCCCGGCGTTGAGTTTTGCGGCGTGGCGGTTGATCGCCGCCGTTTCGCGAGCTTCGCGCCGCGCCTGCGCGCGGCCTTCGACGAAGTCGCGCAGAATCTGCTCGATGTAGGACGAGCGCGAGATTTCGTGGCCCGCCAACCGGTCGATAGTGGTAAGCAGGTCCTGCGACAAGGTGAGAGAGAGTTTTTGTTTCATCCTACTAGTATACTACCTTAGTAGGATAAGTCAAGGTTTTTGTATCACTGCCCGCTCTTGCTGACTTGAAGCGCTTTCAAGGGCGGGCTGGAGGCCCGCGCTCCGGGGAAGCGCTTTGCCGGGCGCTATTGTGCATGTATGATCCATGTTCACGGGAGGACTGCGCATGTCAGACAATAAAGCCGGGCCGGGACAAGCGGCGCCGTGGTACCTTTGGGCCGTTGTGGGGTTCGCAATCTTGTGGAACGGCTACGGCGTGATTTTGTGGGGCGGGACGACTTTCATGGCTGACGCTTTCCTCAGCGCATTACCCGCGCCGCAACGCGATTATGTGATGGGTCTACCCAGCTGGAGCACATTCACCTGGGGTCTTGGCGTGCTGGGCGGTGTTGGCGGATCGATCCTGCTCGCGATGCGTAACAGACTAGCGGTGCCTGCGTTCGCCCTTTCCCTGGTTGGCGCCGTGGTCAACACGATGGTGTATATTACCAATCCGCCGCCGGAGGGTTTCTTCAGTCTGCCGCTGACACTTTTCATCATCGGTTTTGCCGCTTTCCAGCTCTGGTTTGCGTACTTTGTGAAGGCGCGCGGCGTGCTTGCCTGAACTTCAAGTGGAAGGGCTTGGACGTTGGGTGCCGTTTGCGGCATAAGTGGTTATGGACATATTTCTTGCTTGGCTTGCCGGGTGTGTGACCGGCACCTTAGTTGCCTGGAACTTGTGGGTGCGCGGGCGGGCAACGCCCGCTGCGCCGGAGGTTCTGCCCGCTCCTTCGCCGGTGGTGGTGGAGGTGGCCGATGAGCCACTGAGCGCCAAGCTTTACCGCTTGAGCCAGCCTCTGGAAGCGTTCGGCGACAATTCGGCCCATCCCAGTGAGATAGCCGACCGGGCAGAGTTCAACGATGCGGTGGCTTTGCTGTGCGGGGAGGACGTTTCCCTTGATACGGTGACGCAATACGCGCTGGGTGCCAATTGGACGATGGCGTGTGCGGCCCTGGCGGCGCTGCGCCAGCGCAGCGACGGCGATGAGGCGTCGTTTCAGGTGGTCGGTCATTTCGGCCGCATGCGTCCGTGGCCGATGCACTTTGCGCTGCTCTATCTTTCAGGCCTGAGCTTGCGGGTTTCCGCCGGGGCACCGGTAGTTTCGGCCGAGACCTGGTGGAAGGATAACATTGTCATTCCCACCATGTTTCGTTCTTATTTCACGCGGCTGGAGCAATCGGGGGAGCGGCCCGAGTTCGGGAACTGGACCTCGGCGCATCACGCGTCCGAGCCTGCGGTGATCGAAGGATTCCTCAAAAGCCTCAACCATTCGTTTGCCACGGCCATGATCGCCGATCTGGGCCGGGCGACGGCTGCGAAAGTTGATACGAGTTTTCTCGAAAGTGTTGGGCGCTTGTGGACCAAGGCCGGCACGCATGATCCTTTGATCGAACCGGACGAGTGGAGGGAGTTGCTTGCTGCGGCCGAGAATGCGCTGGCCCAAAAACCGGCGCGCTCGATCATCGTGCACGGCGAGCCCAAAGTCGGCAAGTCAGCCTTTCTGCAGATCCTCGGCAACCGGTTGATTAAAAAAGGCTGGACGATTTTTGAGGCGGGCGGCCCCGAGTTGCAGGCAGGGCAGAACTACATCGGCCAGCTTGAAGAGCGCGTGCGGCGGCTGGTGATCGAGGCGGCGGCAGATAAACGTATCGTCTGGTACGTGCCGGATATATTGCAGATTGCCGTCAGCGGCACACATTCGGGACAGACGGCGAGCATTCTCGATCAAGTCTTGCCTGCCATCAACGCGGGGCGGCTGGTGATATTGAGTGAGGCGACGCCCACGCAAGTGACGCACCTTGTGCAACTGCGGCCAAATCTGAAAGGCGTGTTTGAGGTGGCTCCTCTTGCGGCGTTATCAGAAGAGCGCACGCTGGAGCTGGTGAAAACCTACGTTCAGAGACTGGCGTCGCGGACGACGGCCAGGTTCGCGCCAGAGGCCGCGCCGTTGGCGTTGCAACTGGCGCGCCAGTATCTGAGCACATCGCAATTGCCGGGCGTCGTCTTCGATTTGATGAAGCTTGCCTATAATCGCTGCGTCGCGCAGGGCAGCAAGACCGTTTCGCCGCGCGATGTCCTGACGGCGCTGTCGCAAACGACGGGCTTGCCGGTTGCCATCCTGGACGCGAGCGAGAAAGTCGAGCTGGGCGTTGTGCGGAAGTTTTTCGGCGAACGGGTGATCGGTCAAAATGAGGCGGTACAGGCGATTGTCGACCGGATTGCCATGCTCAAAGCGGGGCTGACCGATCCGGCGAAACCGATCGGCGTGTTCCTGCTTGCGGGTCCGACAGGCACCGGCAAGACCGAGCTTGCCAAGACGCTGGCGGATTATCTGTTCGGCTCGAGCGAGCGGATGATCCGGCTTGATATGAGCGAGTTCAAGAACCAGGACTCACTGGGCAAGATTATCGGCGAAGCTGGATCAGGCGGAGTGCATACCGACTCGCTGATCAACCGCGTGCGCAAGCAGCCGTTTTCAGTGGTGCTGCTTGATGAGTTCGAAAAGGCGCACTCGAATGTGTGGGATCTGTTCCTGCAGGTTTTCGACGACGGGCGGCTGAGCGACGCGCAGGGCAATGCCGCCGACTTCAGGCACTGCATTATTATTCTGACCTCCAATCTTGGTGCGACGGCGCACCAAAGTTCGGGCCTGGGATTTGGCGCGCGGCCGGATGCGTTTTCGTCCGAACAAATCCTGCATTCGATTGCGCAGGCGTTCCGCCCCGAGTTCGTCAACCGGCTGGACAAGGTGATCGTTTTCCAGCCGCTCAAGCGCGAATTGATGCGCGAGATTCTGCAGAAGGAACTGCGCATGGTGCTGGAGCGCCGCGGCTTGCGCAATCGCGAATGGGCGGTGGAGTGGGAAAGTTCGGCGCTTGAGTTTCTGCTCGACAAGGGCTTTTCGGCGCAGCTGGGAGCCCGGCCCCTGAAGCGCGCGATCGACCAGTATTTGCTGGCGCCGCTGGCGGCGACCATCGTTGAGCATCGCATTCCGCAGGGGGACCAGTTTCTGTTTGTGCGCAGTGACGGGCGTGGCATTCAGGTCGAGTTTGTCGATCCGGATGGCGAGCCTTCTGGCGCGCGGCCGGGGCCCGGTGCCGGAACGCTGGAGCACCTGCCGCTGGCCAAGATCATTCTTGATCCGCAAGGCACGGCGCAGGAACGCAACGCCATCGAAGCTGAACACAGAGAGCTTGCCGCCAACATTGAAGGTGCGGAATGGCAGACCTTGTCAGCCAAGCTCTCCGTTGAAATCGCGGATCCAGCGATTTGGTCGCGCGCGGATCGTTATGATGTTTTGTCGCGCTATGCGCTGATGGATCGCGTGAAGGCCGCCGCCAGGACGGCGGACGCTTTGCGTGAGCGCCTGGACAAGGGGCGCAATGGCAGCAGTCATTTTTCTCACGATCTCATGGGGCGGCTGGCGCGCCAGATTTATTTGGCGAAGGCAGGCTCGATTGATGCCTTGGCCAACGCGCCAGTTGAAAGCGTGGTGTCGGTCGAAGTGGCGCTTGACGGTGGCGGCGAAACGGCGGCAGCGATTGCGTGGAGCCGCCAGGTGTTGGGCATGTACAAAGCATGGGCTTCCAAGCGGGGGATGCAGGCTCGGGAGTTTTCGGTTGGCGGGCCGGCGCTATTGGCGGTTTCCGGATTTGGCGCGCATCGCCTGTTGAGCGAGGAGGCGGGGCTGCACGTTCTGGAAGCTGACGACAGCGAGGTGCCGCGATTGACGGCACGTGTGCGTGTTGCGCCCGCGCCTGCGGGAGAGCTCAGGCAAGACACTGCCGGACGCGAGTTGAAACGCGCCCTCGACGCGGTGCCGGTCAGCAGCGCCGTGGTGCGGCGCTATCGGAGTGGCGCCTCACCGCTGGTGCGCGACGCCAAACGCGGCTGGCGCAGCGGCAAGTTCGAAGCGGTCATGGGCGGCGATTTCGATTTGCTGGGCGCCGTGGCCGGGGGCGGGTAGAAGGCCCTCATCAGTCACGCCGAAGAGGCGTGACGGATGAGGGCCCCGCCCCAATGCGCGGAAATGGTGGTTGACTTGTGCTCCGGCCCAAGGCGTAACCGCGTCGATGTCTTCTAAACTGCCACCTTCTCAGCTTCCGTTCGCGTTCAGGGCCCAGCGCAGCACTGAGCGTCAGGACTTTGTGCCGGGAGCTGCCAATGAAACGGCGCTCGCCTTCATCGACGCCTGGCCGCAGTGGCCCGCGCGCGTCTGTGCGATCTGGGGGCCGCACGGCAGCGGCAAAACGCATCTGTCGCAGATTTGGCGCCGTCAAAGCGATGCCGTTGAATTGAGCGCCTTCGATGTGACGCCGGAGCGCGTCGCAGAGCTTGCGCCCGCAGTCACCTGCCTGATCGACGATGCTGATCGTGTCGAAGGCGGGGCGGGGCTGTTTCACCTCATCAATTTCGTCAATCAGTCGAGCGGCTGGTTGCTGATGACAGGCAGGCACGCGCCCCAGCGCTGGGTGACCTCTGTTCCCGATCTTCATTCCCGGTTAACCGCCATCCCCGGCGCCAGCCTTGATTCACCCGATGACGCGCTGATCGCCCGCGTCTTGCTCAAGCTGTTTGGCGACCGGCAACTTAAGCTTCCCGAAGCCTTAATCAGCTATCTTGTGCCAAGGCTGCAGCGTTCGTTTGCTGATGCCGAACGGATTGTGGAGTTGATGGACAGGCTGGCCTTGCAGTATCAACGCGGTGTTTCGATCGACATTGCGGCAGACGCGCTACGTCATCTTGAGGCGGAGCGGGGCTTTCCTTCCGCTGACAATGAAGACGGTTTGGGCTAGGGTCCGGCCTTCAATTTGGGGCGTTTTGGGGAAGTAAAGTGGGCGGCGAAGGTTGATGGACTCTACGACGCAAAAGCGCGAGACGGCACCTGCGAGCGCGCCCGCCACAGGCGCCAAACGCGACGCGCGTGCGCCCGCAAAACCCTTCGATCTGACTTTACCCGAACGGTTGATCAATCGTGAAATTTCGTGGCTTGCCTTTAACACCCGCGTGCTCGAGGAGGCCAAGAACGAGCGTCACCCGTTGCTGGAGCGTCTACGCTTTCTGTCTATCTCAGCCGCCAACCTCGATGAATTTTACATGGTGCGTGTCGCGGGCCTCAAAGGCATGGTCACCGCCAATATCGTCACTCACTCCGACGACGGCATGCGGCCCCAGCAGCAACTCGATGCCATCGATGCGACTGCGTCTGAACTCATGGACGAACAGCATCGCGTTTGGTTGACGCTGCATGGCCTGCTGCGCAAGGCCGGCATTTCGGTGATCGATGCCAAAGATCTGCAAACGGCTGACCGCCAATGGCTGGAAGCCCGCTTCATGAGCGAGATTTTTCCGGTTTTGACGCCGTTGGCGATTGATCCGGCGCACCCGTTTCCTTTCATTCCCAATTTGGGCCTCGCCCTCGCCCTTCAATTGAAGCGCAAAGCAGACGGGCGGGAAATGGACGCGCTGATCCCCATCCCAGGGCAAATTGCAAGATTCATCCGCCTGCCAAACACAGGCACCACTCCCTCAAGCCGCTACATGACGCTGGAAAAGGTCATCGGCGAATTTCTCGACAGACTGTT
Organism: Alphaproteobacteria bacterium; assembly: GCA_034440175.1. Lineage (GTDB taxonomy): Bacteria > Pseudomonadota > Alphaproteobacteria > Micropepsales > Micropepsaceae > SZUA-430. The sequence continues at coordinate 12,321 of JAWXBO010000012.1, forward strand.
CCCCGGTTATGAGGTCGTAAGCCGTGGCTGTTTCCGGGTGCTGCGCGATAGCGATATCGAAGTCGCTGAAGAAGCCGAAGATCTGGTGCGTTGGTTCGAAGGCGCCCTCAAGCGACGCCGCCGCGGCAGCGTCATCCGTTTGAAATTCGAAGCCTTGATGCCCGAAGAGCTGCGCCGCCTGATCGTCGAGCAGATCGAACTCAGCGGTCGTGAACCGGTGGTCGTCGACGGCCTTCTGGGGTTGGCCGACATTTCCCAGCTGATCAACCGCGAACATCCCGAGCTCAGCTTCAAGCCTTATAACGCGCGCTTTCCTGATCGCATTCGCGAATTCAACGGCGACTGCTTTGCCGCCATTCGGGCCAAGGACCTCATCGTCCATCATCCCTTTGAGTCCTTCGACGTCGTCGTTCAGTACTTGCGCCAGGCCGCCGCCGACCCTGATGTCGTGGCGATCAAGCAAACGCTCTACCGCACCGGCAACGATTCGCCCGTGGTGCGCGCCTTGATCGAAGCCGCCGAGTCCGGCAAGTCGGTCACTGCCGTTGTTGAGCTCAAAGCCCGTTTCGACGAAGCTGCCAACATCAAATGGGCGCACGACATGCAACGTGCCGGCGTGCAGGTCGTGTATGGTTTCATTGAGCTTAAAACCCATGCCAAGCTTTCGCTGGTGATCCGGCGCGAACAGGGCGGCTTGCGCACCTACACGCATTTCGGGACCGGCAACTACCACGCCACGACGGCCAAAATTTACACCGACCTGTCGCTGTTCACCGCTGACGCAGCCCTGGGCCGCGATGCGGGGAAGGTTTTCAATTTGATCACCGGCTACGCTGAGCCTTCGCACCTGGAGAAGCTTTCCGTGTCGCCCGTCAACCTCCGCCAGACCTTGATTGGGCACATCGATCAGGAAATTGCCCACGCCAAGGCAGGCCGGCCCGCCCAGATCTGGGCCAAGCTCAACGCCCTCGTCGATCCCGCCATTATTGATGAACTCTACCGCGCCAGCCTGGCTGGCGTAAAAATCGAACTCGTGGTGCGCGGCATTTGCTGCCTGCGCCCCAACGTTCCGGGTCTTTCCGAGAACATCCGGGTCAAAAGCATCGTTGGCCGCTTCCTGGAACACGCGCGTGTTGTCTGCTTTGGCAACGGCAATGGCTTGCCTCATGCGAGCGCGAAAGTGTACATCTCCTCTGCCGATTGGATGCCCCGCAACCTCGACCGCCGCGTCGAGGTCCTGGTCCCCATAGAGAACGCAACCGTGCACGAGCAAGTGATGGGCCAGATCATGAATGCCAATCTGCGTGACGTCGCGCAAAGCTGGGTTCTGCAAGGTGACGGCACCTATGCACGGGCAACCGGTTTTGATGCCGTCGATGCCTTCAACGCCCACGATTATTTCATGACCAATCCCAGCCTCTCCGGCCGCGGCGGAAAAAAAGCGCCGAAAGCATCCGGCAAAGGCGCTCCACGCAGCCGCGCCAAGGGACAATAGCGCCGATGGCGAGCGGACCGATCGGCGTCGTCGACATTGGCTCGAACTCTGTTCGCTTGGTCATATATGATCGCCTGTCGCGCAGCCCCGTTGCTTTGTTCAATGAAAAAGTCCTGTGTGCGATCGGCCGCAATATCGTCAAGACTGGAAATCTCGACGAGGCCGGTAGCGACGCTGCTATTGCAGCCCTGGCCCGCTATCGCGCTATCGCCAAAGCGGTTGGCGTCGCACGCATTGAGACGGTTGCGACTGCCGCTGTCCGCGACGCAAAAAATGGCAGCGAATTCGTCGCCCGCGCGCGCGATGCCATCGGGACGCAAGTACGCGTGCTGACCGGCGAAGAAGAGGCGCGCTTTGCCGCCGAAGGCGCACTGGCCGCCATCCCTGACGCCGACGGCGTGGTCGGCGACCTCGGTGGCGGCAGTCTTGAACTGGCGTATGTCTCGGCTGGTGCCTATATGCACGGCGTCACATTGCCGTTTGGCCCCCTGCGCTTAATGGATTTGTCCGACGGCAGGATTGATCGCGCGCGTGCCATCGTCGATGACGAGCTTGCCAAGGTTTCCGGCCTCGAGAAGCTGCGGGGAAAGACGCTCTATGCCGTGGGCGGTGTATGGCGCAACATCGCGCGCATGCATATGGACAACATCCAGCACCCCATCAGGGTGCTGCACCACTATGAAATCCCGCGTGAACGTGCGATCGATTTCACCAACCTCATCTCTGCCCAGTCTCGCAAATCGCTGGAATCGATCACCGGCGTCACGCGCAAGCGCGCCGAAACCATCCCCTTTGGCGCCGTGGTGATGGAGCGCTTGCTCAAAGTCGCCAAACTCGACCGCGTTGTCATCTCAGCTTTTGGTGTGCGCGAAGGTCTGCTGTTTGCCAAGCTTGATGCCGGCGAGCGCGCCAAAGACCCGCTTCTGGCCTCATGCGAGGACATGGCGGCGCGCCTGGGACGCGACCCCGCGTTGGGCCGCATTCTTGAGCGCTGGACGGCGCCGTTGTTTCCGGCAACCGACAAAACTTTCGACCGCCTGCGCCGCGCCGCCTGCAACCTTGCCGACACCGGCTGGCGCGGCCATCCTGATCACCGCGCCGAGTTGGCGTTCAGCGAAGTGCTGTACGCGCCCTTTATCGGCGTCGATCACCGAGGCCGCGCCCTGCTTTCTTTGACGATGTTTCACCGGTATGGCGGCGAAGACGAAAAGCTGGTCAAACGCGTGCACCGCTTTGCCGGCGAGGAAGCGGCGCAATCCGCAAAAACACTGGGCGTGGCCCTGCGCGCGGCCCTGGTGCTCGCAGGCCCCGCGCCCTCGGTCCTGGGCGACACCTCAATCAAACTGACCCTCAACTCTCTGGTTGTCAGTCTTCCCAAGACCCATCAGGCGCTGATTGCGGACGCCATCACCAAGCGCCTCGACACGCTGGCCGGAGCGCTTGGCCGAACTGTGAAATACGATTTGCGTTAGGCCACTATCCCATTCCCGCAATAAACTCCTCTGTGTCCTTCAGCGCCGGTGCACGCCAGCGCAGGCCCGGCAGGTAGCACAAAAAAATCGTGAAATGCCCAATCCCCGGATAAACGATGGCCCGCGCCACAGAACCGGCCTTGACGAGCGCTGCCGCCAGATGCTCGCTCGCATGCGCTCCTGCGACGCGATCATGTGTGCCATGCAACAACAGCATCGCCGGCGCATCGGCGCAAACCAGCTTGATCGGCCGCGCCGAACCCGGAGCCGCTGCGGCGGGGGCAAACACGTCCTTGGTGCCCGTCCATTTGAACGGATCGAGTGTGTAGGGGCCTGCAAGGCCGATGACCCCTTTGATCGCACTGCGCGTCAGCCCATGCACCGCGAGATAGCCAGGATCGAGCGCCAGCATCGCTGCGATATGCGCGCCCGCCGAATGTCCCATGACGAAGAGGCGAGACGGCTCACCGCCCCATCGTGTCACCTGATCGTGCACCCATTTGAAGGCCAACGCCGCATCTTCGTTGAAAGCCGGAAACCGGACGTGCGGGTAGAGATGATAGTCGGGTATGACAACCGCATAGCCGCGCGCTGCCATCATGCGCCCGAACAAACGGTAGTGCCAACGCGCGCCGCTGATCCAGCCGCCGCCGTAGAAATAGACAATTGTCGCTTTCACTTTTCCATCGCACGGCAAATAGATGTCGAGCTTTTGCCGTGGTAATTTTCCATAAGGGACATGACGCCTGGGCGAGTTGGCGCCCTCGCCGCTCACGGCGGCGGCTTCACGAAGGGTCGTGTGCGTGTTCATATGTCCCTCATCCGTCTCGCCGCTTACGCGGCGATCCACCTTCTCCCGCAAGCGGGCGAAGGGCTTGCTCTTTTTCTAAGCGCTTCTCCCTTTGGAAGATGCGCAAAAATGGAGGGCTAATCGTCGTCCAGCCCCAGTGAGTGGAGCGCAATGTCGCGCCCGCCATAGAACACCCGCGCTATGACAACTTCGTTGCCGGTCACAACATAGGCAATTGCCGTCCGCCGTTCGAAGCCGAGAATTCTCAATCCGGGCCGCAATTCGTCTCGCCTGCTCCCACGGTTGGGAAAATGTGCGAGCGCCAGACAGGCCTTCTCAATGCGGTCGATGAAGTCACCGGCGACGGACAAGCCGGCCTGCAACGCGATGAAGTCGTAAAGTTCGACAAGGTCAGCCTCGGCGAGTGGCCGGAAGCGGACCGCACTGGCCTTCACTATTTGTGCGCCTTCAATTTTCTCGCGTGGCGTTTACGCAGCCGTTCGAACACTTTTTCGGCTGGAATACTTGATCGCTTGCCGGAAAAAGCCGCATCGATGCGAGACTTCAACACGCTGTCGATGACGCCCTCTTCCCGCTCCAGGGCCCGCAGCGCCGCGCGCATGACTTCGCTGGCGGACGCATAGGCCCCCGATTTCACCCGCGCGCTGACTTTGCGCTGAAGGGCGCCAAGCGTGACAGTAAGCGGGCGGCTGGAACGCGTCATGGCGGAAACCCTATACTATGACAGTGTCATACTTGTGCACGTAGACGGGAAAAAGTAAAGATTTCCCGGAATCGTGATGGGCTCGAACTCGCCCCTCATCAGTCCCGCCGAAGTGGCGGGCCAGCTTCTCCCAAGGGAGAAGCGCTTAGAAAAAGTGCAAGCCCTTCGCCCGCTTGCGGGAGAAGGTGGATCGCCGCGTGAGCGAGCCAAGACGGATGAGGGAGTAGCCTAATTCAGCGGCGTCGAGAAGGTCACCAGCACCGCATGGCCGCCGTCGCGTTCACGGCCATTTGTGGTCTCGCGCTCACCGCCGCTGAAGTCATAGCGGTACTCAAGCTTGAGTTTGGCATCCGGCCGGTCCAGTTCCTCCCGGACATAGTCCGACACGTCGACGCTCAACTGAACCTGTTTGGTCTTGGCGCGCGCCGCCAAATTATCGTCGACGATTTGCGACTGCGCGTCGGCGGCGCCAAACCGCAGTTCAATTTTGGCGCCGTGCTCGGGTTCATAACCGACTGAAACATGCGGCGCGTACTCGCTGCCGGAATTTTTAACGCCCATCACTTCGTCATTGGTCTCGATCAGCGACAGCCCCGCGCCGAACTTCCAGTTGCCACGCCGCACGCTGTGCGAAATATCGACATAGCGGTCACGCGACCGTGACAGCGCCACACCGTCTTCAACGCCGGGCGTGATCATGTCGGTGCTGATGCGCCGCTCCCAAAAGCTCGCGGTCGTCTGGCCCAGCGAAGTGTCCCACGTCATGGACAAGTTCGCCGTACTGACTTTGTCGCGCGGGCCGGTTGTAAACTCCGAGCGCATGACATCACCGCGTTCAAATCCGCCATTGACCGACGTGGGTAGGAATGGACGAATGGGGTCGATCGCCTCGGCGATCACGGTAGGCAGGACGTCGGCGACGATAATGTCGGCGTTGATCCCCGAGAATGAGGTGCGCTTCAACCACTGCCCGCCATTGATCAGATTAAATTCAGAGCCCTGTTTGCGGTACAATTTCAACTCGGACGATGCGAAGCCCAGAACTACATGCTCGCGCTTTTGCCCCTCGTTGCGTGACTCAAAGTCCTGAAAGCCGACAGACAGATTGGCGCGGCCGTATTCAAGCCTGGAATTCACATGCGCCCACGACCCTGGCAGGACAAGGTGCCCGCTGGGCAGCTCGCGGTACGCGGTTGCAAAAGAGTCCGAAACCTGCCCGAACTCGCCGTCAACCATGAGGCGCAGATTTTCAGAGTCAATCAGCTTGGCGGTAAAGCTGTGCCGGCGTGAAATATCCTGGGTCCGGATCTCGCGCGGTTGCGAGCGCAGCTGCGGATCCCGGAAATCGCGATCATCGCTTTGATCATCGGTTTCGATAAAGTCTGAGCTTAGTTTGAAGCGGCCGTCCAAGAGGCTGGCTTCGAAACCTGCACTTTGCGCTGCAATTGAGCCGGACTTGAAATTCAGCCCTTTGGCAAATCTCGCGATCTTTGCATTGACCGACGGTTGCAACTCCACCGGAGCGCTTTGCACTTTGAAGGAAAACGGCGATGTAAACCCTTCGCCCGCCGCTTCGCTCACACCGCTCAAATTGAGGCGTGGCCACGGCGTCAGGTTCCAAAGCGCTGTTTCGCTGTCCGGTCCAAGGAAAAGTCTTAAATCGTGTGGGGTGTGCGCTTCTGCGCGCCACAGTGTAATCGATTGTTTGGGTAAGGTTATCGTATGCAGGCCGCTATCGGCCAGAGCTGTTGGAATGAGCCAGAAGGGTTGGATCGGTTCTGCGCCAGCAGGGCCACTCAATCCGGCCAGCGACGCGCCAGCCAAAAGCCAACCGCGAAACTGGCGACCGGCGCCAAACGCACGCCAAAGCCTCTTACTCATGGCCGCCCTCCCTAGGCGATGGCCACGCAAGCCCCGGACTCCAGATCTCATCTCATGTCAGAGAATCACGCAGCACTTATTCCGTACACATCGTAATCTCACTTTTGAATTTGCATAGAGGGAATCTGAATTTCAGTTAAGACCTGTGGCAGACAAGTCGTAAGTGCTATCGCGCAACTGTTACGCGTCGCTTCGAGCGGCGTTCAAATAAATTAAAGTTGCGATGGCCCGCTTGCCCCTTCGCTGACGCAGCGATCAGTTGCATTGCGACTCCGGTTCACGTCTGAAGTCCAAACGCATGTTGGGTGAACGTCGGAGACGCACTTTGCACCACTGCAATTCTTAAGACATGGCGCGAGAGTGGTGTTAGGTTCGCAATCTACGGTCGGCTTAACGATACGGGGTACGAAGAGTATCGTTGCGCACCGTTATCTGTCAGTGTAGAAATTGGGTGAAGGGTCCAGAAGTTGACAAAAATTTGCCGCGAGGCTGGATTTTCTCTTCTGGCGCCCGTTGCCAGCCGGTCAGCCCGGATCACGTGCCTGATTTTACCTTAATGACGAAGTAAACTGGTGAAGCGTGACATGACGGATCACTATTCGGGCCTCTGCGAATGCCTTTCGCGCATTGGTACTGCTTCTTCATCCACGGCGATATGGTCGAATGTCCGGGGATTCATTTCCCGCCTCGGATACTCTTATTTTATTGGTGCCGATGCCGCCAAGGTTGTTGGTGGCGTTCGCGAGGCTACATTTTGTGGCGATGCCCCGGCTGACTTTCTGGAGATGATCGACCGTGAAATCGTCATGGAGCGTCACCCGTTCGTATTGAGCGCGCTGAAATCGTCGGTCCCCATCACTGTTTCCGAATTGCGGCACGACCCCGAATTCGCCGATCAGCCCTGGATCGAACTCTTGCATGACACCGTTAAGCATGGCGAAGGACTGATCGTGCCGGTCTATCGTGACAACGAATTGCTGGCCTTTTTCAATTTTGCAGGCCCAAGCCCTAATCTGTCGGCCATCGCCCGCTCATCGCTTCAAGTCCTCGCACATGCAGCATTCGACCGGTATATTGAAATGCGCGACCAGACAGGGCCACAAATTTCACCTACGCTGTCGGTGCGCGAGACTCAATGTTTACGCTACATCGCGACCGGTCATGAAGATGCCCAGATCAGTCAAATTCTGGGTATCAGTCCGCGTACCGTTCGCTTTCATGTCGACAGCGCCAAAACCAAGCTCGGTGCCGGTTCCCGGGTGCAAGCGATCGCCAAAGCGCTCCGCGATCACATTATTGCGGTTTAAATTTAACCGTTGGCCATGTCGCCATCATTGAATTGCCCAATGGTTGGACCCATTGTATGCAAGACCCGGAACACGGTGCGACTTGATATGAAGGATAATTATTCAGGTCTCTGTGAGGTGCTGTCGCGCATAAAGGTGGCTCCATCACCTGCGGCGCTCTGGATAGATTTGAGAGAATTTATCGGCCGGTTTGGTTACTCATACATTTCAGGCGTCGATGCCGCAAAAATTGCCGGCGGCCTTCAGGGTGCCGCCTTCGTCAGCGACGCGCCAGACGAGTTGCATGCCAGGGTCGATCAGGAACTCGACTACGCAAAGCATCCGTATGTTGTGCGCGCCCTTCGTTCTTCTGTCCCCTTCACCGTGTCAGAGTTGCGGCGCGATCCGGAATTCGCAGGTCAGCCTTGGACTGAACTATTGAGCGACGTCGTCAAGACCGGTGACGGGCTGATATTACCGGTCTACCGCGACGACGAGCCGTTGGCCGGCTTCATATTTGGCGGCCAAAACCCCGATACATCTGCTGTCGCGCGGGCAACGCTGCAAGTCCTGGCCCATGCAGCATTCGAGAAATTCGTTGAATTGCGCGACGGTACGGCGGTACCCGCGGCCTCATCGCTCACCGTGCGCGAGACACAATGTTTACGGCTCATCGCCACCGGCCACGAAGACGCCCAAGTTGGCCAATTGCTGGGTATCCGTCCGCGCACCGTTCGCTTTCACGTCGATAGCGCCAAGACCAAGCTTGGCGTGAGCTCGCGCGTGCAAGCCATTGCCAAGGCACTTCGTGATCACATCATCGCGGTTTAGCCGGAATCCTGACGCATTCCTGCCATTTCCTGAGGCCAGGGCCGGGGGATTCAATGCAAAGGTGACAAACTCGGCCTTGCGCAGACGCCTGGGATAAGGCTCTTTTCTCTTTGCATCAGCGGTGGGGTCTGACGCTTGTGAACAAATGTGGCGACGGCAGCGCGTTCGGTTGCGCGGTTGAGAATTTCCCGTGGATCATCACGGGATTGATCGTCATTGTCCTGGGCCTGGTGGCCTTTCGCCTCTTCCTTTATCTGCGTGAACGCTGGCCACGTACGAAGCCTGCAACGCCACAACCGCCGCGCACACCACCCAAGCCCACGCCAGCGGGCACGCCGGTCCAACCGACGCCCAAGCCTCCGGCGCCCCCGCCACCAAAACCAACGCCGCTGCTCGTTCGCATCAGCGATCCGCCCGACTTGAAACTCGCGAGCTTCAAAGGCGACGCCGGCGTCCAGAACGACTTCGCAGATGTGTTGAGCGCCGTGGCGCTGGCAGCCCAAGGCTGGAAGCAATTGCAGTCGAAATATCACGGCGAACGCGGCATCGACGGTTTGTTCGTGCGCGAAGTGCGGGGCGGCGGTGGTTATGAATGCCTGGCAATCGACAGCCGCTCGAACACCTCAAACTACGATCCGGCCAGCATGAGCGATGCCAAACTCGCCGCCGATATTGCCCAACTCTATGAGCTGGGGGCATTCCCCAAACAGACCGCCGACGAGCTGATGCGCGGTCTGCATCAGGGTTCGTCGTTTTTCCGCAAGGAACTCTGGCGGCACGATCTGTCGAGCGGCCTGACCACCATCTGCGAACTGGGCCGCCAGGGCGAAAAGGGCCGCTCGCTTACCAGATCAAACGCCAGGCTCATGTCAGCCCTGTTCCTGTCCCTGGAACACTTCGACCGCAGCGCCATCTATCTCGGCCAACAACCGCTCGACAACGAGCCGGACTAGGCGCTGGGCCGCGGCCCCCATCCCCTGCAGCAGTAAGAACTGCGCAGGGACTGCCCCCGCTTGCGGGGGAAGTGGCTGCGCAGCGTAGCTGCTGCAGACGATGGGGGGACGTGGTGGGACGACTCTAGACCCCGGGCGCGCGCGTGGCGCGGAGGGCTTCGGCGAAATAGGCGGCCCATGAGGCTGCTGTCAGGGCGGCGGCGGTCCAGACCAGGGCTTGGCGCAGTGTTCCCCAATCGAGCGTGAAGGCGAGGTCGGCGAGTGTCGCCAGCAAGAGCACGATTTGGGAAAACGTCGTCACCTTGGAGATGAAGAGCGGCTTGATGTGCACGATGGATTTTCTCATGCGGGTGAAGACGGCGACGCCGACGACGATGGAGGCATCGCGCGCCAGCACCAGCACCATCAACCACAGCGGCAGATGATCTGCGTAAGTCAGCAGACCGAAAAGCGTGATGATGAGAATCTTGTCGGCGGCGGGGTCGAGGTAGGCGCCAACGATGGACTTATGGCCGAAATAGCGCGCGATGAAACCATCAACCGCATCGGAGGCGCCCGCCAGCAGCGTCAGCCAAAAGGCGTCGTCGAAACGCTGGTTCAACAAAGCGGCGGCGATGAAAGGAACGAGCACGAGCCTGATGGCGGTGACGCCATTGGCCAGTGTCAACCCATAGCGCTGAGGCTTAAGGAGCCACGGAGTTTGGACTTTGGGCGTTGGCGGCAGAGGCATTGCGGCTGAGGGTCCAATTTCCTTTGTCGTCGGGCACGAGATAGATGTTTGCCTGTGCCAGTGCGGTCTGAAGTTGATCTGCTTTACCTACATAATCCAAGCGCAGCCTTGCCGTCGACATATTCATTTCTTCAACGGAGAGACGCTGGATCAAGCGTGTGCTGTCGAGTTTGCGTTTTACGCCCACCCAATCGGCGATCCCGTTAAACGGCACCTGCACGACGAGTGAGGATTGCGAGCCGAAATCAACCGACGTGGTTCGTTTCCAGTCTTCCTGCAGGCCATCGGCGATCGAGGCCGCGGCGCGCGCCGC
>JAWXBO010000013.1:0-8189 GCA_034440175.1 Alphaproteobacteria bacterium
GATCCGCCACCGGCGGCGACGGTGTGAACGGCGAGCATGGGTGCGCGAATGCGGATACCGCCGATTTCGTTTTCGAAGATGCGTTCATAGTCACCATCGAAGCGCGAGACGTCGGTCGATGTGCCGCCCATATCGAAGCCAATGACTTTGGCGAAGCCTGCGGCGCGTGCGGTTTCGGCCATGCCGATGACGCCACCGGCAGGCCCTGAGAGCAGGGCGTCTTTGCCGGAGAAATGTCCGGCGGTGGCGAGGGCGCCGCTGGAGCGCATGAAACGCAAGTGGCCGTCGCGTGCGGTCGCGCCCAACGGCTTGGCGACGCGGTCGACGTAGCGGCGAAGGACCGGCGAGAGGTAGGCGTCGGCGACAGTGGTGTGACCGCGGCTGACGAATTTCATCAGCGGGCTGACGTCGTGGCTGGTGGAGATTTGAGTAAAGCCGAGCTCGCGCGCCAGCACGGCTACGGCCTGTTCGTGTTGGGGGAAGCGGTAGGCGTGCATGAAAACGATGGCGCACGATTCAATTCCTGCGGCGCGCGCGGCGGCGAGGTCGCGGCGGGCGGATTTGAGATCGAGTGGCGTGATGAGTTCACCTGCGGCACCGATGCGCTCGTCGATTTCGATCACGCGCTCATAAAGGGGCGGCGTCAAATCGATGCGCCGGACGAAGAGTTTGGGCCGGTGCTGGTAACCGATGCGCAATTGGTCGCGAAAGCCGCGTGTTGTGACCAGCAAGGTGCGCGCGCCCTTGCGTTCAAGCAGTGCATTTGTCGCCACGGTCGTACCCATGTGCACGCTTGCTATTCGATCTTGCGGGATCTCTTCGTCTTGCCTTATCCCCAGTACACGCCTTATTCCTTCAATGGCGGCGTCGGTGTATTGGTTGGGGTCTTCCGAAAGGAGTTTGATGGTGCGCGCTTGGCCCTCTGGGCTTACAGCCACAAGATCGGTAAATGTACCGCCGCGGTCGATCCAGATGTGCCAGCCGTGCGAAAGTGTCATGAATTTGCTCAACTCGCGATTGATGTCAGACTAAAGCAGGACGGAACACAGATGTCGATTTGGGGCAAGATTGCAGGCGCTGCAGCGGGGATGGCCATTGGCGGACCGCTGGGGGCGTTGCTGGGCGCGCTTGCCGGGCACATGTTCGTTGATCGTGAGGCTGGGCGGCAGCTGTCAGACGGAGATGGGCATGGCGAACGCAAGATTCGCGAGCGCGACGAAATCGCCTTTACGATCGGTGTCATTGCCTTGGCCGCAAAACTCGCGAAAGCGGATGGAACAGTCACGCGTGACGAGGTGGAAGTCTTCAAGCGCGTTTTTCCGGTTCCGCGTGAGGAAGAGGCCAATGTGGGGCAATTGTTCAACCTCGCCAAGCAGGACGTGGCTGGATTCGATTCGTATGCCAAGCAACTTGCCTCGCTATTCAGAAACCGGCTGGGCGTATTGGAAGACTTGCTCGACAGTTTATTTTTGATTGCCAAAGCCGACCACGCTTTGCATCCAGGCGAGCTCGAGTTCCTGAGGAATGTGGCTGATCTGTTTGGTTTGACGCCAGCCCAGTTTGAACGCATTCGCGCGTCTCATTTTGGCCTCGACCGGGACGACCCCTATGTCATTCTGGGGATAGACCGGTCCACGACGGACGACGATCTCAAGAAAGCGTATCACCGGCTGGTGCGCGAGCATCACCCGGACAAACTGATGGCGCGCGGCGTGCCTGCTGAATTTGTGCGCCTGGCAACCGACAAGCTGGCTTCGATCAATGGGGCCTACGAGGCAATCAAGGCGGAGCGCGGGATCAATTGATGGAAACGGGTGAACACGAGTCGCCGGCTGCCAGGTCGCTGGGCAAAAAAGTAATCGAAACCGATGCCAGCCGCGGTTACGTCAAAGCCTCGTTTGTCGCGGGCGAAACTTTCGTTAATCGCTCCGGGCGCATTTTCGGCGGCTATCTTGCGGCGATGCTGGATACACTGTGCGGGCATGCGGTGCGGCTGACGCATCGGGAACCGGGCACGCCTCAGGTAACGCTTGAACTCAAAACCTCGTTTATTGGCCGCGCCGATGTGGGGATTTTGACCGGTGAGGGCTGGGTGCGCCATCGCGGCAAGTCGATTGCCTTCGCGGAGGCTGAATTGCGCAATGAAGCCGGTGAGCTGGTGGCCAAGGCCAGCGCGACGTTGAAGGTTGGGGCATGAGTTTGCGCTTCATCGAAAGGCCGTCGCCGAATTTTGACGAGCGCGTGGGCGTGAAGCGGCCCGAGATTCTGTTGCTGCATTATACGGGCATGCAATCGTGTGAGGCCGCTGTCGCGCGGTTGACCGATGCGGCGGCTAGGGTCAGCTCGCACTACACCATCGACGAGGATGGCACCGTATACGTGCATGTGCCGGAGTATTTGCGCGCGTGGCATGCGGGGGTGTCGTCGTGGCGCGGGCACACTGATATCAATTCGCGTTCGGTCGGGATCGAGATCGTCAATCCGGGACATGAGTTTGGCTATCGCGCGTTTCCAGAGACGCAGGTCGAGGCTGTCATTGCGTTGAGCCAGGAGATTATCGCACGTCATGATATTCCGGCGCGCAATGTCATTGCGCACTCTGATGTTGCACCAGGGCGCAAGACCGATCCGGGTGAGCTGTTTCCGTGGCGGCGGCTGGCGGAAGCCGGGGTTGGGGTGTGGGTTGATGCTGTACCGCTGAACGTGGAAGCACTGTCACGCGGAATGTCCGGGGCCGAGGTGTTGGCTTTTCAGTCTCAGCTTGCCCGGTATGGTTACGGTCTTGAGTCGAACGGCGAATTTGATGCAGCAACAGAGTATGTTGTTAGAGAGTTTCAGCGGCATTTCCGGCCCGAGAAATTCGATGGTGTCGCGGACTCCCTGACGCAGTCATTGCTGCGCGTCTTCAATGAGGGGTTGGATGGCGGGTAGGGGTGAGGCTGCCTGCGCTCCCAAGGCTTCATTCAGCCGCGATTGGTTCATAGTTCAGTAATAGCAAGTCTTTGCGGGTGTCGCGTAGGTTCGTCCATCGGCATCGGCGAACTCCACGAGCGCGAATTGATTGCTGCTATCATCGACAATAGTACCCACTTGCCCCCGGGTGAGACCGACGCCGGGCAAATCGAGCAACAATGCGACAACGTCATGCAATTTTGGTTCGCGCACGCTGTTCTTCCTCCCGAGCGACAAATGCGGCGTGTGGTCTTGTAAAATCCATGCTGTCGGCAATTTCAATATTCATAGTGCGTTAATCGTAACGCTCATCTGGAGGTGGCCGCCTCTCAGATACCACCCGGATTGCGAGATGTATGATAGACGCGCAAAATATGCACACCCACATCTTCGACGACGTCGTAGACAATCAGATATCGCCGGACAGGAAACACTCTTGGGACGCCTTCGAGCTCTGGGCGCTCCCGGCCGCTTTTGGGCCTTCGCGATAAACTTGGAGAAATTCCACTCACGGCTTTGACCGGCACGGAGACTCTTGCGTGCAGCTGCAAGATCCTTGTTGATCGCGGGCATGTTTTCAGCAATCCATGCAGCCGCACCTTTTTCGGTGAGGTCAGATGTCTGGAGCCGTTTCTGTTTGACAAGCGATTTCGCACTCATGAACGGATCGTAGCATGATTGCCGCCTGTTTGCCAGCAAACGCCTACAACGAAATCCTTGACCCCTCCGCCTGAACTGTCATTTATGCCCTTGAGCCAGGGGGCTGGATGATCGCTGGGGTGCAAACCCTGGAGGAAAGTCCGGGCTCCACGGGAATATGGTGCCGGGTAACGCCCGGCGAGGGTAACCTCAGGGAAAGTGCCACAGAAAACAAACCTCCGTGCTTGTCGCGGGAAGGGTGAAACGGTGCGGTAAGAGCGCACCGCGCTTCTGGCAACAGCGGCGGCAGGGCAAACCCCACCAGGAGCAACGCCAAATAGGGATGGCAGATGAGCTGTTTCCGGCTCGTCATCCGGGTCGGCGGCGCGAGGCGTTTGGCAACAAACGTCCCAGAGGAATGGTCATCCAGTTCCGGCAACGGGATGGACAGAACCCGGCTTATAGGCCCCCTGGCTCTTTACATTTTTCGGGAGTGCGGGAGTGTCGCGTGATAGACTGGCGCCAGGAGAACGAGAATGAACGACCTTGCTGCAAACCGCATTTGTCAGGATTCCAAGATCATGGCCGGGCAGCCCGTGATTCGCGGCACGCGCATAACCGTCGCTCTTGTTTTGCGTGAACTCGGGCGAGGCGCGACGCCCGCCGAGATCGTCGATCAGTATCCGCACTTGACGACGGACGATGTCCGCGCGGCCGCCTCATATGCGGCAGACGTGGTCGGCGGAGCAACGCTGGTGGCTGCGGAGTAAGCGGTGGCGCGTTTTCTCATCGACGAATGTGTGCCTCGTGACGTGTTCGAGGCAGTTCGCGCACTCGGCCACGACGCCGTTCTTGCACGCGACATCATTCAGGGCGCAAACGACGAAGCGGTTCTCGAATTCGCGCAAAATTAGAATCGCATAATGCTCACCGAAGACCGCCGCTTTGGTTTACTCGCGATCAACGGTGGGCGCCCTTCATGCGGCGTTGTCATTCTGACACTCGCTGACACTCGATAAATTCTCACCTGCCGAACGAGCGATGCGGGTGGTCAATGTACTTCCCGCACTCGTTGACGAGATAGCCGGAAGCGTCCTCGTCATCGGTCCGACGCGCGTCAGACGGCGACCGTTGTAACAGGCCGCGCCCGGGGTCAGGCTAAATGTGCGTAGCAGATGAGCTGTTTTTGGCTCGTCATCCGGGTAGGCGGCGCGAGGCGTTTGGCAACAAACGTCCCAGAGGAATGGTCATCCAGTTCCGGCAACGGGATGGACAGAACCCGGCCTTACAGTGCGTCCTGGCTCAACTTTACACAAGCAGTAGAGGTTCGAGTGTTTCAAAGCACTAAAGTCGAGATTTTGTTCGATTTATGTTCTATATTGAAGCGATGCAGACTCAATTACATGGTGTTTAGACTTTCTTAGCCTCAATGGAATCTAAACCCTTGAAATACCACGTAAAGGCGTTGACGCCCATGAAGGCCCATGCTATCCCATAAAATGCAAAAGCGGCAGATGCTGCGGTTGATGGGTTGGGGCCAGGGTCGTGACAAGAAGCGATAGTCCATTACCGGTGGACGGAGGGTGGCGATGAATTTGGCCCGACCCTTTCTTGCGACGTTTGTGAACAAAGTTGACGTCAAGGGCCGCGTCTCGGTGCCGGCCAAGTTTCGTGAAATTCTTGAAGGGCAGGGGGTGCGGGCAGTGTTCGCGCGGGCGTCAACTTCGGGGCCTGCGATTATTGCCGGCGGCCAGGATTGGATGGCGCTGCTTCATGCCGATGTCGACGCGCATGATCCCTCAAGTGAGATTCATGATGATTTCGCCTACACTTTGCTGGGCGATACGGTTGAGTTGAATCTGGATTCCGAAGGCCGGGTTGGATTTACGGATGAACTCATGCGTCATGCGGGGCTTGGAGAAGCGGCGGCATTTGTCGGTATGGGCCATTATTTCGAAGTGTGGGAACCCAGGGCCCTGGAGTTGCGTAAAGTTCAAGCGCGCCGGGCGACGGCGGAGCGGCGTGGGCTGCTCAGGGCAAAACCCGGCGGTGGCACGCCATGAGCGAGACCGTCCATCTATCAGTGCTGCTGCCGGAGATCGTGGCCGCAATCAGTGCGCGCGACGGCGAGGTGATTGTGGACGGTACGTTTGGCGGCGGCGGCTACACACGGGCAATCTTGCGGTCGGCGCGCTGTTGCGTGTTTGGACTCGACCGCGACCCGATGGCGATCGAGCGCGGGAAAGAAGTTGTTAGGGAATTTCCAGGCAGGCTGACGCTCCTCAACGGGACGTTCGGTTCGATGCAGGATTTGCTTGCCTCGCAGGGTGTGGAAACGGTCGACGGGATCGTGCTGGATCTTGGTGTTTCGTCCGATCAGCTCGACCAGGCAGAGCGCGGTTTTTCGTTTCAGAACGATGGGCCGCTGGATATGCGCATGGGCAGCACCGGGATATCGGCGGCTGGCATCGTCAACACCTATAGCGAACAGGCTTTGGCTGGCATTATCTATGTGTTCGGCGAAGAAGAAAAAGCAAACTCGGTGGCGCGCGCCATTGTGGCGGCGCGCGTGAAGGGGCCGATTACGCGCACGGGCGAACTGGCCAGTTTGTGTGCGCGATCGGCGGCGCGCCCCAAGCCCGGCATTCATCCGGCGACCCGCACATTTCAAGCTCTGCGCATCTATGTGAATGACGAATTGGGTGAGCTTGCGCGCGGACTTTCTGCAGCAGAAAATTTGCTGAAGCCCGGCGGGCGGTTGGCCGTCGTGTCGTTTCATTCGCTGGAAGACAGAATGGTCAAACGCTTCCTGGCCGAACGCACGGGACATGTTTCGCAAGGCTCACGGCATCTGCCGCAAGCGCAACTCAAGTCCAACAGCGCCTCATTTGCCGTGACCTCCCGGCGCGCGATCAGCGCATCGCGTCCGGAGATCCTTCGCAATCCGCGATCGCGCTCGGCCAAGCTGCGTGTCGCGGTGCGGACCAGCGGACCGTCGATCCCGTTTGATGCGATCAAGGCGGGCGTGCTGCCGGAGGTGCGGGTATGATCAGAGCCAGCGGCGCAATTGCGATTGCCTTGCTGCTGCTTGTGAGTTTTGCCCTGTACAACGGCGTTTACCGGGTGAAAGCGCAGACGCGGGAACTCAAAGATCTGGATGGCGCGATCACCAAAGAGGCCGAAGCCATCAGGGTGCTGAAAGCCGAATGGTCGTTTCTCAATCAGCCTGAACGCCTGCAGGACTTGGCGCGACGGCACTTGACCTTGGGTCCTACAGGGGCGCGGCAAATTGTTGTGCTGGCCAATTTGCCGGAACGAGGATCCGCCGGCGCGGCGCCCGCGAGTGACACAGTCGCCGGGGAGATTGAAGCCGGGCAATTACCGTTTCGTGCAGTGCCGGACGACTTAAAGCCGGCGCGCCATAAGGTGTTCCCGTGACGCATAGAGGTAGCAATACACCTGGAGACCGCATTTCGCTGGATGGCGCCGCAAAGGCTGCAATGGCGCGCACGCGCGCGCGGCTGACATATGCCATCGCAACCTTTGGCGTGGTTTTTGCGATCCTTTTCGTTCGGCTGGTTGAGGTGACTACCCTGCACGACGGAGTCGCACCCAGATCGGCGCGGGTGGACAACGATGCGTCTTACTTTCGTGCGGATATTGTTGATCGCAAGGGCGAAATCCTGGCAACGGACCTGCAAGGCGCGTCACTTTATGCCGATGCCCGCGTGATCTGGGACCCGGCCGAAACGGCACGGGACCTGAAGGCGGTCGTGCCTGCACTCGACGTCGTTTCGCTGACGAAAAAACTGGCTTCCCGTCAGGCGTTTGTCTGGATCAAACGCAATTTATCACCGGGACAGCAGGATTCCGTACGCCAGCTTGGTCTGCCGGGCCTTTACTTCAAGCACGAACCGCGGAGGGTCTATCCCAACGGGCGCACCGCATCGCATGCGCTGGGTTATGTCGATGTCGACAATCACGGACTGGCCGGAGTTGAACGGGGTGTCGAAGACCTGATTCTCGAACGGCGCAACAAAGGCGGTCTGGTCGAGCTGTCGCTGGATCTGCGGGTGCAGCATGCACTGGAGGACGAGTTGTCGGGGGCTGTGGCCTCGTTCAGGGCACGGGCGGCGGCCGGCGTCGTGCTGGATGTCAACAACGGCGAGATTCTGGCGCTCAGTTCGCTTCCTGACTTTGATCCCAATGAGCCGTCGCTTGCCGCCAGGGACGCACTGTTCAACCGCGTGACACTGGGCGTCTATGAAATGGGATCGACATTCAAAGTATTCACAACGGCGATGGCGCTGGACACCAGCAAGATTACACTGACCTCCCAGTTCGATGCGCGAAATCCCATTACGTCTGGCCAGTTCACCATTTCGGATTTTCATCCAGAGAACCGTTTGTTGTCTGTGCCGGAAATTTTTATGTTTTCGTCCAATATCGGTGCTGCCAAGATGGCCTTGGAAATCGGGACACCAACGCAGCGGGCCTATTTCGGCAGGCTGGGATTGCTGGCGCCGCTGACCACGGAGATCAAGGAATCGGGAACGCCGATTTTACCCAAGCGCTGGGGTGAACTTGAAACGATGACC
>JAWXBO010000014.1:0-8480 GCA_034440175.1 Alphaproteobacteria bacterium
ACCCGTCCGCGACGGATAACGCCCCCAAACCACACCCAACCGCAAACCCGCCAATCAATGGACTGCAGATGCCTGAAACTTCAAAATGAGAATTGCTGCAGGTTCAGAGCCGGGGTTGATAGAATCAGCCTGGCGCTTCAGAATGGGTTTCTCGCGAATCGGGAGATCACTGATGCCCTTCGAAAATGCCCTTGCGCCGTATTCACCCCAATTGTTGAGCCTCCTGCGTATCATGACAGGGTTATTGTTCCTGGCGCACGGGACGGCGAAGCTGTTTTCCTTTCCCCACGTTGAGATGTTCGACAATCTTGAGATTGCGTCCTTGACCGGTGTTGCGGGCATCCTTGAAGTCGTGGGCGGAACGTTGATCGCGATAGGCCTGTTCACACGGCCGGTAGCATTTATCTTGTCGGGTCAGATGGCTGTCGCCTATTTCATGGCTCACGCGCCGCAGAATTTTTTCCCGATCCTGAATGGCGGGGAAAGCGCAATCCTGTTCAGCTTCATCTTCATCTATCTGGCGGCGGCAGGTGCTGGGCCCTGGAGCGTAGACGCCGCGCGTAAAAACTAGGGCCCGGAATCTTAACTGGGTGAGACGGATTTTAGCACTTCTCCCTTTGAGAAGCTGGCCCGCCACTTCGGCGGGACTGATGAGGGGACGCCACGCCGGACTTCGGTCCCACTTGCAGCGCTCGCGCAGCCGCAATGCAAGATAGATGAACTACGAAGCGACAAAGAGAATGATACGGGGACATCTTATATATTTCCCGTTCACGTCATAAGCGCGGCCAAACCGGGCAGTCAAGCAGGTCGTAAGTGCTGAAATCGCTTCTGCGAACAACAGACGCAGGCGCCCCAGGCAAGGAACGTGACGCCCACTTTGTTCCCCGCCGCCAGAACAATCTCACCCAACTCAGAAAATCAGGATGCCCTTCACTTCATCGCGCACGCGATAGCGCTCGTTCCACGCCGCAATGTGATCGAGCCCATCGGGCAGCTGCAACTTTCCAAACCGTGCAAATTGCAGCGCCGCCGCGAGCGAACAATCGGCAATCGTTGGCCGCGCACCGGCAACAAACGCCCGCCCGTCGCCAAGCGTCTGGTTCAGCACTGCCAAAGGCCGCTTCATCGCCTCACTGAACCATGACACCACACCGCGGTTCGGCGGATAGCCAGCCGGCGAGTTCGTGGCGTGCACGATCATCGCGACCGCATAGAGAATATCGGAATCAATGCTGCGCTCCAGCGCTCTCACCCGCGCCCGCTCTTGCGCCCCGGTGCCAATCATCGATGGCTCAGGCCAGCGCTCCTCGAAATACTCGATGATGGCCAGCGATTCCGGTATCACAAGCCCATCATCAAGCTGCAGGAATGGCACGCGCTGCAAGCCGTTCAGTGCCGCGATAGCAGGCGAACTTTGCTCGCCCTTCATCAGGTTCACGGCTACGCGCTCCAACGGGATGACACACCCCAACGCCGCCTTTTCTGCGAGAAAAAGCTCAAGCTTTGTCGGGTTCGGCGCCACGCGCTGGGTAAAGAG
Organism: Alphaproteobacteria bacterium; assembly: GCA_034440175.1. Lineage (GTDB taxonomy): Bacteria > Pseudomonadota > Alphaproteobacteria > Micropepsales > Micropepsaceae > SZUA-430. The sequence continues at coordinate 1,541 of JAWXBO010000014.1, forward strand.
TTTCAAGGCGATCTCCTGTCGGACACTGCGGATGCCGGCAACACCTACCACCGCCAAGCCTTGCCCCGCAACTGACCCGGCGCCCTCGGCTGTAGTGCGTTTACTGTTTGAAAAACGGTTTGCGCCATTCGGCGTTCGAGCGTCCGGGCGCGACTGGTTGAGCGTGCCCGCGACTGGCGCTGGTCGAGTGCTCGCGCGCATCTCGCGGGCCGCGACGACGGACTGGTGCGCGTCAAGCCGCTCTTGAAACACGTTGACGACTGGAGCGCGTTTCTGGGCAAACGCCTGACCGGCGTAGAGATTGAACCGGCCCGCGCGCGAGAGCGCTCAGGCCAGCCGCTCGCCGCGCCATCATTCCTCAAACAGATCGAAAAGCGCCGCCGTCGTACATTGACAAAGCAAAAGCCAGGCCCCAAACCGAAGGACGCCAGCGCCGAAGGGGGCAAGAGTGGGAGATAAGTATAGCGTCTTTTTAGTTTCCAAAAAGATTCCCCGCACCGTCTGGGCACTCGGATTCGTTTCGATGTTCATGGATATCTCGTCGGAGATGATCCATAGCCTGTTGCCAATTTTTCTTGTCACTACGCTCGGCGCAAGTCCGGCTCTGCTTGGCGTCATTGAAGGAATTGCGGAAGCAACCGCGTCGATCACTAAAGTGTTTTCCGGGTGGCTTAGTGACTGGTTGGGAAAGCGAAAGTTGCTCGCGGTGATTGGCTACGGGCTTGGCGCGATCTCAAAACCCGTGTTTCCGTTGGCTGTGACACCATTTGAAGTACTTGGCGCTCGATTCGTTGATCGCGTTGGCAAAGGCATTCGAGGGGCTCCACGTGATGCACTTGTTGCAGACGTAACGCCTCTTGAAATTCGAGGTGCTGCATACGGACTTCGACAGGCGCTCGACACCGTTGGTGCATTTGTAGGACCCCTTGCAGCAATCGGTCTGATGTTCGTGCTTGCAGGTGACATGCGTGCTGTCTTTTGGTGGGCGGCGTTACCAGCTGGCATCGCAGTTTTGCTCCTTATCCTCGGTGTTGAAGATCCTGCACACCTTGCAAATAATAAGGAGAAGAAACCACCAATCACTTGGGCGGACGTTCGACGCATCGGGCCTGCGTACCGGAGTGTCGTTATCGTCGGCGTTTCTGTCACGATGGCACGGTTCAGCGAGGCGTTCTTGGTGCTTCGCGCGCAAGATGTCGGTTTGGCTATCGCACTCGTGCCGCTCGTGATGGTCGTGATGAACGTCGTTTATTCTGTCGTTTCAACACCTGCCGGACAATGGTCTGATCGAATTGATCGACGAATCGTTCTTGCTATCAGTCTCGCTGCGCTGATTGCAGCTGATCTTGTGCTCGCGCTTTTCGATAGTGTGCTTGGCGCACTCATTGGTGCCGCTCTCTGGGGTCTTCACATGGGGTTGTCACAGGGATTGTTTGCGGCACTTGTTGCAGACACCGCGCCAGTATCAATGCGTGGAACCGCTTTCGGTGTTTTCAATTTGGCATCAGGCGTCGCGATGCTTGCAGCAAGTGCGTTAGCTGGATTTCTGTGGACTCTCTATGGTGCACAAGCGACATTTTTGAGTGGTGCCGTTTTTGCTGCACTCGCGTTGGTCGGACTATTCGCCGTGATACGACGCGCGTCATAGGCTTGGCAACATTTCACCAACCAAATTACTGTGGAAATAAAGGGACGCAATGATTGAGTGACAGGCACCCCTGAGAGGCGCGCCTGTCACACTAGCGTGACTTTGAATTAAGGGGTGGAAGTAAGGGGACGATATACTCAATTGATAATCCGCCTGCCCTCCTGTAAGGCCCCGCCATTGCACGAATAGCACGCGTGGTGGTTCCAGGCTGCCCCCATCGCGTCACCCACCCGCCTTCGCGTCGCCGCTTCACTTCCAAAAATACACTGCGGTCGCGTCGGTGGGCAGGTCTTGGCAACCGCCGGCAGAGGTCGTTCTTCGAGGACGACGTCTATCTGCGTTACAAGGAACTCCTTGCTGAGGGCTGCAAGGCGGCGGGCGTGGAGATCTGGGCCTATTGCCTGATGCCCAACCACTGCCACCTGATTCTGGTGCCGCAAGACGCGGACGGGTTGCACGCGGCTCTCGGTGAAGCGCACCGGCGCTACACGCGGATGATCAATGCGCGCAAGAACTGGACCGGCTATCTCTGGCAAGGGCGTTTCGCCTCGGTCGCGATGGACGAAAGCCATTTGATGACCTGCGTGCGGCTCATGTCGAGTAAAATCCCGACTGAGCGCGGCTGGTTGATCGCGCCCGCGACTGGCGCTGGTCAAGTGCTGGCGCGCATCTCGCAGGCCGCGACGATGGACTGGTGCGCGTCAAGCCGCGCTTGAAGCAAGTCGATGACTGAAGCGCGTTTCTGAGCGAACGGCTGACCGGCGCAGAGCTTGAACCCATCCGCGCGCGGGAGCGCACCGGCAGGCCACTCGCCTCGCCATCATTCCTCAAACAGTATGTTCTCATTTAGTTCTTGACATGGCTATATTTATACACTATGCAGGAAGAGCGGCCATTTTCATTCAGTCAGCGGCTTTTTCAGGGCCACGCTGGCGCCACCATGACTTTGATCGGGTCGACGGCCGCGATGTGGGTACTAGGGCGACAAGTGTTGCTGAAGCGCTGCCTAGGTCTAGTGGCCAGCGACCTCAAATTGTCTTTTTGCACGTCTTTGCATGGCTCATGTTTCTCAAAAACGGCGGAAATCTGGGATTTACTTTTTTAACAAATGGCGGAAAACTGTCTTTTTGCAAACTTTGCATGCAAAAGGGGGAGAGGGGGGGAGGGTACTTCAACACGACCTACGACGCGGGTCGGATGTAGACGAAGGGTTGCTGATCGCGCGGGGCGTTGGGTTTCTTTGCGCAGGCGGGCCGATATCATTAGGCCCAGTCTGGGGCTTTCGAGTTTGAGGGCGATGGCGCCCTTCGAAGCGGTGACATAATACGTTCCGCTGATGACGCTCTGAGGGTGGATGTGGCCGGTGTGACGCCTGTGTGATGCAGAAAACGGCTGAAATCAGCCAATGTGACGCTGTGCCGGCTGAAGTAACTTTGGTGGTCCCACCCACATTCAAGACCTTGCCGAACATCAATGTCATCCCAAATGGAGGAGCGTGTACTTCATAGTGGCCTGAACCGACTCAGGCGAGACTAAAGAGACCCGACATGGACCTGGAAAAATATACCGAACGCTCTCGCGCCTTTTTGCAAAACGCTCAGGGCTTGGCCCAACGCTCCGGCCATCAACGCCTGACGCCAGAGCACATTCTAAAAGTCCTCCTCGACGATGACGAAGGTCTGGCGTCCGGTCTCATCAAAAAAGCTGGCGGCGATGCCAGTCGCGCAATGCAGGCAACGGAATCCGCGCTCGCCAAACTGCCGCGCGTTGAAGGGGCAGGCGCAGGTCAGCTCCATATGGCGCCCGAAACCGCGCGCCTCCTCGAGGAAGCCGAGCAGGTCGCAAAGAAATACGGGGACAGTTTCGTAACCGTCGAGCGTTTGTTGCTGACTTTGAGTCTCGGCACCGCGCCCGATAGCGCCAGGATCATCAAAGAGGCAGGCGCGACGCCGCAAAAGCTGAACGAAGCCATCAACGACTTGCGCAAAGGCCGCACCGCCGACAGCGCCTCGGCCGAGCAAAGCTACGACGCGCTGAAGAAATACGCCCGCGACCTGACCGAGGCCGCCCGCACCGGCAAGCTCGATCCCGTCATCGGGCGCGACGAAGAAATCAGACGGACCATGCAGGTGCTCTCGCGCCGCACCAAGAACAACCCCGTCCTGATCGGCGAGCCCGGCGTCGGCAAGACGGCAATCGTCGAAGGTCTGGCCCTGCGCATCGTCAACGGCGATGTCCCCGAATCTCTTAAGGAAAAGAAACTCCTCTCTCTCGATATGGGCGCCCTGATCGCGGGAACCAAGTATCGCGGCGAGTTCGAAGAGCGTCTGAAGGCCGTCCTCACCGAAATGACCGCAGCCCAAGGCTCCATCATCCTTTTCATCGACGAAATGCACACCCTCGTGGGCGCCGGCAAAGCAGAAGGAGCCATGGACGCCTCCAATCTCTTGAAGCCGGCTCTCGCGCGCGGCGAACTCCATTGCGTCGGCGCCACCACGCTCGATGAATACCGCAAACACGTCGAAAAAGACGCGGCCCTAGCGCGGCGCTTTCAACCCGTCTTTGTCGCCGAGCCCACCGTCGAAGACACGATCTCGATCCTGCGCGGCCTCAAGGAGAAATACGAACTCCATCATGGCGTCCGCATCACCGACACCGCCATCGTCGCCGCCGCCCAACTGTCGAACCGCTATATCACCGACCGCTTCCTGCCCGACAAAGCCATCGACCTTGTCGACGAATCCGCAAGTCGCCTGCGCATGCAAGTCGACTCCAAACCCGAAGAGCTCGACGAGTTCGACCGCCGCATCATGCAGCTGAAAATCGAACGCGAGGCATTGAAAAAGGAAACCGACTCCGCCTCAAAAGACCGCCTCAAAAAGCTCGAGAAGGAACTGGCGGACCTCGAAGAAAAATCATCTTCGCTGACACAACGCTGGAAGCAGGAAAAAGCGAAGCTCGGCCAGGCTCAGGCCATCAAGGAAAAACTCGACAAGGCCCGCCACGATTTGGAGCTGGCGCAACGCAAGGGCGACCTCGCCAAGGCGGGCGAAATCGCCTACGGCCTCATTCCCGGCCTCGAAAAAGATCTAACGAAAATCGAAGCCCAAAGTGCGACCCAACTTGTCACCGAAGCCGTCACCGAAGAGCACATCGCCCAGGTCGTCTCGCGCTGGACCGGCATCCCTGTCGACAAGATGCTGGCCGGTGAACGCGAAAAATTGCTCGGCATGGAAAAGTCGATCGGCGCCCGCGTCGTCGGCCAGGAAGAAGCCGTCCACGCCGTCTCCGCCGCCGTCCGGCGCGCCCGCGCCGGTCTGCAAGACCCCAACCGTCCGATCGGTTCCTTCCTTTTCCTGGGACCAACCGGCGTCGGCAAAACCGAACTGACAAAAGCGCTCGCAGCCTTCCTCTTCGACGACGACAGCGCGCTCATCCGCATAGATATGTCGGAGTACATGGAAAAGCACTCGGTCGCCCGCCTGATCGGCGCGCCGCCCGGCTATGTCGGCTACGAAGAAGGCGGCGCCCTCACCGAAGCCGTCCGCCGCAGGCCCTATCAGGTGATCCTGTTCGACGAAATCGAAAAGGCCCACCCCGATGTCTTTAACGTACTTCTCCAGGTGCTCGACGATGGCCGTCTGACGGACGGGCAGGGCCGCACCGTCGACTTCAAAAACACTGTCATCATCCTCACTTCAAATCTGGGCGGCGACATATTGGCCGCCCAACCCGAGGGCGAGGATACAAGCGCCGTTCGCGAAGATGTCATGGAAATTGTGCGGGCCAAATTCCGGCCCGAATTCCTCAACCGCCTCGACGAAATCATCCTCTTCCACCGTCTCGCCCGCGCCCAGATGGGCAAGATCGTCGACATTCAAATCTCCCGCCTGGTCAAGCTGCTCAGCGACCGCAAGATTGTGATCGGCCTCGACGACGTCGCCAAAGAATGGCTCGCCAATGCCGGCTACGACCCCGTCTATGGCGCCAGGCCTCTAAAGCGCGCCGTGCAGCGCCATCTGCAAGACCCGCTCGCCGAACACATTCTCGAAGGCACGATCAAGGACGGTGACACTGTGCGCGTCTCTGCCGACGTGACGGGGCTTCTCTTCAACGAAAAGCAAAGGGGGGTGACGCTGCACTAAGCCGGATATTTGAACGGGCAGGCGTCAAAGACTTGCCCGATCGCAAGGCCGGCACCCTCCAGCGAGAACGCAGCCGTGGCATCATCATGCTTAATCGAGACGCTGCCGCCGGCTTGAAACAGGCCGGCAATAAACGCCGCGTCCGAACCCTTGATTTCATAGGCGCCGATCCCATCCGTGATCGGCGCCAGCTTGGCGGTCGTGTCGTAGGGCCCTTCGGCGAAGTCGAAGCGCACATCTTCCCATTCGGGTTCTGCCGTCGAGAACCGCTTGTCAGCATATGCCGCGTCCCCCAAATTGTATTGGAGAACCACACCAACAATCCCGCCGCAGGAAAACTGGAGACCAACACCTGGCCGCTCTCGAATCTCGGCCACATAAACCGCCTGCCCCAATGGATCTTGTTCCACTTGAAACGCCCACGCCGCAGCGATGACCAGTAAATGAAACATCAAGGCTGCAACTTCGCCTGCAGCGGCTCGCTCTGCGCAACCTTTGCACCAGCCTCGCTCTGGGCGTCCTGCACTGCGGCGGATGGCGTCGTTGACCCCAGCCAGGTAAAATTTGTCGAGAACTGGGGCGGCTCTGCGGAACTCAAAATAGTGATGGCCAAAAGTGCTACGGTCAGAATGGCGGCCATGGTAGCCGCCGCAGGCAGCCAAGGACACTTCGACTGTGCGCTTTCCGTGTCTGCTCTAACACCTTGAATATCCAACGAAGCCCCCCAACTCTAGCCAACACTGCACCACTGATTCGTGGACTTTCCCGTCTCGTCATGTCAACCGTGCCACGGTTGCATTTATACGGATTTCTTTCGCATACCGTGTAAGCAAAGGGCGAGCCCAAGCTCGGGCCGTGGTTAAGTGCGGCAATACAGGCCATCCTAATTTAATCTCGAGCGTTGACTCTAAGGTTTGGTGGTCTTACCCTCCTGTTTCCTGCATAGACGTGCGCGATTAGCGTCGCGTCCGGTGTTGGTGTTCCCTCGTAGGGTAAAAGTAGAGTTTCGGGCGAGTTATTCGCACGGGGCGGCTTTTTTCGTCGAGCGGCTGCGACTTGAAGTTATAAATATACCGGGAAGGGGGATGAGGGCGGCGTGAGGCGCGGGTCATATGACTTGCGAGAAGCGTGCTTGAATTCTCTTTCT
>JAWXBO010000015.1:0-22373 GCA_034440175.1 Alphaproteobacteria bacterium
CCGCCACCCTGCTTCGCGCTACCCGCGCTTCGCAGGAGTGGTAACCGTTGATCAAAAGGCAGTCTTCTTATGACCATTCCAGACTACCAATCCATCATGCTGCCTGTATTGCGTGCGGCGGTAAAGGGAGAGGTTCAAATCGCAGACGTCGTGGAGCGCCTCTCTGAAGAACTCGGCTTAACGGATGAGGAACGGCGCGCGCCACTTCCATCCGGGCGTCAGACTGTATTCGCGAATCGAGTTCACTGGGCCAAGAGCTACCTTAAACAAGCCGCGCTGATTGAGGCGGTCCGAAGAGGTGTATTCCGGCTTTCTGAACGAGGTAGAACGGCGCTGGCTTCCGGCGCGACTCGAATCGACAACGACTATCTGTCTCAGTTTCCGGAATTTCAAGCATTCAAAGAGCGCGCCAGGCTTTCGCAACAACGCGATGATCATGAGGATGAACAGCTTTCAGTCCCGGAGCCGGAGAAAGACTCTCCCGAAGACATGCTGCGTACGGCACACAAGCGGGTCGAGGACGAATTGAAAGCCGAGCTGATCGACCGGGTGTTGGCCGCTAAGCCTGAGTTTTTTGAGCGATTGATCGTGCGCCTTCTCACTCAAATGGGCTATGGCGGTTCCGTTGCAAATGCGGGTCGCGCGATTGGAGGATCAGGTGATGGCGGCGTGGACGGCGTCATCGACCAGGACACGCTGGGTCTCGACCGCGTCTATATCCAAGCGAAGCGTTACGCTCATGGCAACAACATTGGCGCCGCCGCCATACGGGACTTTTTTGGAAGTCTCGACAGACACAAAGCGAGCAAAGGAGTTTTCGTCACCACGTCTGATTTTTCGAAAGACGCGAGAGAAACCGGTCAACAACTTAGCAAACGAATAGTGCTCATTGATGGCCTCACTCTTGCACAACTCATGGTACGGTTTGGCGTCGGTTGCCAGGTTGAAGAGACGTTTCGATTGCAGCGACTTGATGAGGACTTTTTCGATGACATTTGAATTGGGGCTCTGAATTCCTTTTCGCTTTTCAACCTGTGCCGCCGCTGCACACGCTTAACGCCCGTTCGCGGTTTGATTTCAAAATGGCGGCCTTCCTCTCTGCCGCCAATCATTGCTAGAAGCGGACTGAAACCATATCCAGGCCGGGACAGACTCATTTTTGGCGCATTCTCGCGGTAAGCCTTAATCGGTTGGAAGGTCACACTGCTTCAATATTGGTGCGGGCAGGCCTGTCCCCCGGTTCCCCATTCGTGAGAAGATCGCACCGTGCGAAACCGAACCGTAACCGCCTCAGAGACACGCTTATGACGAAAGCCTGGTTCAACGTTCGCCGAGCGGCGCAAGTGGCAGCCTATTTCGCAAAAGCGGAGGGGGGGGAAATCAATGTCCTCAAATTGGTGAAGCTCATCTACCTCGCGGATCGCTTGGCGATGGAGAAATACGATTACCCACTGCTGTTCGACCGCCTCGTTTCGATGGATCATGGCCCTGTGGACTCTCTTACTTTTGCCTACATCAACGGCTGCCAGGATGACCGCAGCGAGTGGGAGAAATTCATCACCGACCGGAGCAACTACTCGGTTGGATTGGCGAACTCTGCGCTTTCCGAAGTGGACTTTGACCAGCTCAGCGAGGCTGATCTGGAAGTGCTGGCATGCACTTGGTCTAGCTTCGGCAACATGACGAAGTACCAAATTCGAGACTACACTCACGCGCATTGTCCGGAATGGGAAGACCCGGATGGTTCTTCGCTGGGCATCCCGTACGAGCGCGTATTCAAGTTTCTTGGAAAGCGCGACAGTCAGCTGCTCGCGCAGCGCATCATGGAAAAGCGAAGGATCGACGAGGTGTTTGCGGGAGGTGCGTAATGACGTATCTGCCAGCCAAAAAAGATACCCTGCATATACCGTCGGGGCCTACTGGAAACCACCTTTTTGCTATCATCACGGATCCGTGCCACGAGGGCACGCAATTGTTGGTGTGCTTCTCGTCGGTGAAACCCGGCGTCCATCACGATACTGCTTGCCTGGTTGGCGCCGGGGAACATCCCTTTGTAACCGTCCCAAGCGCAATCGAATATCGCTTTGCTCGCGTCGAACCTTCTGCCCACCTGGTGAAGTGCGTAGAAGGGTGGACATTTAAGCGTGGTGAACCTGTTTCGGATGCGCTACTTCAAAAAATCAGGGTCGGAGTTTTGAAGTCCAGGTTTGCAACGCGTTTTATCAAAGACTACTTCACCAAAAATGCCTGAACATTTCCCTTCCCAAGTGCGCGCTGCGATGTTGTGACCTCGTGTGGCCAGCCCTGTCAGCCGCCGGGCTTTGGATAGAGGATTGCCTGTTCCTCGTTCGTCACGGCGCGACGGCCGTAGAGAGGGAGGCACGTCTTGACAGGATTGTTTCCCTTGCAGTCAACTGCGCCATAGCGTTGGGAGCTACGACCATGAACGCGATCCGATTGCGTCTCTGGATGACCGCCGCACTGGCAAGCCTTGCGTTGACGGTGCCTGTGCAGGCAGACCCGGCGAAGAATTCGTTCTTCATCACCAGCGCCGGCAAAGGCGACGGCGCAAACCCGGGCGGTCTGGAAGGCGCCGAAGCACACTGCGAGGCACTCGCCAAGGCCGCCGGCTCCACAAAGATCAGCTGGGTTCTTACTTGAGCACGACCGCGCCAATGGGTGAGGCTGGCATCGACGCGCGCACGCGCATCGGCAAGAGGCCATGGCAAAACGCCAAGGGCGTTGTGGTGGCAACGGGCGTCGATGACCTTCACGGGCCAGCGGCCAATATCAATAAGCAAACGGCGCTCAATGAAAAGGGCGAGGCGATGAGCGGGCGCGGTGACGGCGTGAACATGCACGACATTCTCACCGGCTCAGACCCGCAAGGCATGTACTCGACCGCGGGCGGTGACACGACTTGCGGCAATTGGAGCAAAAACGGCGAGGGCTCGGCGATCGTCGGGCATCACGATCGCATCGGCCTCAAGGACACGCGCCACATGAAGTCGTGGAACTCCGCCCATGGCTCGCGCGGCTGCAGTCAAGTCGCTCTCAAATCGTCAGGCGGTGCAGGATTGTTCTATTGCTTCGCGCCCGATTGACTGCACAGAACCATAGGCAGATTAAAACAGCCCCTCCACTTCGCCGCGTTCGTTCAGGCGGATGGTGCTGGCGGCGGGGGTTTTGGGCAGGCCGGGCATGGTCATGATGTCCCCGGTGATGACGACGACGAATTCGGCGCCGGCCGAAAGGCGGACTTCGCGGATGGCAACCGCGTGGCCGGAAGGGGCGCCTTTGAGATTGGGGTCGGTCGAGAAGGAGTATTGGGTCTTGGCGATGCAAACCGGTAAATGGCCGAAGCCTTCGATATGCAAATCGCGGAAGCGCTGGCGTATGTTCACGTCGGCGGTGATTTCGCTGGCGCCGTAGAGAGAGGTGGCGACGGTGTGCACCTTGTCCCATAGCGGCATGTCGTCGGGGTAAAGGGGTTTGAATTGCGCCGTGCCGCTTTCGCAGAGAGCGACCACATTTTGCGCGAGGCCTTGGGCCCCTGCCCCGCCGTCGCGCCAATGGGTGCAGACGAATGACTCCACGCCTTGGGCACGGGCGGCAGCACTCACCGCTTCGAGTTCGGCTGCCGTGTCGGCTTCAAAGTGATTGACGGCGACCACCACGGGCACGCCGAATTTTTTTACATTGGCGATATGGCGGGCGAGGTTAGCGCTGCCCTTGACGACGGCGGCCACGTTTTCCTTGCTCAAATCCGCTTTGGCGACGCCGCCGTGCATTTTTAAAGCGCGAACGGTGGCGACGACGACGGCAGCGGACGGCGAGAGTTCTGCCTTGCGGCATTTGATGTCGAAGAATTTTTCTGCCCCCAGATCGGCGCCGAAGCCTGCTTCGGTGACGACATAGTCGCTGAGCTTGAGTGCCGTCGTGGTTGCCAGCACCGAGTTGCAGCCATGGGCGATGTTGCCGAAGGGGCCGCCATGCACGAAGACGGGATTGTTCTCCAGCGTCTGCACCAGATTGGGCATTAGCGCGTCTTTCAGGAGCACCGTCATCGCGCCGTGCGCACCGATGTCTTTGGCAGAGACGTTGCGGCGGTCGCGGGTTTGTCCAACGACGATGTGGCCCAAGCGGCGCTCGAGGTCCTTCAAGTCGCGCGCCAGGCAGAAGATCGCCATCACTTCGGAGGCGGCCGTGATGTCGAAGCCGTCTTCGCGCGGGTAACCATTGGGGACGCCGCCCAAGGAGCTTACGATCTGGCGCAGCGCGCGGTCGTTGATGTCCATGACGCGGTGCCAGAAGACGCGGCGCGGATCGATGGCCGGTTCCTTGCCCCAATAGATGTGGTTGTCGATCATGGCGGCGAGCAGATTGTTGGCAGCCGTAATGGCGTGAAAATCACCTGTGAAGTGGAGATTGATATCCTCCATCGGCACGACTTGGGCATAGCCGCCGCCGGCCGCGCCGCCCTTCATGCCGAAGCAGGGACCAAGCGATGGTTCCCTGATACAGCCCATGGCGCGCTTGCCGATCTGGTTGAGCGCATCGACGAGGCCGACGGTGGTGGTGGTCTTGCCTTCGCCCGCCGGGGTTGGGGTGATGGCGGTGACCAGGATCAGGTTGCCGTTGCTCCGGTGTTTCAGGCTGTCAATGAATTCGAATGACAGCTTGGCCTTTGTAGGGCCATAGTGGAGGAGTGCTTCGACTGGAATATCGATTTTGCGGCCTATGTCGGCGACCGGTGCGGCTTTGGCGTCGCGTGCGATTTCGATGTCGGTGCGGACCGGCATGGTTCCCCCTTGGCGTGGTTCGTGAACGCAAATTCAACGATTAGCGCGTAGTTTGATTTAAATGGCGGTCTCCCGGCAAGGGGGGTGTTTTTCCTAATGAAATATGAAGCAGGCGTTCAGCCCTGCTCCTTGGCGGGAGTTTTTCGATGCATAATCCTTCAATCACCACTTTTAATCCCCTGCAGCCGATCGTCGTGCGCACGATCCGCGAAGCGTTTGACGACGTCGTGCAGCAATTGGAGCAGCGCCGCGGCGATCTGGCGCCGCCGTTGCCCAAAGATGCGCGTGCAAAGCTGGCACGCCATCTGGTCGAACTCGCCCGGCATGGCGAGCGTGACTATGACCGCTTGCGCTCCTCGGTGTTGAGTTCGGTTCCGAACTGAGATTACTTTTAGACGCTGAACCCCGGGTGGGTCCCGTGTCAGCAACGCTGCACAAGGGTGCTGCGTTGCTGACACGGGATGACCGGCGTTTGCTTTAGGACGCGATGCGCACCGGCAGCGTGGCGTAGCCTTTGACGAAGCTGGAATAAACGCGCTCGGGCGGGGCCATCACTTCAGGGATGATGTCGCGCTTGAGCAGTTCTTCCCAAACGATCTTCAGCTGAAGTTCGGCCAGGCGGTTGCCGACGCAGCGGTGAATGCCGAAGCCGAACGACAGATGCTGGCGAGCGCGCGGGCGGTCGATAAGGAATTCGCTTGCACGCGGGATCGCCTCTTCGTCGCGGTTGCCCGAGACGTACCACATCACGACCTTTTCACCCTTCTTGATGTGCTTGCCGCCCAGTTCGGTGTCGACGAGCGCGGTGCGGCGCATATGGGCGAGCGGCGTCTGCCAACGGATGATTTCGGAGACCATGTTCGGGATGAGGGCGGGGTTTGCCTTGAGCTTCGCGACCTCCGTCGGATTCTCGTTGAGCGCGACCACACCGCCGGTGATGGAATTGCGCGTCGTATCGTTGCCGCCGACAATCAGCAGGATCAGATTTCCGAGAAATTCCTTGCGGTCCATGTTGCGCGTTGACTCGCCGTGAGCGAGCATCGAGATCAAGTCGCTGCCGGGTTCGGCATTGATGCGCGCGTTCCACAATCTCGCGAAATAGTCGGCGCATTCCCATAGTTCTTTTTCGCGGTCTTCCTCTGTTGCAACAATGCCGCCGCCGGGAACCGAGGTCGCGACATCGGACCAGCGTGTCAACTTGCGCCGGTCCTCGAACGGGAAATCGAACAGCGTCGCCAGCATCTGCGTCGTCAGCTCGATCGAGACGCGATCGACCCAATCGAAGGTTTCATTGCGCGGCAGGGAATCGAGGATCGACTGCATACGCTCGCGAATGGTGATTTCGAGTTTCTCCAGATTTTCCGGGGCCACGATGGGGCTGACGACTTTGCGCTGGGCGTCGTGCTTGGGTGGGTCCATGGCGATGAACATCGGCAGGCGAAAATCTTCGCGCGCATCGCGGATGGTGATGCCGCCGAGGCCGGATTCCGATGAATAGACCTGGTGGTTGGTATCGACGCTGAGGATGTCTTTGTACTTCGTCACCGACCAATAGGGGCCGAACATGCTGTCGGCGCAGTAGTGGACGGGGTCTTCGTTGCGCAGGCGTTCGAAGTAAGGCCACATCGTGTTGTTCTGGAACAACGCCGGGTCGGCGACGTCGATCTTGTCGAGCGGCATGTCGTAGGCGGCGGAGCGCGCCTGCTGTTGACCCAGATTGTGTGCTGCGGTGGCCATGACGATCATCCTTTTGCGGCGCTTGGCACCATGTTCTCGCAAGCGCGGCGCCGTGGCAAGGACTGGTTTTTCTGTGAGGGGTGTAACCAATGGCGGCGTGGCGCCGGGTCCGGCTGGGCGTGTATTGTTCCGCCACCACAGAGGAGCACCTTATGGCCGCCGACACCGCAGACGGTTCAACATTCTTAAGCTTGGGCGCCAGCCGCTTGCTCGTTGGGTTGGCGCAGGGGTGCGCGGCGTTGGTGCTGGTTAAGGCGGGTGAGACTCATGCCTGGCCCGCGACCGAGCCATGGCTGTTTGCAAGCCTGATCGCCTTTGTCGCGCTTGTGCCGCCGACGGTGTTGACGGGCCTTGGGCAGATGCGGATGGCGATGCTGAGCGTGTGGACCTTCTTGGCCACGGCCTGTGTTGTGTACGTGGCCTATCACGGTGTGACGCGCGAGTCAGTGCCGTTTGGAGACTCAACCGGGCTTGCTTTGCTGCTTCTCGCGGGCGCTTTGTTCGTCGCCTATCATTTGGTGGCAGCCGCCGATCAAGACCGGAGGCTGGTTGCGAATTATCGCACCTATTTTGATATCGCGTGGAGGAACGGCGTTCAGTTGGCGCTGTCGCTGTTGTTTGTTGGTGCGTTTTGGCTGTTGCTGTTTTTGGGCGCTGCTCTTTTCGATCTGATCAAGATCGATGCCGTGTCCGAGCTCATCAAACGCGACTGGTTCATCTACCCGACCTCTGCAATTGTGTTCGCGCTGGCGGTCCATGTCAGCGACATGAGAGTAGGGTTGATCGACGGAGCGCGGGCGCTGGCACTTGTGCTGCTGTCGTGGCTGCTGCCGGTGATGACATTGTTCGCGGTGGCGTTTCTTGGCGCGTTGCCGGTTACGGGACTTGAACCGTTGTGGGCAACGGGCAGTGCTACTGCTCTATTGCTGGCGGCGGCCGTTGCACTCGTGGTTTTGATCAATGCCGCCTATCAGCATGGCGATCCCGATATGGTACCGCATGCAATTTTGAAGATCGCCGCTCGATTTGCGGGATTAGCTTTGCTGCCGATCGTAGCTATCGCGGGATATTCGATTTGGCTGAGGATCGGCCAGCACGGCTTGACGCCCGAACGCGTGATGGCTGTGGCCTTCGTTGCGGTTGAGGCATGTTACGCGGTTGGGTACGCGATTGCAGCACTCTGGCCGGGGCGATGGATGCGACCGTTGGAGGCCACAAACATTCTTGCCGGCTTTGTGATGGTGGGGATAGTCGTGGCGCTGTTGACACCGATCGGCGATCCGGCACGACTTGCGGTGGACGATCAGGTGCGGCGGCTGAAAGCGGGCATCGTTTCCGCCGAAAAGTTCGACTACAATTTCTTGCGCTTTGACGCGGCGCGCTATGGGGTAGAGGCGTTGAACCAGCTGGTGGCTGACAAGAGTAGCCCGCGAGCGCAAGCCATCGCCGCGAAAGCCGAAGAGGCGCTCGCGAAAAAGGTGCGAGGTGTAACCGAACAACTGCCACAGGAATTGCTGGCGCAGATTGTTGTTTATCCCAAGGGCGCGACGTTGCCCGATAGTTTCCTGGCACAAAACTGGGCAGGCGTAGCTTACTCGCCGGTCGATTGCGCGCGCTATCGTTCGCGCGAGAACCGTTGCGAAGCCTTTTTGACCGACTTTGATGGCGACACCGTCGTAGAAGTTTTGACCGGCAATGGTCATCGCATCAATGTCTGGCGGTTGTCGGTTGAAAAGGTCTGGACCCTGTTCGGTTGGATCGATTCTTCGTACTGTGTCCAGAAGCCGGGCTGGACGATGCTGGAGGCCTTGCGCGCTGGCCGGTTCAAAACTGTTGCGCCCGTGATCAATGATCTGGAAGTCGATGGCAAGCGCGTGCGGCTTCAGGATTGCCCACAGTGATGCGGACGAAGGCCGCCGCCACGGTTGACGAATATCTGGCGGACGTGCCGGAACCGGGGCGAAGCACGCTCAGAACAATTCGGGCCCAGATCAAAGAGCTGGTGCCGGAGGCCAGCGAAGTCATCAGCTATCAGATGCCGGCGTTCAGGCTGGAACGGGGCTTCGTGTTCTATGCGGCGTTCAAGAATCACTGCAGCGTGTTTCCAGGGGCGCGCGCGGTCGCTGCGCTTGCGGATGACCTGAAGGACTACAAGACTTCGAAGGGTACGATCCAGTTTCCGCTGGATCGCCCCCTGCCCGCCCGCTTGCTCAAAAAACTTGTGGAGGCGCGCTTGGCTGAAATCGCACAGCTTGCGCTCAAGACGAAGTCCCGGCGTTCATGATTCTTACCCGCCTTGGGACGATTGAATGTGCCGCACATTCCAAGTAATGTCGTCCGCCCAACGGCGCGAGCTTGATCGCCGCCTCGCCACCCTTCAACAAGGGAGTTCGCAAGTCGTCAGTTGGCTGGAACTCAAAACGGAACTCGCTGCACGAACACCGTGACAAAAGCCGTTTGCCTCACGCCACCGCCAGACTGGATTTTCACTTCCCATAATGTTTGCTGATGTGCGCCGCGCGCGGTAAAGCCCCCAATCGTCTGCGAGCCACAAGAGCTGCGCAGCCATTTCCCCCGCAAGTGCGGGGGCAGACAGAAAATCCGGTGTCTTCCCCCGTCTGCGGGGGCAAGTGGCTGCGCAGCTCTTGTGGCTCGCAGACGATGGGGGAAGTCCGTCAGGGGATGGGAACGCTGGGTACACTCACGTGTCAATGCTTTGGGCCACTGGTAGAAGCACTCTCATTGTCAGTGGACCTGATTGAAGTCGCTGATCGCCTTGAGGAAGATGTGGGCGAATTCTTTGAGTTTGGCTGCGCCGACGCCGATGATTTGCGCGAACTCGCCCGGGGTTTTGGGTTTGCGGGCGGCCATGTCGATGAGGCTGCGGTCGGAGAAGATGAGATAGGCCGCGACCCTGCGTTCTTTGGCGAGGCGCAGGCGCAGTTGTTTGAGCGCGTGCAGCAGACCCTCGTCACTGTCCCCGGTTAGTGGCAGAGATTGTGTGACAGCGGGTACTTTCTTGCGCGGGCCCGCGGCGCGGTAGTGGAAACTGCCTTCGTCGCGCTGGAGAGCCTGGCCTTTGGGGGCGATTGTCAAGGCGCCATAGGAGGCCATATCGATGGCGAGGACTTCGGCGCCGACAAGCTGGCGGATGAGTGATTGCCAGTTTTCGCGCTTGAGGCCTTTGCCGGCACCGAAGATTGCGTGGCGGTCGTGACCGAATTTGAGGGTGCGCTCGTTGGCAGAGCCCATCAGGACATCAACGATATGCACGGCGCCAAAGCGGGCGCCGGTCATGCGGATGGCGGTGAGCACTTTCTTCGCATCTTCTGTGCCGTCGGTCAGGCTTACCGGCGAGAGGCAGGCATCGCAGTTGCCGCAGGCATCCTTGCGTTCGCCGAAATAGCCTAGCAGGATCTGGCGGCGGCAGCCTGCGGCTTCACAGTAGCCAAGCAGTGCGCCCAGGCGCTGATGCTCGCGGCGTTTGCGGTCTTCGCCGGCGTCCTCTTGATCAATGAACATACGGCGCATGCGCATGTCGCCGAGACCGAACAGCATGTGGGCTTTGGCCGGCGCACCATCGCGGCCGGCGCGGCCGAACTCCTGATAGTAGGCTTCAATGCTGCCCGGCAAATCGGCGTGCATGACAAAGCGCACGTCGGGTTTGTCGATGCCCATGCCGAAGGCGATTGTCGCGGTCATGACCAGGCCTTGCTCGGTCATGAAGATGTTCTGGTTGGCCTCGCGCGTTTCTTTCGACATGCCGGCGTGATAGGGGCGCGCCTTGATGTTGTTGGCCAGCAGCACTTCCGATGCTTCCTCAGTGCGTTTGCGCGACAGGCAATAGACGATGCCGCTTTGGCCCGCATGGGCCTTGACGAAGTCCAGCATTTGCTTCGTCCAGTCGCGCTTTGGTTCGACCGAGAGACTGATGTTGGGCCGGTCGAAGCCGAGCACGAAGGTGTCGGCGCGATTTTTGAAGAGCTGCTGGGCGATATCGGCGCGGGTGACTTCGTCGGCGGTGGCGGTGAGCGCCACGACGGGGACGCCGGGAAAGGATTCGCCCAGCTGGCTGAGAGCCTGGTATTCGGGACGAAAGGCCGGTCCCCACTGCGAAATGCAGTGGGCCTCGTCGATGGCGATCAGCTTGACGTCGAGCTTAGCAAGCGCCGACAGCATGCGTTCGGTCATCAGGCGTTCGGGCGCCAGATAGAGCAGCCGCGTTTCGCCCGAAGCGGCACGGCGCCAGATAGCGACATTCTCGTCACGGTCCTGGCCTGAGTTAATGGCATCGGCAGCGACACCGGCGAGGCGCAAGGCCTGCACCTGATCCTGCATGAGCGCGATGAGCGGGGAGACGACGATGGTCAGGCCGCCGAGCACGAGCGCCGGGATCTGGAAACACAGCGACTTGCCCGAGCCCGTCGGCATGACGGTGAGTACATTGCGACCGGCCAGCAGCGCATCGACAACACGCTCCTGGCCCGGACGGAAATCGTCGAAGCCGAAGACGGATTTGAGGATTTGGTGTTTGGAACCAGACACGACTGGGGCGAGGTTGAGCACTGGGTGAACCTGGTGTAGGTGTTGGGTAGGCGCTTGCGGCTCGACTTATTCGTATTCCACGCGGCTCATAATCTACAATCGTGGTCGGCCTTGGCGACTTATGACAACTCCGGAGCAGACGACGAGACACGCGAGGCGCTAGATGAAACTGGGATGGCAGGCGGACAAGTGGTTGTCAAAGAAGTCATAGGGTGGGTTTCGCGGTTATCCGGTCGGAACGCTTGCTTTTTACGGACCGGATGATCAGCGGGCAAGTAAGTTGGTCGCCTGTGTTTTCTTTGCTCCAGGTTCCGAACCCGCAGAAATGCAGAAATGGTTCGACGAACACGGGGATTTGCGAGCGTCGGCAGCTGTGTTGACCGAAGTGTCCATGTTCCTGCGTAAGCACGGCGTACGTTCCGTCACGCTGGTGGAGGGCATTTTCGGGTGCCCGCATGAAGAGGCTGTGGATTATCCTCAAGGTCAAGACTGCCCGCAATGCGCTTATTGGGCGGGCCGCGACCGTTATGTGCCTCAGTCGCATACGTGACCGCTGATCAGGGCGAGAGGAACACTATGAACCATCAAGATCGCAATTCGGATTGTGCGGTTCGTAGCTTCTCACGCGAAGCCGCGAAACAGCAAAGTGAAAGCGCAAAAAGGAAGTCAAAATTGCCCTGCAGCAAACACGTCCGCGCTCCAGAACTTGCGGTACGCAATATTTTATTCCCGGCTTTACTTTGACTTTCCGCGTGTTTCACCGGCGCAAGCCTTGGCCAGGGGGGGCTGCACAGACTTTTTCTGTGCGGGAGTTATGGTGGTGCCGGGCTCGTCTGGACCGCCAAACGCATGAAGACTTCCACGCGCATTCGGGCATTTTCGCGGATGTCCATGTGGAAAAGCGGGTAGTCGAGGCCGTGGTAGTTTTTGCCGCCCATGTCGGCGCGGTCGAAGGGTGTGCCGCTTTGGTCGGCGACGACCAGCAATGCGCCTTTGCATTCGGCCCAGGTGTGGTTGGGGATTGGCGCAGTGAGAGGCGGGAATGTCATACCTTGCGGGCTGTCGTCGCCCCACATTTTGAGCGAGAATTTTCCGGTGAAGGGTGCGCCGCCTTTGTGCAATGACGCAGGCGCGCGTTCGCCGTTACGCTTCCAGCTCAGCGGATTGACACAAACAAGATCGCTGGACATGCCGGGATAGGGCGTGCCGCCTTCGCCGAAGGTTGCCCAATGGATGATGCAGTTGATCTCGGCCTCGCTGTCACAGACGCGCACGGTTTTCAGCTTTGCGGCGTCAGCGTTGGTCACGTCGCTGCCAATGAGATAGGCCGCAATCATTCGGCCGGCGGTGTTGGTGCCATCGACATGCTCCTTGATCAGGCGGAAGGCGTGCGTAGTGCCCTGGCTGTGGCTGGCGATGATGAAGGGGCGGCCCTGGTTTTCGTGATCGAGGTAGTATTTGAAGGCGCGCACGACATCGGCGTAGGCGAAGTTCATCGCTTTCTCGGCGATGTCGGGCGGCGCATTCAGATAGCGGAAGATCGAGGCCTCGCGATAGCGGGGTGCATACATGTTGCAACAAGAGCTGAAGGCGCTGGCCTGATTGGCCATCATCCATTTGGTGTTTTCTTCGGTGCGGCTGTTGGGATTGAGAGTTGAGTTCCATTCCGTGCCTGACAGGAAACCGGTCGGGTGAACGAAAAAGACATCGACGGCGCGGGCGCCGGGCTGGATTGCGGTGCCTTTGGGCGCGAAGGATGCGAAGCTGTCTTTGCCGGGGCGAGCGGCCCAGCTTTCGGCTTGCGCGTAATCGGGCGCAGGTGCCTTGCGCGCGAGGTCCCAGCCGTGGCTGGGTTTGGTCAGCCAGACAAAGACATTCAGCGTGTTGCCGGTAAAATAGATCGTTGCCGCACCGCCGGCAAGCAGCGCCACGAGCAGTGCGAACGCCTTCAAAATACGGACCATCAAACTTCCCCAATAGGTGTTGCGAGCGAGAGTAATGGGGCTGTATGGGTTGTGCAAGGATGGATGAATTGAACCAAATTTTTGTCGATGCCGATGCTTGCCCGGTCAAGGACGAGGTCTATCGCGTGGCGCGGCGCTATGGGGTGAAGGTTTATGTGATTTCGAATGGCGGCGTCAGGGTGCCCGCCGATCCGCTGATCGAGATGGTGGTCGTCGAAGCGGGGCCGGATGTGGCGGATGATTGGATCGTGGCGCGCGCAGAAAGCGGGGACATTGTGATTACGGCGGATATTCCCCTCGCCCACCGCTGTTTGCAGGCCGGTGCCGAAGTGATTGGGACGACGGGTCGGGCGTTTACGTTGAACTCGATCGGGGCGGCGATGGCGCAACGGGGATTGATGGAGCATCTGCGCTCGACGGGGGAAATCACCGGCGGACCGAAGCCTTTTGCGGCCGGCGACCGGTCGCGGTTTCTGCAGGCTCTTGACGAGGCGGTGAACAGGGTGAAACGTAGACGTGGTTAGATACAGGATGAAAAAGCGATGGCAATTTCACTTTATGATTTGAGCGTAGCGAGTTACCTGCAGACTTTAGGCGGCGTTATCGGCGTTTTGGAGAAAGGGCTTGCACATTGCACGGCCAACGCTATCGATCCCAATGAGATCGTCGAGACGCGGCTGACCTCCGACATGCTGCCATTCCGGTTTCAGGTGCAATCGGTGGCTCACCATTCGGCGGGCGCCATTGAAGGCGTGAAGGCAGGCGTATTTTCGCCGCCGAGCGGGCCCGACCTCGACTATCGCGGCTTGCAGAAACTGGTGGGCGATGCGCGCGACGCGCTGAGCAAGCTGACGCCCGCAGAGGTGAATGCGCTGGAGGGACGCGACGTGACCTTTCAGCTGCGCGATTTCAAGCTACCGTTCACGGCGGAAGGTTTCCTGATGTCGTTCTCGCTGCCCAACTTCTATTTCCACGCCGCCACGACCTATGACATTTTGCGGATGAAGGGCGTGAAGCTGGGCAAGCGCGATTATATGGGCCAGATGCGGATGAAGGTTTGAGGCTGCGCCCCTACGCGGCACTGCCCCCATCGTCTGCAGCAGCAAGTGCTGCGCAGCCACTTCCCCCGCACGCGGGGGCAGACAGAGGGGCCCGACGCGCACACTCTCCGCTCACGAAAGGACAGTCTTTGAAAACCAATTATATCCTGATCGACTTTGAGAACGTGCAGTCCGGCACGGCTGGCGCGCTGGATGAAGGGGCGTTCAAGATCAAAGTCTTCATCGGCGCCAAGCAGACACGTATTTTGCTGAGCATGGCCAGTGCGTTGCAGGCCCTGGGAAAGGCCGTCGAATACATCCAGGTCGAGGGCAGTGGCAAAAATGCGTTGGACTTTTTCATTGCGTATTATATTGGCCGCCTTTCGGTCGAAGACCCGGGAAGCGCTTTTCACATTGTTTCGGACGACAAAGGCTTTGACCCTTTGATCGCGCATTTGAAAAAACTAAAAATCAATTGTCAGCGTTGGAGTGCCATCACTGATATCACCCGCGCCCCTGTTCCACGGACGGCGGCAAAGCCTGCGCCCAAGGTTGTGGCAAAGGTGGTGCCCAAAGTGCTCAGCCGCGAAGACATGTTTATCGACAATCTGAAAAAGCAGGTGAGCGCACGCCCCGCCACGCTCAAGACCCTGAAGAGCAGCATCAAGGCGCGCTTCCGGGCCGATGCCATCACCGACCTGGAGGTTGACAGCATTGTCGATGAGCTGCAGAAGCGTGGAACAGTTTCGGTGGAAGCGGGGAAGGTTACGTATCTGCTGACGTGAGGCCCTTTTGGGAGGAGACTTGTCACATGCTCAACACCGGCTCTTTGCACCGGGCCCTGATTGCAGCCGGCACATTGTTTTGCATGGCCGGTCTTTCAACGGCATCGCAGGCTGGCGCGCCCGTGATTGTCGATCTGGGCCGGGCGCCTGCGGGCACGATCGATGGATTTGAGGTGGAGGCGCGCAATGCGTCGTGCGATGAACCGCAGAGCTTCAGGTTTGTGGCGCGCGATTTGCCGTGGCTTAGGCTTATCTATGGCAACAGCGTTCGAAGCGTGGGCCGGGGCCGGACGAAGATTTTCACGGCGGAGATCAACCTCTCCGGCCTGACGCCCGGACGCTATAGCGGACAGCTCGACATCATTTGCGAAACCTGCGGCGACTTTGTGATGTCGCGCTGCCATATCGACAACGAAAGCGTGACCCTCAAGGTCGAGGTCGTTGCGCGCAGGAAATGAAACGGAAGCGGTAGCGCAGGGCACAAAAAAAGCGGAGCCCGGTTTGGCCGGGCTCCGCTTGTGGTCAACTCGATCCGCTGACTTTAGTTGCGGCCGCGTGGGCCTTCGCCAACTGCCCAGAATACATGGGTGATGACCCGTTGCCCAGGCCCGTCAATGCGTTCATAAACGTCGGGGCGGCCGTCTCTGGTGAAATGGATGGCCCTGCCCCACGTCGCGGGCGTATCGCCGACTTCGGCGGCGGACGACGCAGACTGCTGTGCGCTCAATGCCGATTCCAGATGGTTATAGATGGTCCCCAATTGCTGATAGTCATGAGCGTCGGGATGTTCATTGCCTGCGGGTAGATTGGTGTAGTCCATGCAGGAATTGGTGGTGTCGGTCGCGAAGTCTTCGTCTTGGTGGCCAAGGCCATAGTCGTGACCGATCTCCTGACATGTCACCAGCGCGCGCCAAGGTGGCGTGTTGTATTGCGCGGTATTGAAATAGGTGTCGTTGAGCTTGGTTGTGCCCTGCGAGATGTGTCCGCCGGACAGCCAGATGCTGGCAATGCCCAGCCAGCCATTATTGCCGTAGGTGCGATTGCAAACCTGAATCGTCCCTGCGACGGCGCGGCAGTTATTGTTAGAAGATCCAGGCACTTTGGGCGAGGCAATCACGGCCGATTGGTTCCAGTCGGCGATAGCAGTGTCGAGATAGGGGTCCCAAGTGGAATTGACGTTGTCGCCGACGGCCACCGTAATCTCTGCGGTGGTTCGCTTCCAATGATAGTTGCTCCACGAATGAACGGCGAGCGCCGGCACTGTCATGGCGAGAAGCGGTGCGGCAACTGCGGCCCCCAACAGCAAGCGACGCTTGCCCGAAATTTTATCCCAGATTTTCACGTTGATTGATCCTTCCGTTGGACGATTGACAATGAACCCCGATGGGCTTGCAGACACTTCAAGGACACTGACAAGCGAGATGCTTTGGAGCGCCCCCCATTCGGCGTCTTTGCTGGCGCCAAGGTATCAGCCTATTCGCAAAGGTCAATCAAACCGGCCGCCCCAAGAGTGTGACCGTGGTTGACTGACGTGCAAATTTCCCGGGCATTTCGGCCAATGCTGCAGCTGCGTCGGCAAATTGGCTGATCAGCCGGCAACGCTATCCACAATGCCAGAGATTACCGGGCATCATCGTCAGGATAGTCAGGTGGACTATCGGCAGGCGGGCTCACCGGTGGCGCTCTTGCTTCGGGAGCTGCGAGGGGAACGGCGGGCGGGGGCGAGAATTCTTGCGCTTCAAACCGGCGATGACGCACGATGTGCGGGGTGATGACGATATAAAGTTCGGTTTTGGTTTTTGTGGATTTTTCCAAGCGAAACAATTCGCCGAGGAGCGGAATATCGCCCAGGATCGGCACCTTGAATTCCTGACTGATGACGTTTTCCTGCGTCAGCCCGCCGATGACGAATGTTTCGCCGTCGCGCACCGAGGCCGACGTTTCCGCTTCGCGCTGGCTGATGGTGGGGTAGCCTTGCGAAAAACCGGTGACGCTGGAAACGACGCCATAGATGTTCGAAGTGACGAACCCATCGGTGCTGACGCGCGGGGCGATCTGCAGCGTCACCCCGACATTCACGTATTGGACTTGTTGCGACACACCATTGACGCCGGACAGGGTGATGGCGGTGAGGATGGGCAGCGCGTCGCCGGTGATGATCTTGGCCGTCGAGCCGCTTTGGGCTGCAATGCGCGGCTTGGAGAGGATACGGCCTTCACCGGACTGAACCTGCGCATACAAGGCCGCTTGCAGCGAGGCGCTGTCCAGGCGGTTGGCGCCAAAGCCGAAGGGAATGAATTGGCCGGCCTGCACGGTTCCCACCGCCAACTGGCCGCTGGCGTTGGTGAAGTCGATGCCGATATTGCGCGCGCCGGTTTCAGTGAGTTCGACGAATTGTGTCTCCAGAATAACGCTGTCGACGGGCACGTCGATCAGGGCGATTTGCGCCTTGAGCCGGGCCATGCGTTCGGGTGAGCCTTTGAGCCACATGGCATTGAGGCGCCGGTCGATCGCCAGGTTGCTGTCTACCGATTGCCCGAGTGGCTTGTCGTCTTGGGCGGCCTGGGTCTGCGCTGTGTACGTTGTGCCGCTGGTGCCGGGCGAACCGAAGCCTGGTTCGCGGCGGATGAAGGTGTTGTTGGATTTGACGGTGATGCCTTCGGTCAGGAGGCCGACAATTTCGCTGACGTCGGCATATTTCAGCATCACCAATTCATAGCCGTCTTCGCCGGGAAGCGGATCTACGGCCCTGGGGAGCGGCGCGCCGGGAGCATAAGAAGAGCCCGGGTCGTCCGTGCGCGAACCGGCCGGGCCGGTTATGACAGCGGCGTTGCCGGTGGACTGTTTCACCGTCACCAGCAGTTTGCCGTCGCCGCCGGGCGAGACTGTGATTTGCGCGGGCCTTGTGGTTGCAAAGCGCAAGATGAGGGCTGCGCCGGTCTGGTCAAAATCGATTGCGCGCACGAGCCCTTTCATGCCGGGCGGAGAAACCGCGCCTTGTGTGCGGCTTGTCGAGGCGAGACTGAGGCCGGGGTGTGTGGGGTCGGTCGAGACGGTGGAATAGCTCGCGATCCTGGCTGCAAAAGCGATCTCGAAAATGCTTTGGTTGGCGCCTTCGGCGATCAAAGTGATTTTGACGAGCGAGGCCGTGTCGGGCTGGGCCAACACGGCGCGCATCGGCGCCAGCAATGCGAGCGCCAACACGAGTATGATCGAAAGGCAGGAGCGTTTGCGCATCAAGGCCGGTAAGTGGTGAATTCTTGCTTGGACCGCGACGAATCGAAGTCCATGCGTTCACACCTAACACGGGAGAATCGGCGCCAGAGTCATTTCACCGCCGTGTACCACTGTTGCCGTCCGCGGCGCGGCCTTTCGGCAACGCGGCCGCAATTTAGTCCGGTGCGTAGCGCATCGCTAAGCGGCCGTTGATGGCGCTGTCCCCGCATTATAGTCCCGCCCGGAACGGGCATGAGCCTGTATTGCCGGGTCGCTGGTGATTGTCGATCTGGGCCGGGCGTCTGCGGACGTGATCGATGAATTTGAAGTGGAGGCGCGCAGGAAGTGAAACGGAAGCGGCGGCCAGGCTTTGGAGCCTGACCGCCGCGTTTTATGCGACCAGTATTGAGTTCCGCTTAGTAACGGCCGCTCAAGGTAATACCCATCATCCGCGGCTCACCCAAGAAGGCATCGATTGTGCTGGTGCCTCCGGAAGTCGGGGACATCGAAGAGCCTTGGAGAGGCGCATCGAAGGCCGTGTTGATGTATTTTTCGTCCAACAGGTTGCGGGCGAAGAACTCAAGACCGAATTGCTGGTTGTCGGTGTAAATGCCGAACTTGGCGCCGACCACCGCGAAGGCTTTCTGGATCTTGCGCGGATCGAGATTCGAACCGGTGTTCATTTCGCCCTGCCAACGGGCGTCGGTGTGGAAGAGCCCGGTCATGTTGTTGAAGAGCGGGAATTTGTAGTTCAAGCCACCGGTCACCGTCCATTCCGGCGAGTGCGTGATGGTCGCATCTTTGAGCGCGAAGAGGCCCGGGTTCAGCGCGATGAACGAGCCCGGCGTTGTCAGCGAACCGATATCGCCATAGTGGGCGTCGGTATACTGCACGGCTAGGTTTGTGCTGAGGCCATCTATCGGCGTCCTCCACGACGATTCAATTTCCAGACCCTGGCTGATGACTTCGGGCACCGAGGTGACAATAAACGAGACGCCAGTGAAGGTGTTCAGCTGAAAGTTCTGGAAATCTTGATAGAAGGCCGCTGTGTTGACGAGCAGTTTTCCATCGTCGAATGTCATCTTCAAACCGAGTTCGTAGGCATCGACGAATTCGGGAGCGAAGCTGGTGTCGGGCGCACGTACTGTCTGCGCACAACCAAATGGACCAAACGGCGCGAAGCCATCCGGATCGGCGCAGGTGGAACCAGATACAATCGATCCCAGGCTGTCCGAGTAGGACCGGTCCAGATTGAAGCCCCCGGCCTTGTGACCGCGCGAGTACGTTGCGTAGGTGTTGACGTCTTCTTCGACTTCCCAGGCCAATGTCATTACACCTGAAAACTCTCTCTCGGTTTTCTCCTGGTGATGACCGCCAAACGATGTGGTCAGTACGTCAAGTGCATGACGCGAACCGGGCAAGCAAGTCAGAGCGACAAGGCCCTGAGCGCCGGCCGAGAAGCCCAAGAACGCCGCTTGCGCGCCAGGGTTTAGGCCCAACGCTGCTTCTACAGAGGTACAGCCACCTTGACCGTTTGTGTCATACGTAGCGTCGAAGGTCTTTGTTTCCTCCGTGTAGCGCAGGCCCAGCGAAAGATTAACGTCGTCGGAGAAATGGACGACGTTGTGGGTGAACACTGCAAAGCTCGACGAATTTTGCTTATACAAATCGTCCTGGCCCAGGCCACCGGTATAGACCGGCGTTCCAGCACCGTGACCAAACAATGCCGTCAGGCTTCCGCGCATCGAAAGCGGTGAGTCACCGATGCGGTGCAAACTCATATAGGTTTCTTGTTCGAAGCCGGACAACAAGGTCGAACGGCGCGTAATGTCTTCGTTTGAGACGAAAACACCGAGCAGCCAGTCGAGCTGTCCGGTGTCGCCCGTGAGGCGCATTTCGTGGGTGAAGGTTTCGAACCTGGTCAGATTGGTGCCGTCGTCGGCAAAATAGAGAATGTCGGCGCCTGAGAAGTCCGAGTCTTGTGCGTAGGTGGTTTCCCAGTCGCGCGCTGCGGTGATCGATGTCAGGTTCGCCCAACCGAAGTTCACATTGAATTCGGCCGATACGCCTTTGTCGACGATGTCGTTGTTGGTCGAGCGATTGCCAAAGGCCACCTGCTCATCAACCTGGTTTGAGGTCCCCTTGCCGAGAAGCGGTCCTTCTATGAAGTTGATGATCGATGGTCCCGAGGTGCTGGGGAACGGTATCGTGGCTGCCCGCCCGTTGCCGCCGGGGAACAACGTCGCCGCCGAGCAGCATTGATCGGCGCGATCGGCGTAGTCGGCGATGAGGCGAAGGTCCGTCATTTCGCTGAGCTGAAAGAAGGCCTGGCCGCGGACGGTGAAATAGCTCTTGGCGTTGCCGTCATAGGCGTCCGGCCTGCCCGGGTTGACGTCGATGAAGCCTTCTTGCTCGTTGCGGGTTCCGAATAGGCGGATGGCAATCTTGTCTGCAACAGGAACGAAATTGATGCTGGCGCGGCCCGAATATTGGTCGAAGGAACCAAAGGTTGACTCGGCGTCGATCTCGGTGCCGTCGAAGGTTGGCTTCTTGGTGATAACGCTGAGGATGCCGGCCGAAGTATTACGGCCGAACAGGGTGCCTTGCGGACCGCGCAAGACTTCGATGCGCTCAAGCTCGCCCAGATCGCCGAAGGCAACGCTGGCGCGGCTGCGATAGACGCCGTCGATAAAGGTACCGACCGCGGCTTCGAGGCCGGCGTTGTTTCCCTGCGTGCCGACGCCACGAATACGCATCGTGAATGCGGCCGGGTTGCCACCGTTGGTGACTTGCAGCGAAGGGACCACCGCCATCAAGTCTTCGATGTTTTCGACTCTCGCATCTTTGATGGTTTGCTCGCCCACTGCCGTGACGGCGACCGGTGTCTTTTGCAGCTCGGTCTTGCGCCGCGTCGCAGTGACGGTGACTTTTTCGACTTTGGTTTCCGTCGTGGGCGCGTCAGCGGCGAAGGCTGATACTGATGTGACGATAAACAAAGCGGTTGCAGACAGCAGCACTGATTTACGCGAGACGTTTCCCATTTTTCCCCCAGCGGCGCACGGAT
This sequence comes from Alphaproteobacteria bacterium, assembly GCA_034440175.1. GTDB lineage: Bacteria > Pseudomonadota > Alphaproteobacteria > Micropepsales > Micropepsaceae > SZUA-430. The sequence continues at coordinate 21,154 of JAWXBO010000015.1, forward strand.
CCCCACGACCGGCCTTTTGGCCTTAGCGCCTTATTTCAATGAGCAAACGCTAGCAGGGTTTGCAGGGTGGGCAAGCATTTTGGGCTGGAAGTGATGCGAAGCAGGCCGCTTTGACTCGCGATGTGACATTGCAACAACGCATTCAAGCGGCGGTTGTGCGTGTTCGCCTAACGGGGGACGTGTAGCGCTCAGGGCGCTTTTTGTTTTGGCCTAACGAAACTCGTCCGGTGTTTCCACGCGGCCTTTCCAGTGGCGTTGCAGTTCGGCGGCGATGCGTTTGCCTTGGGCCTCGTAGGCGAGGCGCAGGGCCTGGGTTTGGAAGCCGCTCGCTGGCGGGTCGTCGCCGTTGTAGGTTTCCTGCCAGCTGTCGTCCCAGGTTTCGATGCGCCCGGCCAGTTCAATTGGCAGGTCGAGGTGATTGTGGCTGACGTTTTCGCCGCTGTCTGCGTCCCACAGGGGCCAGTGCTGCCAGCCGGGCTGGAGGCGCAGGTTGACGGGTGCGGGCGGCGGGGGTGAGGCGAACGCCTCGGGGATGGACCGGTCGCGCGCGCTCGACCAGCGCGGAACGAACATCAGAGCCCAGCCCGCGAGCGTGATCGCGCCCACAAGCAGGCCTTCCAGGGACAGTGTGTAGGTGCCGGCCGGCCAGGGCCGCAAGATGCCGTTGGCGTGCAGCCAGACGACGAATGCGGTGGCTACGAGGTAGATCACGAAGGCGTTTTGGGTTTGGCGGCGCCCTTTGGTTTCGTCAGCGTCTTCGGGCGGCAGGGCGCGGGCGGCCCAGGCGAGGTAGCCGCCCTGGACGATGGCGTTGACGATGAACAGGGTTGGCGCGAGGGGGCTCAAAGTCGCGAGCGCGACCCCGCTGGCCAGCGTGAACGCGGCGCCTGCGGTGAGGATAGCGCCTTTCAAGCGCCCGGCCACAGACTGGGGCTTGCCCTCGAGCGCCTCGAGCACGGTGTCCATCAAGCCGTCAAAGCGCAGCGCGCGCAAGGCGACGACGCCTGCGAAAATGTAGAAAGCACCGATGGCGATGGCGAGGAAGTTCATGCATGGGCGAATAGCATGGGCGGGGCGGACTTGGCTAGTGCGTGGACTACTTCGAGGAATCAAAAAAACTATAGCGCTTCTCCCTTTGGGAGAAGCTGGCCCGCCACTTCGGCGGGACTGATGAGGGGACGCAGTGCTGGACGCAGTCCCTCATCCGTCACGGGCCGCGA
>JAWXBO010000016.1:0-16722 GCA_034440175.1 Alphaproteobacteria bacterium
CTGCAAAACGACAGCCGGAAAATCATCTCTTTCTTTCAAAAGCCATCGCTCAAATACGCCGCCTAAAGATGAATCTACTTATGGACGGATTAATACAACATCACCAGGTTGCAACCTGTCCCCTTTGCCGGACGGTGTCGAAGCGAAAACGCGAAATCCGCCATCAGGCGATACGACACGAAGAACAGGTTTTTGAGTACCGTCGCTTTGTACAGCTATTGGTGATAGAGTTCCAAGCTCCCTCTGAGCGTCCACAACGAGCGCGACCACAGCGAGATTTTCCCGAATCTCTGTATTGCCGAACTTGCATTGATACTCAAAAAAATCATTGCCGCTCTTGAAAAACAGCTTCCGCGGCAGGGACGTAGGATCAGGTAATGCACTTGTAGTCTTTTGAAATGGCCAGACCATAGACACCCTCCGCGAATCGCTATAACAGCCTGCCCAGGGTGCGGCTCCTACATTAATGTGTCAAACACCATAGAGTGTAATTCGGTGGTAATTCGGTGACAGTGCACTTAATTCTTTTCAGCCTCCGGCACCGGCCCCGGCTTGCGCCCCGGTTTGGCGGCTTTGAGTGCCCGGCCGGTCTTGCGCTCCAAGCGTGCGACAAAGGCGTCCGATCCCAAGGGGCGGCCGATGGTTTCGGCTCTGCGCAGTTTCTGCGATAGGTCCTCGTCCTCCCCCGATTTGATCAAAGCCGCAAAATCGGGAAAGCGAGAAAGCACCGGTTCGCACGATGTCAATGTGTCCCCGCGCCCGAGATGCGCACCGCTTGCCGACTGATGCGGACATGAGCCAGTGAATGTCAATGTGTCCCCGCGCCCGAGATGCGCATGGACGCTCGACCACGGCCAGTCGATCGCGCGCTTGCACAGCCGCGCGCGCACCGGATTGAGCGCGACGTAGCGCAAAGCTGCGCCCAGATGGTTGTCATCCATCGCCACACAGCCGAAGCGTCCCTGCCAGAAATGCCCGCTGCGCTGCTGCCGCAGATGCACGTGGCCGGCATAGTATCGATGCACGGGCGCCAGCGCGCGCCGAAGCGCATCTGCGTCGTGGGGCACGAGAATCAAGTGAACGTGGTTGGGCATCAAAACCCACGCCCACACTTCGACACCGGCGGCCGCCGCATGCTCGGCCAAGAGGTCGCGATAGAGGCGGTAATCGTTGTCGCTGAAAAACGTGCGTGCGCGACCATTGCCGCGCTGCGTCACATGGTGGGGAAGGCCGGGAAAGACAGCGCGGGCGAGGCGGGCCATGGGGCACTCTACGGCCTGGGCGATAACGTGTCAATTAAGTGCACTGTCACCGAATTATTTCCGGTATGTCACGGATGATGTCCATGAAGCCGTGATCAGACGGCGGCAGGTTCCTGAGGATCGCCGTCGGCCGGTCCCACAGATGATGATGCGGGTCGATGATCGGAAGGTTTGGTTCGAGGATATGTTCGCTCATGGCCGTCTCGTTTGGTGCACACCAATTGGGTGGAGGGTACAGTTCATTTCCGCCGGCGTCGAGGTCTGGGCCTGGGTGCTGAGGCGCGAGCCATGTTCAATTGATTTTTGTGCCCCACGATCCCGGAAGCGATGCATCCATGGCCGAAGCCCGGGGGAGAGTTAAATGCATCGTCACCGAAACGACGCGCGCGTGAACTTTTGACTTGATTTTTCTTACCTCTAGTTCTATCTTTGTTCCTTCGCGTGTTTGATTGGACGTTTACGCTTTGAATTGGGCGCCGTTTACCGAAAAAAATCATGCGACAAGTTGGCAGAAATGGGATGGGCTTGATGCTTCTTGGTTACAGTTGTTGCCCGGGTGGCACCCAGATGTTGTGGTTTTGGATTTTCATTTGTCCTATTGCATTTAGGGGTCAGGCATTTGCGTTTGAGAAAATGGCTTAAAATTTGGGGTTTTGGTTTGTGAAAATGGCTAAAAACAGCCTTATTGCAAGTTTGCATGCAAAAAGGGGGTGAGGGGGGGGTATCCCCTCGCGCCCCAAGGAGTTCAGATGGGCAAAAATGTCGTTGGATTTGGGCACCGGCCGCCGGTCGAGGGCGAGTTTGCGGCGCATCCGGCGGGCACCAGCGGGCGTGGGGCGTTCAGCAATGGCTCGGGCCGGTTTGAGAGCGAGCACCGGGTGCTGATCGACGATGGTTGGGGGACACTGGACGATGAGGCGCCGGCGCTGAAAACCTCGGTCGGGATCGACGCAACGCGCAGCATCATTGCGCGAAACGTGTCCCCCGATTTGCCGTTCGACCGCTCGATCAATCCCTATCGCGGGTGCGAGCATGGCTGCATCTATTGCTTCGCGCGGCCGACGCATGCGTATCTGGGATTGTCGCCGGGACAGGATTTCGAAGCGCGGCTGTTTGCCAAGCCCAAGGCGGCAACGCTGTTGGCGGCCGAGTTGCGCCGGCCCGGCTACAGCGTCAAGACCATGGCGCTGGGGACCAATACCGATCCCTATCAGCCGATCGACGGGCGGTTTCAGATTACGCGGGAGATCCTGAAGGTGCTGCGCGACTTCCGCCATCCGGTAGCGATCGTCACCAAATCCAACCGGGTGCTGCGCGATATCGATATCCTGTCGGAGATGGCTTCGATGAACCTGGCGCGGGTGGCGATTTCTGTGACGACGCTTGACCGCAAACTGGCGCGGACGATGGAGCCACGCGCGCCTACGCCTGAGCGGCGGCTGGAGGCCATGCGTGCGTTATCGGCTGCGGGGATTCCGACCGCGGTAATGACGGCACCGGTTATTCCGGCGCTTAATGATCACGAGATTGAGAGCATTCTGGAACGCTCGTATGAGGCGGGGGCGCGCAATGCGGCCTATGTGGTGTTGCGTCTGCCGCTGGAGATCAAGGATCTGTTCGCCGAGTGGCTGGAGGCGGCGCAACCGGGGCGGGCCAAGCATGTGATGTCGCTGATCCGCTCGATGCGCGGGGGCAAAGATTACGACGCGGAGTGGGGAAAACGCATGAAGGGCACAGGCGTTTATGCCGATTTGATCACCAAACGCTTCAAGCTCACTTGTGAACGGCTGGGGCTCAATCAACAATGGCCGGCACAACGGGTTGATTTGTTTCAGCCGCCGCCAAAGGCGGGCGATCAGATGCAGTTGCTGTGATGGAAATTACTGATGCCGCACTTTGATCGCGAACGTAGAGTTGTCGGGCCGGTGGCCGGAGTCGATGAAGTGGGGCGCGGGCCGCTGGCAGGGCCCGTCTACGCCTGCGCGGTTATTCTTGATCCGGCGCGCCTGCCCACAGGCATCGACGATTCCAAATCACTATCCGAAGCCAAACGCGAGAGCGCCTTTGCGCAGGTGATGGAAAGCGCGCTGAGTGTGGGGATTGGTGTGGCCGATGTGGCCGAGATCGATGCGCTGAATATATTGCAGGCAACGATGCTGGCGATGCGACGGGCGGTGGATGAGTTGGCGATTGCGCCGGCGCATGTTCTGGTCGATGGCAATCGCCTGCCCGCCCTGCCCTGCCCCGGCGATGCGATCATTGGCGGCGATGCGACGGTGTTGTCGATTGCTGCGGCTTCGATCATCGCCAAAGTGACGCGCGACCGGGTGATGTGCGAGCTCGACGCTTTGCATCCCGGTTATCATTGGTCGCGCAACAAAGGTTATGGCACCGCAGACCATGTGTCGGCGCTGCAACGACTGGGCGCGAGCGTTCATCATCGCAAAACATTTGCACCCGTTGCTCATATACTGATGACGACGAGAGCGGCGGTCGCGAATTAACCGAGTTATGCACAGCCTTTAGAAAGAGGGACGCTATATCTAGTAGGTGATGGAGCTCAGGATTCAATATCGATTCAGGCGTTAACTTTCTGATTCAAAACACTTATTGACGGCGAGTCCGGCGTGACTCAAGGTGCCCAGCGTTAGAGCCGGTTGCGTTAGGGCATTTTCGCAAGCGGCTCTCCATTTACGATCAAACTCGCGTCCTGACGGCAAGCCGGCAGCCAGAATTTTATGGCCATTCGCGCCCCGAAAGACGCCCACACATTTGGGGGCCTTGAGTCGCATGGGAATTCTTACGAAGCCGATCGCCAACTACCTCGACACCATTCTCAAAGGTGACTCGATCTCTATGATGAATGAGCTGCCGGCCAAGAGTGTCGATCTCATTTTTGCCGACCCGCCCTACAATCTGCAATTGGAAGGCGAGCTTTCAAGGCCTGATCAAAGCAAGGTCGATGCATGCGACGATGCGTGGGACCAGTTCGCGAGCTTTGCCGAGTATGACCGGTTCTCACGCGAGTGGCTTACAGCGGCGCGCCGGGTACTGAAGGACAATGGATCGATCTGGGTGATCGGCTCGTACCACAATATCTATCGCGTTGGCTCGATCATGCAGGATCTGGGCTATTGGTTCCTCAACGATATTGTTTGGCGCAAGTCGAACCCGATGCCGAACTTTCGCGGACGCCGGTTTACGAATGCGCATGAGACAATGCTGTGGTGCTCGAAGTCGAAAGATCAGAAAGGCTACACCTTCAATTACGACGCGATGAAGGCGCTCAACGACGATTTGCAGATGCGCTCGGATTGGCTGATCCCGCTGTGCACTGGTGGCGAACGGCTGAAAGACGACAAGGGGCAAAAAGCGCACCCGACGCAGAAACCTGAAGCGCTTCTCCATCGCGTGTTGCTGGCGTCGTCAAAGCCCGGCGACGTTGTGCTCGATCCTTTCTTCGGCACGGGCACGACGGGTGCGGTGGCCAAGAAACTCGGGCGGCGTTTCATCGGGATTGAGCGCGATCCGGGTTACATTGCGGTGGCCAAGAAGCGCATCGCCCAGGTCTCGCGTACTTCGCCCGAAGATCTGGAAGTGATGAAGTCGAAAAAAGAAGAACCACGCGTGCCGTTTGGCGTGGTGGTGGAGCGTGGCCTGCTTGAACCGGGCACGAAACTCTATGACCACGCAAAGCGCTATGCCGCAAAGGTTCGCGCCGATGGGTCACTGGTGTGCCGCGACGCGACGGGTTCAATTCATCAGATCGCGGCGCACGTGCAAGGCCTGCCCGCATGCAATGGCTGGACCTATTGGCACTTCGACGCGCAGGGCGTGATGAAGCCGATCGATTTATTGCGCCAACAAATCCGGGCGGAGATGCATTAGAGCCCTGATGACTTCAGGTCAAACCGTGTCCGTCCGGGAATCGCCCCTGACGGCAACGTCGGGATGTGAATTTTCCACTTGCATCGGGCAAGAATGTTCCGTATATGTTCTAGCTTCGGAGTGGGGTCGATTTCACGGCCCTTCCTTCCGCTGCGACTTGAAACTTGAATATCATGCCAAAACATTTTGGGGGCGCGCGCGCTGCCCTGAAAGGCGGATGGCTGACGTGCTGGGGGAAGCGCGGTGTCAAGCTCGGCTCGTGCGTACACAATTTACAGGCTGTTACGGGCAGTGTGACGGAGATTTCCGCAGTCTTAAGCCAATGTGACGCTGTGACGGGTCACCCAACACACTGCTTTGCATTCGCCGCTTGTGATTTCGAGTTGCCGTTCAACCGGGCGCTGAACAGGAGTGTAAAACCATGGGCGTCCGTGGGGTTTGCAAGCAGTAAGGAATTTCACCGTGAAGGCGCGAAGGACGCAAAGAGAAAAAGGGTTGGCGCTTGGCTGCGAATTGCTTGCCACTCGACGAGCAGGACTTGATCTTTATCTTGGCGTTCTTCGCGCCCTTGCGGTGAAATTCTTTCTCTCGGCGGAATTGAGCGCGTGTTCGATGACTTTTCGTATCACGCTGGGAAGCGCGAAATGCGCGAGGTCATTGACCGGCGCCCACTCGCCCTTGGCGCTGCCGCTTTGGCGTGAGTTCACATGGCTGATGAACACTTGAAGCTCGAGATTGAAATGGGTGAAGGTGTGATGCACAAGTCCATCAAGCATACGATACCTTGATTTCGTCGGCGCCAGGGAGAGCGGATCGCCTGGGAAGTCTTTCTCCCAGGCACTCATTGGCGTTTCGTGCATCCCTCCCAGCAGGCCCTTTGGCGGACGACGCCGGAGCAATACCTCACTGGCGCCTGATATGACGACAAACGCCGTCCCGCGCCTGAGTGGGCGCAGTTGCTTTGTGCTGCGCGCCGGCAACGACCGTTCCAAACCCAATTTTCTTGCGGTACACGATTTGATCCATGGGCAGGATTCACAGGTTGGAGATTTCGGTGTGCAAATCGTTGCACCCAGATCCATCATTGCTTGTGCAAAATCGCCTGCACGTGCCTGCGGGGCAAGCGCTTGGGCCAAGCGTTTCAACATGGGCTTTGCTGCGGGAAGTTTTTCGCGCACGGCAAAGAGCCTTGCGAGCACACGTTCGATATTGCCGTCCACTGGTGCCGCCTGCTTGCCAAAGGCAATCGCTGAAATCGCCGCGGCCGTGTAGGGGCCAATGCCCGGCAGCGTTCTTAGGGCCGCCTCTTCACTGGGTAGCGATCCGCCGTATTCGGCCGCCACGTGTCTTGCACAGGCATGCAGATTTCTCGCACGGCTGTAGTAGCCCAGCCCTGACCAAGCCGACATAATTTCGTCCACAGGGGCTGCAGCCAGCGCATCAATCGTTGGCCATCGTTTCACAAATGACTGAAAATAGGGTCCGACGGCGGCAACCGTGGTTTGCTGCAGCATGATTTCGGACAGCCAAACCCGGTAGGCGTCCACGCTTTCTCCCGGCAGTGGGCGCCACGGCAATTTGCGGCGATTTTTGTCATACCAAGCCAGCAGGCACTGAACGAGTGCCTTGCGTTTTTGAGGCGAGAGGTCTTTCTCTCTTGTCTGCGAATGGCTTTTTGAGAGTGGCATGTCAGAACGAGAGAAACCTTCCGGAACTGCGCCCAAGCGCCGAGGGCCGCTGCCTGTGGCCCAGAATGCCACGGCGCTTCTGAGGCACCACCTTAAAGCTCGAGGCTTTGCTCAAATCGAATTGGTGACAAGGTGGGCGGAAATTGCAGGAGCGACACTGGCGGATCATTGCTTTCCTTCCAAATTGTCCGCGGCCGCCTCTGGCGGTGCGACATTGACGCTTGTGGCGGATGACCGGGCAGCGCTTGAACTTCAACATCAAACGCCGAAGCTGATCGACAAGATCAATAGCTATTTTGGCAAACCCACGGTCAATAAAATCAAAGTGGTCACAGGTGAAATTCCCAGATCGCTTCCGGTGCGTCCCGCACCCCGGCGGCTTTCCGACGACGAGGAAACGGAACTTTTGCGCAGGACAGCGGCTGTTGAAGATCCGGGACTGCGCGATGCGTTAACGAGGCTGGGGCGCAACGCCATCGGTGAAAGCCGGAAAACGGTGATTTTGAAGCGTTGAGCCCCGGTGGCCGACAGGGCTATAGTACCCGGCGTGCTAGTGCTTCGCAGGGGGTTCGCGTGAATTTTAATTTTGGCCAGATGATGTCACAGCTGATGGCGTTCTACGCCAAAACCGACAAACGGATGTTGGCCGGTGGTGCCGTTGCCATTGTCGCGCTTTTGGGGGGGCTGACGTATTGGGGTTTGAGCGGCAGCGATGCCGTCGACCTGTCCGATGTTGCCGATGGCACTTGCGTTGCCAAAACTGAAGTGCCCGTTTCCGACGAGGATTACATTATCGGCGACAAAAAAGCGCCGATTACTCTGGTCGAATATCTGTCGCAGACCTGTTCTCATTGTGCGGAATTCCGGCGCGAAGAAGTTCCGAAAATCGAAGCAGCCTATGTCAAGACCGGGTTGGTACGGATCGTGTTCCGTGAACTGCATCGCAATAATGTCGACGTTGCGGCCTCTGTTCTTGGGCGATGCCTGGGACGCGACGCCTTTCTCCCGTTCACCGACATGTTGCTGGAGCATCAGCAAGTCTGGATGATGCGCGAAGATCGGGACATTATTGCCGGGCTAAAGGAAATGGCCCGTCGCGCCGGGATGTCGAGTGATGACTTCGATACGTGCCTGAAAAAGCAAGAGTTGGCGACGCAGCTGGCGAAGGCGAGCGCACAAGACGCGAAGGATTATTGTATCAGTGGAACGCCGACATTGCTGCTGAACGGCAAGAAGCTCGAAGGTATGGCGACATCCTACGAGAAACTCGACGCAGCCATCAAAGACGAATTGAAAAAATTGGGTTTGCCAGTTCCTGTGTCAGCCACGCCGGCACCCGCAGAAGGAGCGGTCACGCCGGCTACTGCCACAGAAGGCGCGGCAGTTCCAGCAGCTGAGGGCGAAACAGCGCCTGATGATGCGCCAGCGCAACCTGTTGCGCCCGTGGCAGATACGCCTCCAGCACCATAACTCAAATCGACACCACCGATCCGGCTGACCGCCCCAGCCCAAAAAAAACAACGGAGTATTGCCCGTGAAGTTTTCGAGACTTCGACTGACCGGATTCAAGTCGTTCGTTGAGTCAACCGAGTTGCCGATCGAACCCGGGCTGACGGGTATTGTCGGGCCCAATGGGTGCGGCAAATCGAATTTGCTTGAAGCCTTGCGGTGGGTCATGGGTGAGAATTCAGCCAAGTCCATGCGCGGCGGCGCGATGGACGATGTGATTTTTTCGGGCACGAACAACAGGCCGGGGCGTAACACCGCCGAAGTCTCACTCATCATCGACAATGGGAACAGGTCCGCGCCTTCGCAATACAACGACACCGAGGCGCTTGAAATCAGCCGTCGAATTGAGCGCGAAATGGGCTCGATCTACAAGATCAACGGGCGAGACGTTCGCGCCCGCGATGTGCAGATTTTCTTTGCCGATGCGTCCTCCGGTGCGCATTCGCCAGCCTTGGTCAAGCAAGGGCAAATCGGCCAATTGATCAGTGCAAAGCCGATCGCCCGGCGCGCCATTCTCGAGGAAGCGGCCGGTATTTCCGGTCTGCATGCCCGACGGCATGAAGCGGAACTGAAGTTAAACGCAGCTCAAACGAATTTGTCGCGGGTTGCGGATATCATTCAGGAAATCGAACAACAGCTGGCAAATCTGAAACGGCAGGCGCGCCAGGCTGCACGGTACCGCAATTTGTCGGGTCATATTCAACGTGCCGACGCGCTGGCTTTGTATGTACGCTGGCAACTCGCATCTGCCGCCGCAGAAACCGCAGAGGTCGAACTCAATCGTATTCGAAGTGTAGTTGAGGACCTGACGCTGCGGTCAGCACAAGCATCAAATGGGGTGCTTGAAGCGGATGAAAAACTTCCGGCGTTGCGGCAAGTAGCCGCCGAGCGGAGTGCGGCCCTGCAACGGCTGACGGCTGAGCGCATGGCGCTGGACGGCGAGGAGGCGCGGGCGAAGGCCGCGGCTGAGCGGTTGAGCGCGCGCCTTGCGCAAATTTCTGAAGACCAGACCCGCGAAACGGCACGCGTCGAAGATGCGCGTAGGACGATGTTGACGCTTGAGCAAGAGCGCACCGAACTGAGCGCTGCATCGCAAGGGGAAATGCAAACGGCTGAAGCCGCATTAGCCGCCCTCGAAGTTGCGCTGAGTGTGATGACCAGCGCGGAAAACGCGAGCGACAAATCGTCGACCGAGCTGGGCGACGCAAGGGCAAAGCGCACTGATCTTGAACGGCGTATCGAAGGCAGTCAGCGCGTATCGACGCGCCTACGCACTGAGCTAGACGGCATCTCGGCCGAAATTGAACGCTTGGCGCGCGAAGCGGACACGGCGCCACATGTCGAACAGGCGCTGCTTCGTATCGCAGCGTCGGCGACTGCCGCCGAGGCCGCAAAAGCAACGCACCGGCATGCGGAAGACGCTTTGCGCTCGGCACGCGACGGCGAATCGGCGCGGAAGAAAACCGCTGATACGACCGAGCGCGAACTTGTACGATTGAAAGCCGAAGCGCGGGCGCTGACGGAAACGTTGTCCGCTGGGATTGCCCAAGGATTTACGCCCGTCATCGATTTGCTGCAGGTGACGCCAGGGTTTGAGGCTGCACTGGGGGCGGCGTTGGGCGATGACCTCAACGTTCCGCTGGATGAAAATGCACCGATCTATTGGCGCGCGTTGCATGGGCAAGACGAATTGCCCAAGCTCCCGCCAGACGTGCAATCGCTGGCTGGCCTTGTAAATGCGCCCGATGCTCTGGCACGACGCATCTCACAAATCGGCATCGTCGACCGGGACAAAGGCAAACCAGCCCAAGCGTCACTTTTGCCAGGTCAATGTCTGGTAAGCCGTGAAGGTGACCTGTGGCGCTGGGATGGATTTACAGCCACCGCCGAGGCGCCGACGGCCGCGGCGGTCCGGTTACGACAGCGAAACCGGCTTGCCGATCTTGAAGGCACCGTCGCGTCAGCTGAAGTCCACTTGAGCGAGCTGCAGAGTGCTTGGCAAGACGCAAAGGAGGCGCGTGAGGCTGCGGAACTTGCAGAGAGAACCTTGGGTACGGCCCGTCGTGACGCAGACGCGGAAGCCGGCGCTGCACGGACGGCCTTGGCGGAAGCAGAAAAACGTCACGCGCAAACAGCCGCCAGAACACAATCTCTTAACGAGCGCCACTTGGCGCTGAGTGCAGATGAAGCGGAATCGACCGCCCTTGAATCACAACTGCGGTCTGAGTTTGATCTGTTACCGCTGCTCGCGGAGTTCGAGTCCGCACTGTCGGCCACGCGCGAAGCACTGACTGAAGCACGCGCGGGACATGCCAATGCCAAGGCAGCTCATGACGGCGCCGAACGTGAAGCGCGCGCGCGCCAACTGAGGTTGCAGACCATCGTCGCGGATCTCGATGCCTGGAACACACGTATTTCAACGGCGGACGGCCAAATCGAAGCTTTGCAACGTCGCGAGGGTGAATCCCGCACGGAATTGCAAGCGCTTGAACACCTTCCCGCTGAGATCGCGGAGAAGCGTACCCGCCTGTTTGAAATCCTGGAGGACGCGGAAGCCGCGCGCAGTGCTGCGAATGACGCATTGGCTCTGTCCGAAGGTGCACTCAAAGCAGCGCAATCGGAGTCTCGTGCTGCCGATCAGGCGTTGTCTCATGCCCGCGAAGAAAGGGCACGTTGTGACGCGATCCTTTCAGCGCAGCGCGAGCGGGTGCAAGAGGCGATCACGCGGGCGCGAGACACGCTTGATTGCGCGCCGGAAGAGCTCGCGTCGCGTGCAGAGCATGCTCCTGGCGATGAAGTGCCTACGCTTGATGCGGCCGAACAGCGTTCTGAAAAACTGAAGCGCGAGCGGGAGCAATTGGGAGGCGTCAATCTGCGTGCCGAGGAAGAAGCCGACGAATGCGAAACACGATTGACGACGCTTCAAAGCGAGAAGAACGACCTCGAGGCCGCGATCACCCGGTTACGGCAGGGCATCGGCTCGCTCAATCGCGAAGGCCGCGAGCGCTTGCTCGAAGCATTCGACCGTGTGAACGCGAATTTCCAGAAATTGTTTACCTCGTTGTTCATGGGTGGCGATGCGCGGCTGACGCTGACGGAGTCCGATGACCCGCTGGAAGCAGGGCTTGAAATCCTGGCGCGTCCACCGGGCAAAAAGCTTCAGACCATGTCGCTGCTGTCGGGCGGTGAGCAAGCCCTGACAGCGATGGCGATGATCTTTGCCGTGTTCTTGTGCAACCCTGCCCCGGTGTGTGTGCTAGACGAAGTCGATGCACCACTTGACGACGCTAACGTCGAGCGTTTCTGTAACTTGCTGGATGAAATCACGCGTATGACAGAAACGCGATTCCTTGTGATTACGCACCACGCTTTGACCATGTCGCGCATGGACCGTTTGATGGGCGTTACGATGCAGGAGCGTGGGGTCAGCCAATTGGTTTCGGTTGACCTTGCAGGTGCCGAACGCGTGCTGCAGGCCCAGGCGGCAGAGTAAAGCGGCTCGCCTTCTGAGATTTTGACTCCAGTGTGTGTGAATTCACTGCCTTGGAATAGCAAGCCCTCGCCTGTGTCGATAGCAAGTGCGTATGCAAAGCAATCCCCGAAATTCAGCTTAGCCGGATGTCCTGAGCCCTTGCCAAAATCGCGGTACGCTTGTCTTGCGATTCTGGCCTGAACCTCTGTCAGTGGTAATATTTCGATTTCAGCGCGCGAGAGAAATTCGTCCAATCGACGACTTGAAATCGGGTTTCGCTCCGCATCAATGACAATAGCAGCCTCGAGGTAGTTGGCCGCAGAAATGCGTTTCAACTCAGCCGAACCAATTGCATCAAGAAATTTTTGTGCATCTGGCTCCTCTCGCAAAATTGAAATGAGTGCGGAGGTTTCGACGATCACTTCGGCAATCCGTTCTCATCATAAAGAAATTTTCCGTGATCGATGGCCTTCGTTTGCGGCGACAACCGAATCGCGCAATCGTGAGCGATGCGCTTGAGATCTTCCATGAGTTTCGGATCGACCTTTTTTACGATCACCCGTTCAAGCTTTTCGCGCAGAGCCTGGGTTACGGCTTCGGTTAGCGAAAGGCCCGTTTGCTTGGCGAGTTCCGTTGCGAGGCGATGAGTTTCAGGATTTTTGATGTTTAAGCTCATGGTAGAATGGTAGATCAAACGTGGTAGAATGTCAACCATTGGCTGATTTGCGCGACTGAGTGACACGCGTTGGAAAAGCGGCAGTTTTCCCTATTTTTTCAACTGTTTGCAGTGCAGCACGTGCCTTGACTGGCGGAAAACCGGGCCATATGGTCCGCCCGACTTTCGGAGGGGGTTTCAAGCGGCCCCGTGCACTGATCATTGGTGAATAGCCCTACAGATCAGAGTGAAGATCCTGACCAGGAGCGTCTCGATGCGCTTGGCCGGAAAATCGAGGCCGCGCGTGGACCGACGACGAAATCGACGCCTGCCCAGTCCGGGTCCATCAGAATTGCCTACCGCCTCGCTTCAGAGTTGCTCGCCGGCCTTTTGCTTGGCGTTTTCCTGGGTTGGGGTTTTGACAAGCTGTTTGGGACCCGGCCATGGGGAATTCTGTTCTTTTTAATTCTTGGTCTCGCGGCCGCGATGACCAACGTGATCCGGACCGCGCAAAGGCTCAATGCTGCGGTGCCGGAGACGAAGGACGACAAGACTGATGATTAGCGCCGATCCGATGCACCAATTCCGAATCGAACCTCTGTTCGAAGGTCTCCGCTGGACGCTTTTTGGTCAGGACATTTCATTCACAAACTCGAGCTTGTGGATGGTGCTTGTCACCTTGGCTGCCGCCGCGTTTTTCACGTTTGCGGTCAGGCCGGACGGGATTGTGCCGGGGCGGGCGCAGTCCGTGGCAGAGCTGTTGCACGATTTCCTTGCAACCACGATGCGAAATATTGCGGGCGAAGACGGGATGAAGTTTTTCTCGTTCGTCTTCACGATTTTTATCTTCGTGCTGTTTGGCAATTTCTTTGGACTGATCCCCTATTCATTCACGATCACCAGCCACATCATCGTCACGTTTGCGTTGGCGATGACGGTATTCCTTCTCGTCATCTTTGTCGGATTTTGGAAGCACGGACTGGGATTTTTGCGGTTGTTTGCGCCCTCGGGAGCGCCATGGTGGATTCTGCCGCTTCTGGTTCCCATTGAGATATTCTCGTTCTTTCTCAGGCCGATCAGCTTGTCGGTGCGGCTTTGCGCAAACATGTTCGCCGGGCACGTCATGCTCAAGGTCTTCGCCGGATTTGTTGCAGGTTGGCTAGGTGTCGCAAGCTTTGCGTCAGCCATTGCGATTGCACCGTTAATCGCTGGAATTGCCGTGACCGGGCTTGAAGTTCTGATTGCCTTCCTTCAGGCGTTCGTGTTTGCCGTTTTGACATGTATCTATCTCAACGACGCCCTTCACCTTCACGATCATCATTAACTCATCGCCCATTGCGGGACTGAACATTACAAGGAGACTTACAAATGGAAGCTGAAGCAGCAAAACTCATTGGTGCAGGTATCGCCTGTTTGGCTCTCGCGGGCGCGGGCGTTGGCATCGGTAATATTTTTGGAAGCTATTTGTCCGGCGCCTTGCGGAATCCTTCGGCCGCTCAAGGGCAATTTACAAACCTTCTCATTGGCTTTGCACTCTGCGAAGCGACCGGATTGATCGGCCTTGTTATGGCATTCATCATTCTTGGTTCGTAGAGTCAGATCGACAGGCCCGGAATCATGATGGATCAGTCCACAGTGGAGTTTCAGGTCGCAGACCTTGCCCCCCTTGAGGGCCATGGTGCGGCGCCTGAAAGTGAGTATGGATCCAGCACGGAGCAAGCCGATGCCGGGCATGGGGCCAAGCCGGGGTTGCCGCAGCTCGACACTTCCACGTTTGCGAGCCAACTTTTTTGGCTGATTATCACTTTCAGTTTCCTCTATTGGGTCATGTCGCGCATCGCGTTGCCCCGGTTGCAGGGCGTAATTCTCGACCGCAGCAAAAAGATCCAAGGCGATCTTGATGAAGCGGCGGGTGCGAAACGGGCGAGTGAAGCGGCGCTGGCGAACTATGACAAGGCGCTTGCCGATGCGCGTGCCAAGGCTCTCAAGTTGGGCGAAGAGTTACGCAACAAGGCCCAGGCAGAAGCGAACGCCAAGAACGACGCTGTTTCAAAGCAGCTTGCCACCGATACGCAAAAGGCAGAAGCAGGGGTCGCCGAGATGCGGGCGGGCGCGATGTCGCGCCTGGCGGTGATAGCCCGCGACACAGCGGCTGAGATCGTCGAGAAGCTCACAGGCGAAATAGCGAATGCCGGCGACATAGATGCGGCCATCACCACAGCGTTGAAGCGGTCCTAAAAGGGGAATATTCGTGAGCGGGTTTTTTGCAGATCCTACATTTTGGGTTGCCGTCGGCACAGTGTTGTTTGTGTTGCTGCTGATCCGCTTGAAGGTTCCCGGCCAGGTTACCAAAATGCTCGACAGCCGGGCGGACGGTATCAGGGCTGAACTTGAGGAAGCAAAGCGCTTGCGTGTTGAGGCAGAAGCGCTGCTGGCAGAATATCGCCGCAAGACTGCCAACGCCGCCGCTGAAGCGCAGGCGATTATCGATGCGGCCACAGCATCCGCCGAGCGCATGGCGGAAGAAGCGAAAGTTCAGTTGCAGCAACAGATTGCGCGCCGCGCAAAGATGGCGGAGCAAAAGATCGCGCAGGCTGAAGCTGATGCGATTGCTGACGTTCGCGCAGCCGCCACTTCGGTTGCAGCCCTAGCGGCTGGTCACGTCATTGCGAAGCACATGACCGAGCCAAAGGGCGATGCGCTCATCGATGGAGCGATCAAGGACCTAAGCTCCAAGCTGCACTGAACCGCCTTAAGAGTAGATTTCGAACAATCCAGCCGCACCCATGCCGCCGCCGATGCACATGGAGACAACTGCGCGCTTCACTTTGCGGCGCCGGCCCTCGAGTAAAACATGACCCGTCAGCCGGGTTCCCGTCATGCCGAAGGGGTGGCCAATCGCTATCGAACCGCCGTTGACATTGTACTTCGCCGGATCGATCCCGAGCTTGTCGCGGCTGTAGAGGCATTGGCTGGCGAAGGCTTCGTTGAGTTCCCACAAATCGATGTCGTCGATTTTCAGTCCATGACGTTCAAGCAGGCGCGGCACTGCGAACACGGGGCCGATGCCCATCTCGTCGGGTTTGCAGCCCGCGATTGCCCAGCCTTTGAAGGCGCCCAGCGGCTGCAAGCCCCGGCGCTCGGCTTCTCTTGATTCCATGATGACGACGGCAGCAGCACCGTCTGACAGTTGGCTGGCGTTGCCAGCGGTGACGAACTTGCCCGCGCCCTTCACAGGCTCAAGCTTTGCCAATCCTGCGAGCGTCGTATCGGGACGATTGCATTCGTCGCGATCAACGACGGCGTCCACGAATGACTCGGCCTTTGTGTCCTTGTCGATTTTCTTCATCTGCGTTTTGACCGGGATGATTTCGTCCTTGAATTTGCCCGCTTGTTGAGCGGCGGCCATGCGGCGTTGTGATTCAAGTGAAAACTCGTCCTGGTATTCGCGGCTGACCTTGTAGCGCTCGGAGACGACGTCCGCCGTGTCGATCATCGGCATCCAGAAATCGGGATACATGTCGGTGAGCCGCGCTTCACGGCCGCCACCACCACCGCCCTGATAGCTGATCGAGTCGACGCCGCAACCGACGACGATGTTCGCGCCTTCCTCGACGACATAGTGCGCCGCGTTGGCGATCGCGTTCAGTCCTGACGAACAGGCGCGGTTGACGGTGGCGCCTGCGGTCGCAATCGGCAGCCCGGCCAACAGAGCGGCGGCGCGCGCCACGTTGCCTGAAGCCGCCACGCAACCGGCGACGACGTCTTCAACTTCCTTCGGGTCGACCTTCGACCGCTTGACCGCATGTTCTATCGCATGGCCGAGCATGGTCATGTTTGATGTGTTGTTGAATCCACCCCGTCCAGCCTTGGCGAGACCGGTGCGGGCGTAGGAAACGATGACTGCTTGGCGCATAATGCACTCCGAAAGTTGTTGGTTATCTCATATCCAGGAAGCGCTTACCCTCGCCCGCCAGCTTTTCGAGCAGCTTGGACGGTGCGAATTCGGGGCCCAGTTGGCTTTCGAACTGGCGCATCTTGGCCAGGACTTTGTCGAGTCCCATTGTGTCGCCAAAGAACATTGGGCCGCCGCGATAGACCGGCCAGCCGTAGCCGTTGATCCAGACGACGTCGATGTCGGAGGCGCGGATGGCTTTGCCTTCTTCGAGAATTTTTGCGCCTTCGTTGATCATCGGATAGATGCAACGTTCCAGGATTTCCGCATCGTTGATGGCGCGGCGGGTGATA
>JAWXBO010000017.1:0-7354 GCA_034440175.1 Alphaproteobacteria bacterium
CGGGGGTCGTCGTGATCCAGTAGGAATGCCTCATAGTGCTTGCCGGCCGCCGTGTGCTTGGCACGAATGAGGATGTGTTGCCCGTCTTTCGCCTGGCCCAGGTCAATGTCTCTGTCGGCCAGAGCGATAATCACGGTGTGGCCGTCCCAGACCAGAACGTGCCCGCGCTGCGAATTTGCCGCCCATTTTTTGATTTGCGCGTGGAACGGTTGGCTTCGCCAGGCGCCGCGCCGGCTAGGGTCGACGTGCACGACCAGGCGCTCCTCTGACGCTTCATAGGTCACCATCATTTTACTGCGCGATGGTTTCCATTCGTCGCCCATCGCCGCGTTCAACATGTACATGCAATAAAACTCCACGCATGTTTGCGGGCGGCTGTCGTATATGTTGCAGCCAACACCGGCATTGCAGTTGACGCACAGTTTCTGGGCAGGTTTGTTCAGCGCCGGAATACGCGGAAGCTTGCAACACATCGTGCAGGCGGCGCACGAGCGGCCGGGCACAAGCGATGTGTCTGCTGCAACGGTATTCAAAGGCTTGCCCCGATCAGTCCGAACACGCTAGCACATGCGGGGCAATGTCTATAGGATGACAGAATCCACAGCCCCCAAGGTCTCCCCCATGCGCATTGGTTGTCTGGGCGCGGCGCGCATTACGCCGCCCGCCATCGTTCATCCGTCGAAGGTTCGCCCGGGCGCGGTATTGCAGGTGGTTGCGGCGCGTGACCTGTCGCGGGCGCAGGCCTTTGCGGACACGCATGGCTTTGCCCGTGCCGCCGATGATTACGAAGCGTTGGTGAGCGCCGACGACGTCGATCTGGTTTACAACGCACTGCCCATCAATCTGCATGCCGAATGGTGCATCAAGGCGCTCGAAGCCGGCAAGCATGTGCTTTGCGAAAAGCCATTCGCGATGAACGCGCAAGAAGCGCGCGCCGTTCTGGCTGCTGCACGAAAGGCGGGTAAGCGCGTCATCGAAGCTTTTCACTATCGTTATCATCCGGGATACTTGCAGGTGCTGGCCTGGATTGACGCGGGCGAGATTGGAAGCGTCACGGCAATCGACGCAAAATTCAACGTCGCCATCGACGACCGCGGCGGCGAAGAGATCCGTCACTTGCCTGAAACCGGCGGCGGCGCATTCATGGATCTGGGCTGCTATCCGTTGAGCTGGACCTTGAACATCATGCGCGGCCATCCGGCGCACATTCAGGCGCGCGCAGAATTGACATCACGCGGCGTCGACGAAAGTCTGAGCGCCGAACTCACCTATCCAGGCGCGATCAAGGCGAAACTGTCGGCGTCGATGGCTCACGGCCAGGCGTTCGCCGCGTCACTGCATGTCAAGGGCACGAAGGGCGAAATCGATTTCATCAATCCGCTCGCCCCGCACTATGGTGCGAACCTGACGCTGAAAGCGGGTTTCAAAAACGTCACCGCCCGTGTCAGCCGCATCGCGACCTATGTCTGGCAGCTGGAAACGGTGCTGCACGCGTTGGACGCAGCATTGCCCCTGCCGACGGAAGGTGAAGCCATCCTGCTGCAACAGGAAACTCTTGACGCGATCTACGACGCAGCCGGCCTTCGGGGATTGCGCTATCGGGAGTGAGCGCGGGCTTGGCCCAGCGCCAGCAATGGCACGCGCTGCTCGTCTGGAATTGTGCCGTTTGCCATTGGCCCGACATTGATCAGCAAATTGCCGCTGGCCGATGTTACATCGTGGTGCAGGGCAATCAGTTCACTTGCGCCGAGATAGTCCGAGGGCAGTTCCTCGCGATTGTATCCGAATGCCAGCCCGAGCCCGCGACAAGACTCCCATTTCTTGTTTTTGGGGACAGCACCCAGCCCGTATTCCACCGTGCGAAAATCGCAATGGGGCGGGGCGGGACTCTCCTGCGGGCCATCGGCGGCGGCGATGCGGGCCTTCATCATCGCGTTGAATGACGCGCGCGCCGTCTTGTCACGCAGGTGATTGAAGAATCCATCCTCTGCGAACCAGCGGTCGTTGATCACGCCATCGGGCACGGCGTTGTAATAGTGGGCGAAGAGGCCGGGCACGTCTAAGCCTGAGGGCCAGGCAATATCGTTCCACAGCACACTGGGTTTGTAGCGATCAATCAATTCGCGCAGCTGCGCCGCCGCATAGTCCGCATACTGACGTTCTGTGGGGACGCAGGCGAACATGTCACCCAGATTGGCGATGGGCTCGGCGCGCGCGGTCCAATCGAGCCCGCCGGAATAATAAAGCCCAAAGCGCATGCCGCGCGCCCGCACCGCCTCGCACAATTCACCGACGAAGTCGCGCGAACTGTGCCAGCCGGGCCGCCAGGGGTTATCAACTGCCGTCGGCCAGAGGCAATAGCCGTCGTGATGCTTGGTCACGAACACCACATAGCGCGCGCCAGCCGCCTTGAAGAGATCCGCCCAAGCGTGCGCATCGAAATGGCGCGCCGCCGCGTCGAAGTCTTCGCGAAAGGATGCATAGGGGCGTTCACCGTACTTGGCCTTGTGATGCAGCGCCGTGGCGCTTCCCGGCAGACGCAGTGCGTTTTCGTACCATTCCGCATATGGCAGGTAGGCGTTCATGTCGTCGTAGTGATCGTGCATAAGTTCATGGATAGCCTGCCCGCGTGGCGCAAAGGCCGGCACAGAAAAGATGCCCCAATGGATGAAAATCCCAAATCCCGCATCGGCAAACCAGGCGGGGCAGGGACGTGAAGTGAAATCGTCGAAGGTCATGTAGTCCTCATCGCTCCGTGCCTTGTGGACGCAACTGCGCTTGCGTATGCTTATCTCGAAGTCAAGGACGAGAGTCTATGCTCTTACCCGTGGCGAGCAACACAAGCGATGTGCCGCCGGCGGCAGCTGGTGCATCAATGCTCAACTGCCTGAAGTCCTGCCTCAAAGAGGCTGGAACGATTTCGATTTGTATAAGAAGGACACAGGCGTTGTTGAGAATGAGCGGAGTCCCCTGCGAAGTCTTGATGGCCGGCACCGGTCTCGGAGCACTGACGTACAACGCCCTGCCTCGCAGTCTTACTCTCTCGACCACGGCCGTTTCGGTGGCTTTGCTGGTCGCGTTGGCAGCATTTCTCTGCAGAGTCATGGATGCCGGAACCTGATAACACGATGGTACAAACGATTACTCAACTTATCCGCTTTGTGATCGTGGGTGGCATAGCCGCGTTGCTCTATGTCGCGTTTGCAAGTATTCTTAAGACTCAGGCCGGGGTCCCCACTTGGATCGCCAGCGTTGTGTCCTACACCAGCATGATAATCCCTGCCTATTTCGGTCAGCGCCAGTTTGTTTTTCGAACGGGCATTGGCCACCGCGCCGCGATGCCGCGCTACTTCGCGGTGCAAGCCTTGTGCGCCGGATTGTCCGCGCTGCTGGCATTGTGGCTGGAGTCACTGGCTGGCGTCGCACCCGTCTTCGTGTTCGTGTGCGTCGCCGCCGTTTTGGCGGTTTTCAGTTTTGCGATGTCACGACTTTGGGTGTTTGCGGTCAAGGCGCCCAAACTCTCAACTAAAGTCTGGCCACAATAGGAACCAACACGAATAACGTTGCCACCATTGTGACGCTGAGCTTCGTCGGTTCCAAACATTGCGTTCGAACCACTTGGCCGGGGTGAACGGGATTTTTTATCGCCATGATGTGCTTCTCGCGCTCCTCAATACCCCATTGCAGCGCCGTCCTTTCGCATTTCTGAGGCGCCCCAGTAGACGCCGGTTTCGGGGTCTCGCATAATGGCTTGATAGCCACCGTAGCCGCCGTCGCCGGGTTCAATATTATGTCCCCGTATCTCTAATTCCTTGCGCACTACGGCACCGATGCCGGTTTCCAGCTGCAGCTTGCCCACATCGCCAGAGCCCGGGCGCATCCAGTCGTCCGAGCCCACGTGCCGGAAGCGTGCCGCGTCGCCTGCTTCCTGGATGTTCAAACCGAAATCGATCATGTTGACGAGGATCTGCACGTGGCCTTGCGGCTGCAGATCGCCGCCCATGACGCCGAAGCTCATAAACGGCTTTCCGTCCTTCATGACAAAGGCCGGGATAATTGTCTGAAACGGCCGTTTGCCCGGCGCGTAGACGTTGGCGTGAGCGGGGTCGAGAGCATAGAGCTCGCCGCGATCCTGAAACATAAAGCCAAGACCGTCGGCAACCAGGCCCGAACCCATGCCGCGATAGTTCGACTGAATGAGGGACACCATCATGCCGTCCTTGTCGGCTGTGGTAAGGTATGTCGTATCGCCTTGGCGCAGCTTGATTTCGCCTGGTGGCACGTTAGGGTTGGCGCGCTCCATGTTGATCAGTTTCCGGCGCTTGGCTGCATAGGCATCCGAGATCAATTCAGCCACGGGCATCTGGTATGTCGCCGGATCAGCGTAGAATTTGTTCAGATCTTCAAACGCCAGCCGCTTGGCCTCGACCATGACATGCAGCGCGTCCGTCGAGCCGCGCCCCATTTTTTTCAGATCGAACGCTTCAAGCATTTTCAGCATCTGCAGTGCCGCGACGCCTTGCGTGTTGGGCGGCAGTTCGTAAACGTCATAACCGCGATAATTCACGCTCACGGGATCGACCCAGTTGCCCGCATGGGCCGCGAAATCTGCGTAGCGCAGATCGCCACCGATGCGTTTGAAATAGGCATCCATTGTTTTGGCAATGGCACCCTTGTAATAGGCGTTGCGGCCATTTTTCGCGAGCATCGTGTAGGTGCGCGCCAGATCGGGATTCTTGAATATCTGGCCCTGAACCGGGGCTTTGCCGTTGATGAGATAGGTGGCCTTGGCGTTATCGATTTCTTCGATGTCTTTGGCGTTGCGTTCGAAGCCTTTGAAGCCACGCTCCCAATAAAAAGCTACCAGCTGCGAAACCGGAAAGCCGTTTGCCGCATAAGTTGTTGCAGGCGAGAGGACTTGTTTCATCGGCAGTTTGCCAAAGCGGCTGTGAAGTGCGAACCAGCCATCCACCGCGCCCGGCACCGTTACGGTGAGCGAACCGTGCGACGGCATCTCTGTCCGGCCTGCAAGTTTGCGCTTCAAGTCTTCGAAGCTGCGGCCCTTGGGCGAACGTCCGCTGCCGTTGTAGCCATAGAGTTTCCGGGTCTTGGGGTCCCAGACTATGGCGAACAAATCACCGCCTATGCCGCAGCCGACGGGCTCCATCAAACCCAGTGCCGCGTTCGCCGCAATCGCCGCGTCGACTGCGCTACCGCCGCGTTTCAATATGTCGAGTGCGATTTGCGTCGCCAGCGGTTGTGCGGTTGCCGCCATCCCGTTTTGAGCGATCACTGGCGCCCGGGTGGCAAAGCCATGCCCTGTGTAGCGGTCGCCACCGCCTAGTGCAGCGGCGTTGTCTGCGAACGAATCTGCCGTCATCAGTAATAGCCCCGCAAGCAATATCGCAAAGCGCATCGTGTCACCCATAATGTTCGTGGCGTCAAACGGAAGGAAGAAAAGCAGAAAGGACTCACGCGAAGCCGCTATCGTGGGCGTGGTCGCGGGGGTGGGCACGGAAAGTCGCGCTCCATCGTTCTTTGCGCCAAGGTTGCAGCCGGGCCGTTCAGCGACGCCGGATTGCCTTGTGCAAAGTTCAGAACCCGCCCCGCCATTTCACGGTACGACAAAAAGTCAGGCACCCGCACGCACTGTTCCTTGGAGGCGTAGGCCAGGCCGCGGATCAGCGCGTTCTGGCGTGCATCTTCCCGTTCAATAAGCGAGACGAAGTAGCCCTGCAGGAAGCTCCGGCAGGGATGGGGTCTGCGCGCTGCGTTGTTGTCCTGGCCCGAAGCGATGGCCATGTAATCGCTGCACGAGGTGACAAGGTCACGCCCGGTTTGAATCCCCGCTGCTTGCGCGGACATCGGATATAATCCAAGTGCAAAAATCACAAGCAAAAAACGGCGCATGATAAGCGCTCCCTCACAACGTCCAGTTACCCTTTGCAGCCTAGGCTGTGTTAGAGCTTTGGACAACTGCAAACCACCTGAGTTTGAAACATGTTAGACGCCGCACTCCGCCCCTTGATCGACCAGCCCTTGGCTGCCCTGGCGCAGAAGGCCGTGACCTGGAAAATTTCCGCCGACACTGTGACGGTTGCGGCTTTTGTGCTGGGCATGGGGGCGGCCCTTTTGATCGCAAGTCAGCTTTATTGGGTGGCGCTTGGCGTGCTGATCCTCAGCCGGATTCTCGACGGCCTTGATGGCGCAGTCGCGCGTCTGACAAAGCTCACCGACCTGGGGGGCTTCCTCGATATCACCCTTGATTTTATCGTCTATGCCTCGGTTGTGTTTGCCTTCGCGTTGGCCGATCCTGAGCGCAATGCACTGGTGGCCGCGTTTCTAACCACCAGTTTCATGGCCCCTGCCGCCACCTTCCTTGCCTACGCCGTTATTGCCGCCAAGCGTGGGGTGACGACTGACATCCGGGGTGCCAAGTCGCTTTACTATCTCGGCGGACTGACCGAGGGGTTTGAAACCATTCTGACGTTGTGTTTGATGTGCATCTTTCCCGCCTGGTTCCCGATCTTGGCCATCATCTACGCAAGCATGTGCTGGATCACGGGTGGCACTCGGATCGCTGCGGCGGTTCAAACCTTTCGCGAGGATGCACAGAAATGACCCCCAGCCAAAGCGCCATCGTTGAAGCCGTTGGGCGCATCTGCGAAAAATATGACGATGCCTATTGGCTGGCGCGCGACACCGATCACCGCTTCCCCGAGGAATTCGTGCGTGACATTGCGGCTGGCGGGTTCCTCGGCATGGCGATGCCCGAAGGCGTGGGAGGTGCGGGCCTTGGTGTCACCGAATCGGCCTACATGATGCGCCGGATCGCCTCGTCAGGCGCGGGTATGACGGGTGTTTCGGCGGTGCACATCAACATGTTCGGGCCGCATCCCGTTGCTGTGTTCGGCACGGATGAACAGAAGCAGCGCATTCTGCCGCCGCTCATCCGGGGCGAGACGCGCTGCTGTTTTGGTGTTACCGAACCGGACGCGGGACTCGATACCGCGTCGCTCAAAACCCGTGCTGAACGTACCGGCAATCACTGGCTCGTCAATGGCCGCAAAATGTGGACGACCACGGCGCAAACCGCTACGCATATTCTGTTGCTCGCCCGCACCTCACCGAAAGGTAAAAGGCCAACCGATGGCCTGAGCCTTTTCTATACCGCACTTGATCGCGCTCACATCGAGGTGCGCGAGATTGCGAAAATGGGCCGCCACGCCGTCGATACCAACATGCTGTTCATCGACGGATTGCTGGTGCCGGGCGATGATCTGATCGGCGAAGAGGGCAAGGGCTTTGACTATCTGCTGCACGCCTTCAACCCCGAGCGCATTCTGGTCGCGGC
>JAWXBO010000018.1:0-9811 GCA_034440175.1 Alphaproteobacteria bacterium
TGATCCAGCTTGATCACCAAACGCGGGGCCGCGTGATGTTCGGCGTTGGGCCGGGCCTGCTACCGTCCGACGCCTTTCAGATGGGGATCGATCCGGCGACGCAGCGCGACCGCATGGTCGAAGCGATCGAAGTGATCCTGAAACTGTTCGCGGGCGAACGCGTGACGAAGAAGACGGAGTGGTTCACGCTGAACAATGCGATTTCGCAATTGCGGCCCTATACATGGCCGCATCCGGAAATCTGTGTGGCGTCGAGTATCACACCATCAGGCGGCAAGCTTGCGGGCAAGCATGGCTTCGGCATGTTGTGCGTGGCGGCGACCCAAAGCGGGGGCTATGACGCGCTGGGGATCAACTGGAAAATCGCCAACGACGTTGCGGCCGAGAACGGGCGCAAGATGGACCCCGAGAAGCTTCGCCTTGTCGGGCCGGTGCACATCGCCGAGACGAAGCAGCAGGCCATGGAGAATATCAAATACGGGTTCCATAAGTGGGCGGAGTACTTCGCCAAAATCAGCCCAACGAACACGGCGGAAGACCGCAACATCGATCCGCTTGAGCGCGGCATGCGCGATGGCGTCATCGTGGTTGGCACGCCCGACGACGCGATTGCGCAGATCAAGCGCCTGCAGGCCAAACAGGGCGAGTTTGGCTGCTTCCTTCAGCTGGCGCACAACTGGGCGACATTCGACAATACGAAGAAGTCGTTCGAGCTCTGGCAGCGCCATGTGACACCGGTGATCAACGGCGCGAACGTCAATCGTGCCGACAGCTATAACGACGCGACGGTGCACTCGGATAAGTATATCGGCGCGGCGATGGGGGCCGCGATGGCGACAATCCAGAAGCACGCGATCGAGCAAGCGGCGAAGGACAAGAAATCAGCGGCGGAGTGAGCTTGCTGCCGCTCTGTGCTAGAAAATGGGGGGACGTGCCAATGTTGAGGTTTTTGATATTTGCGTTTGTGTTTTTTGCAACGGCCGCGGCGTCTGACGCCGCGACCTGTCCGACGCCATTGCTGCAGACATTTCAACTTGAGTCGAACTCGGCGGGGCAAGTGTACGTCCCGCTTACCGTCAATGGACACACGTCGAAAATGCTTGTTTGCACGAATTGCGCATGGAGCATGTTGGGAGAGAAATTTCTCGAACGCACCGGGATTCAAAAACGGCAAGGTAACGTCGACTACATCATTCCCGACGGCAGCAAGTTGGCTTACACCGAGTTAGTCGAATTGAAGCTCGGCAACATACCCTTCAGAAGAAAAGTTCAGTTCCTGGTTCATGAAGGTTCGGGCGAGACCGGGGCATTGGGTCTGCATATTCTGCGCTTGTTCGATCTGGAAATCGACGTTGACAAGAAGCTCGTGTCTTTTCATGGGTGGAACGAATGTGGACGCCCGAAGGGAGACTGGGCAAGTGGCGCGGTGGAGTTTCCGTTTCAAAGACGTGATGAAGCTCTGAAAACGATTGTGGACGTGAATGGAAAAGCGCTTGAGGTGACAATTTCAACCGGCCTGCACACCAGTTCCATTTCCATGGGGCTTGCGACCCGCCATTTTGGGCTCACCCCCCGGTCGCCGGGCGTCAGGAAAATCGATGACGCCAGATACGAATATTCTCTGCCTGAGTTGTCGATTTCCGGCATTCGCCTTGAGAATGTTCCGCTGGAGATTGTGGAGACTGAACGGCCCGGGATCGATTTGGGAAGCCATGAACTCAGTCAATTGCATCTCTACTTTGCATTCGGCTCGGACAAGCTCTTCGCCACAAAATCCGAAATACGTACGCGTGTAAGGTGACGGCTAAAGCCTGATCTCGCCCGCAGCGATGCGGTCGTGGAGTTCTGGGGTCATGGTGACGTATTGGCTGGTGATGGGGTCGAGAAAATAGAGCGGTTCTGAGATCATGCGCGGATCATAGCCTTCTTTCACCAACTCAATTTTTCTGTGCTTGAACGTGCCGGTGACTTCGATTTCACCTTGCAGGCGCAGGAAAATCGGGCGCGAATAGGCTGGCAGATTTCTGTCGAGGTGTTCTTTGAACTTCACCAGATCGGGGAGGCCTGCAACCACGAGTGCCGCCATGCCGGCTTTGCCATCGGTTCCAGGAACTTTGACACCGTAGACATTGGCTTCCTTGATGCCGGGGAAAACCGAAATTGCTTCGGCGACTTCGCTGGTGGCGACGTTTTCGCCCTTCCAGCGAAACGTGTCACCAATGCGGTCGACGAAATAATAATAGCCGCCGGCGTCGCGCCGCAAAAGATCGCCGGTGCGAAACCAGGCGTCGTCGCGCTCGAAAACATTGCGCAGTATTTTCTTTTCGGTGTCGGTGCCCTTGGAGTAACCCTCAAAGCGGCCACGTTCTTCGTCGATCTTGCCGATCGCCTCGCCCACCTCGTCGGCATGGCTTTCAATACAAAAGCCGTCCGGGCCGCGTATGGGTTGTTCGTGTTCGATATCGAAGCGGACCAGCCGCGTTTTCAAGACGTTGCGCATGTAGCCTGGAATACGGCCGATGGCGCCGGCTTTGCCGTCGGCATTTACAAGCGCGACGTTGCCTTCGGTGGCACCGTAGAATTCGATGATCCACGGAATGTTGAAGCGGGCCTGGAAGGCTGGCCAAATCTCGGGCCGCAGGCCGTTGCCCATCACAACGCGCAATTTGTGTTTGCGTTCGAGAGGATGGGGTGGCGCGTTCAAGAGATACCGGCAAAGCTCGCCGATATATTCAAACTGGGTGGCGCCATAGCGCTCGCAATCGTCCCAGAATTGGGTGGTCGAGAATTTGCGCTTGATGATGACGGAGCCGCCGACCGTCAAGGTCGAGCCGATGGCGCAGACACCGCCCGCGGAATGATAGAGCGGCAGAACAACGTACATGCGGTCGCGTTCGGTCGATCTCATCGCGACGGCAAAGCTGTGCATCATCGTCTGGATGCGCAGGTGGCTCATGTTTGCGGCCTTGGGCAGGCCGGTGGTCCCGCTGGTGTAAATGTAAAAGCATTTGGCGGCGGCTGTCAGCCCCTGGCGCGCGTCTTTGGGCAATGGCGCGTCTGACTGACGAAGGAGCGCCTCGTCGAGGTTTTCGGCACCCGCCACTGTTTCGCCCGTCGCCCAGACGACCAGCTGTTCCTGCAGTTCGCCGGAACATGAGGCGTAGTTTGCGGCCATCTCTGCGCCCAACACCAGATGCCGGGCACCCGATATCGACAGGCTATGGGCCAGAGCTCGTTCTCGCAGGTTGGTGTTGATGAGGGCTACCGTCACGCCGATCTTGATCAGGCCGGTCCAGGCAAACAGATACTCGGGCCGGTTTTCCATCAACAGCGCGACCGCATCACCCTGCTTGAGGCCGATCGATTGGGCCCAGCGCGCGTAGCGGTTGGCGTGAGCTTCATATTCTTTGTAGGTGTATTTCTTGTCTTCAAACCAGATGGCAACATTGTCCGGGCGCACTGCGGCCCAATGCTCGATGATATCGGCGACCGTTTGGGGGGACTCTGGCTTGATCTTGCCGACCCGGCGCAAGAGCCTGACGATATTACCGACAAACCGCACTTCACGTGCGGCCGCGCTGAAAAGGCTCACCTAAAATTTCCCGTAACTGGCAATGAATGAAACGATGTTACGTGCGACTTAGAAGGTCAAACACTCCCGGGTCAAGATGATATGATCGGAATATGAGCGAACCCGGCACACTCTGGCAGAACGCGGCAGAGCTCGATCTTACGGGCTTGAAGTGTCCACTGCCTGCGTTGATGACGGAGAGAGCCCTAAAGCGAATTGTGCCGGGAAGCCTGATGGCGGTGACGGTGAGCGATGCGCTGGCGCCGCTCGACTTGCGCCATCTGTGTGAGCGCGACGGCCATGAGGTTATCGATGAGGTCCTGAAAAGCAACGGGGCCAAGCGGTTGCTGATCTGCCGCGGGCCCCGTCTGTAAATGGGACATGATCAGACAGCGATTGCCAGAGCCGTCGAGCCGACGGTGAAGAATGAAAGGCCGAGCAATGATGCGATGGCGATGGCTGAAATCTGGACAATGACGGTGAGCGTTTTCATAGCGGTTTTCCTTGTATGCGGGCTTGGGGTTTGTAAGCTAGGGATCTAGTCTTGGTGGCGTTACGCCACCCCGGCTGCGGGAACTGCGAGTGCGAGCATCGCGTAGAGTGCGATTGCGACTGCGGACCATTCGATCATGGTGGTCATCGTTTTCATTACCTTCTCTCCTTTTGTGCCTTGCTCGCTTTCAAGTTCTGCGGGTTCGGTCTTTTCTGCCTCGGTAGCTAGTATGTAGTTGGTACTATAGCCAAATCAACTGCATTAGCTGCATGATAGGTCTGCTGGTGGCGCATGCCTCAGCCCTTTGCTAAAAAACTACAATAAATTCAATTAGTTATCCATTTTGGAACTTTGACCGGGCGTTAATCTTGTTCACAAGGCTGAGATAGGTTATTTAATGACTGGATAGTTATTAACTTTACCATGACCCAGATTGAGCGATCCCAACGATGGCAACGCCGCAAAGATGCGCGGCCGGCGGAGCTGTTGGATGCCGCGCTTTCGGAGTTCTTTGAGAAGGGCTTTGCGGCGGCGCGCCTTGAAGACATCGCCACCCGGGCCGGGGTCTCCAAGGGTACGATCTACCGCTACTTCGACAGCAAGGAAGACGTGTTCGAAGCGCTGGTTACAGCGATACCGCAAGCCAATGTCGAGGCAATGCGTGCGGCGGCCAGCGACACCTCGATACCGGCGGATGTTTTGCTGGAGCGCCTGTTGCGTGCGGTCGCCGCCATCGCCCGCGATGAGCGGATCATGAAGTTTCCACGGCTCGTCATCGGTGAGGCGGGCCGGTTCCCGAAATTGGCTGACACTTACAAGCGCGAAGTCATATCGCGCGCGGTGGGGATTCTCACGTCCGTGATCCAACGCGGTATTGAGGAAGGTGGCTTGCGAGCGGTGCCTCCGGAGAATGCAGCCTATGCGGCGGTGGCGCCGCTGTTGTTTGTGGCGATCTGGCAAACGACGTTTGAGAGGCCCGATGACACCCCCTTCGAGGCGCAGGCATTTGCCGATCAGCACATAGACAATTTCTTGCGCGGCATGCGGCGGGAGGCAACGTCATGAGACTGGCGCGTGCCGTTGTGATCTGTGCCGCTTTGATGCTGGCTGCTTGCGGTGGCGATAGCGCTCGCGTCGTCAGCGGCTATGTCGAAGGCGAGTATGTTCATATCGCCGCGCCGGAAGGCGGCTGGGTGACTGAGGTGCTGGTGTCGCGGGGTGCGACTGTGAAAACCGGTGATGCGCTGTTCACGCTCGATGCAGAGGCGCAAGTGGCACAGCGCGATCAAGCCGCGGCGCAACTCTCGGTCGCGAAGGCGCAACTCGCCAACGTGCAAAAAGGCCGGCGGCCGGATGAGATTGCAGGGCTCGAGGCCACTTTGGCGCAAGCAAGTGCGAACTTCAACTTGGCGGACGCTGAGCTCACGCGGGCCAGCGACTTGAAGGCGCGTGGGCATGTTTCGCAGAGCTTTCTGGACACACGCCAAGCGCAACGCGAGGCCGTTCGACAACAGTTGAAGCTGGCCCAGTCCAACCTGGCGTTGGCGCGCAAAGGGGCGCGCGACGATGAAATCGCTGCCGCCACCGCGAATGTCAAAGCCGCGAGCGCAGCACTTGCACGGGCCGAGTATGCTCTGAACCAGCGCCGCATTCTGGCCAAGGTTTCCGGGCGCGTTGAAGATGTCTTGCGGCGGCAAGGCGAGTTCGTTCCGCCGGGAGGTGCGATACTTCAAGTGTTGCCGCCGCGGAATGTGAAGATCCGCTTTTTTGTGCCCGAGCTGTTGCGCGCGCGGGTGAAAGTTGGGCTCAATGTCGATGTTAATTGCGACGGTTGTGGGCGCGACCATCGGGCCCGCATCACATTTCTATCATCCATCGCTGAATACACGCCGCCGGTTATCTATAGCGCCGGATCGCGCGAGAAACTTGTGTGGATGGTGGAGGCAGAGCCTGCGAAAGGCGTCCATTTGAGCCCGGGGCAACCGGTCGATGTGACTTTGCCGTGAGCGGTGGGCTCGCCATAGATGTGCAGGGTCTGACGAAGAGCTTCTCGGGCCGCAAGGTCGTCGACAATTTCTCCATTCAGGTTCCGCGTGGGCAGGTTTGGGGCTTTCTGGGTCCAAACGGCAGTGGCAAGACGACGACCATCCGTTTGTTGTGCGGGTTGCTATCGCCGGATTCCGGAAGCGGCACCTGTCTGGGCTATGACATTTTGCGCGAGAGCGCATTGATCAAGCGTCATGCCGGATACATGACCCAGAAATTCTCGTTCTATGAGGATTTGTCGATCCGCGAGAATCTGGATTTCGTCGCCCGCATCTATGCGATGGACAACCGCACTCAGGCTGTCGACCAGGCGATCGAGCAACTGGGGCTCAAACAACGCGAGCAGCAGTTGGCTGGCACTTTATCCGGCGGCTGGAAGCAAAGGCTGGCACTGGCGGCCTGTATTCTGCACCGGCCGCAATTGCTGTTGCTGGACGAACCGACGGCGGGCGTCGACCCGCAGGCGCGACGCGACTTCTGGGATGAAATCCATCAGCTGGCGGCGCAGGGCATGACCGTGCTGGTCTCCACGCATTACATGGACGAGGCCGAGCGCTGCGACCGCATTGTCTATCTGGCCTATGGCACGATTCTGGCGCGTGGCACCGTCGGGGAAGTCGTCGCCAAATCAAAATTGCATACATGGATCGTCACCGGCGCGGATGTGAAGGGGCTGGCGGCTGAACTTGGAGCCGTGCCAGGCGTGGATCAGGTGTCGGTATTCGGGGTCACCTTGCATGTGAGTGGCGCTGAAGCCGCTCTGCTTGCGGAAGGCATCGCCCCCTTCCGGCAGCGCAGTGAATTTGTCTGGGAGAAAACTTCGCCAAGCCTTGAAGATGTGTTCATCCACTTGATGGCGCCCTATCGCGCGCGGCTGACGGGATGAACACGATGGTCGATGTCTCGTTCGCCCGCATTAAAGCCGTGTTCCTCAAAGAACTCATTCAAATGCGGCGCGACCGCCTGACCTTTGGCATGATCCTGGGTATCCCGGTGATGCAGCTCATTCTGTTTGGCTACGCGATCAACAATGATCCGAAGCACCTGCCCACGGCCGTCAATATCCAGGACCCGAGCATCTATTCGCGCACGCTGGTGCGGGCGCTGGAGAACACAGGGTATTTTCGTGTCGAGCATCTGGTGAAAGGCGAAAAAGACGGCGAGGCGCTTTTGGCCAACGGCATTGTCGCCTTTGTTGTCACTGTCCCCGCATCGTTCTCGCGCGAGCTGGCGCGCGGCGATCGCCCCAGTATATTGATCGAAGCCGATGCCAGCGATCCGGCTGCGGGGGCAAATGCAATGTCGGCGGTGTTGCAGCTGCCGGGTGTTGTCTTCAATCACGATCTTGCAGGCGCCCTTTCAACCCTGCGCGCAACCCCTGCCCCCTTCGACGTGATTGTGCACCGGCGTTACAATCCCGAAGGCATCTCTGCCTTTAATGTGGTGCCCGGGCTGATCGGCGTGATCCTGACCATGACCATGGTGCTGATCACGGCGCTTGCGGTGACGCGCGAGGTGGAGCGCGGGACCATGGAAAATCTGCTGGCGATGCCATTGCAACCGTTCGAGGTGATGGCTGGCAAAATTGCACCCTACATCGTGGTTGGGTATTTGCAGGTGACTGTCGTGCTGATCGCCTCACGCGTGCTGTTCGACGTGCCGATGCTGGGATCGTATTTCGACCTCTCCGTCGGACTGGCCGTTTTTATCGCCGCCAATTTGTCGGTGGGGTTTACGATTTCAACGATCGCTGCCAATCAGCTGCAGGCCATGCAGATGACGTTTTTCTTTTTCCTGCCGTCGATCATGCTTTCGGGCTTTATGTTTCCGTTCCGCGGGATGCCCGAGTGGGCGCAGTGGATCGGCGAAATTCTTCCCAACACGCATTTCATGCGCATTGTGCGGGGCGTGATGCTGAAGGGCAATGGACTGGCGGACATGGTCAATGACTTGTGGCCGCTGCTGGCGTTCATGCTGGCGGCGATGGCAATCGCGCTGCTGCGCTATCGCCGGACGCTGGACTGAGGGGGGAATGCGGGGGGGGGCGGTGCTTCGGAGCGGATCAATCAAATAATTATTGCGTCCCCAGGTCTTCAGGTCTTCTGTTCTCGTCTTCCCATAAATTCCCGCGCACGATCCGGGCTTGACAGCAAAATTAAAGACTTCCACCATTAGATAAGTATAGGAAGAAAATGCCATGAGTCTCAATATCAAGGACACCAAGACCGACAGACTGGCGCGCGAAGTGGCGGAGTTGGCTGGCGAGTCGATTACGGAAGCGATCCGCCGCTCACTCGAAGAGCGTCGCGAGAAATTGAAGCGGCGCCGCAAGCGCCGGAGCCTGGCCGAGGAATTGGACGAGATCGGCGCACGCTGCGCGGCGCTGCCCGACCTCGACAAACGTTCGCCGGACGAAATCCTCGGTTACGACAAAAAAGGATTGTGGCGCTGATGGTTGTCGATTCGTCGGCGCTGCTTGCGATCCTGCTCGGCGAACCGCGCCATCGCGCCATGACCAAGGCGCTGGAGCACGCGGACGAAAAGCGCATCCCGGCGGTGAACTTCCTCGAGGCATCGGTTGTGATCGAAACGCGGAAGGGTGCTGCCGGGTTGATCGAACTTGATCGCCTGATCGAATTGAGCGGCATTGAGATTGCCGCAATCGACGAGCGGATCGCGCGGGAAGCGCGTACCGCCTACCGGCACTTCGGCAAGGGCCGCCACCCGGCGCAACTGAATCTGGGCGACTGCTTCGCCTACGCGCTCGCAAAAGTCCTCGATGAACCCATTTTGTACGCCGGCGGCGACTTCGCCAAGACCGACATCCCAGCCGTGTTGTGACGCATTGAATTCGGGGGCTTGTCGGCGCGCCGTCCGGCCATCTTGGCGATTTGGCGTCGCCAAGGTTGACTTCGCGAGTGGTTCGAAGACACGAAGAAATGAAGAATTGGGGTCAGACACCAAAATCAGAGAGGCAGACGAGGAAGGTGCGTCACGCATTTCGCGCCACGGCAAATCCATGATTTTGATGTCTGACCCTAAAAACGATTCCCCAAAAACGATTGAAATGCCTACTCGTTTCTTAGAGTCTGTCCGGAAACATCAGGCGGGATTGCACAGTTTCCGCAACATGAAGCGAATTGATGCGAGCCGCAAGAATGCCAGACCATTGCGGTTGAGGCATTCCCAGTCTTTGGCGAGCCTGCGGCATCGATTGAGCCATGCGAATGTGCGCTCGACGACCCAGCGTTTGGGAAGGACGACAAAACCCTTCTGCTGATCCGAACGCTTGACGATTTCCACGTCGATGTTCTTCAGCGCTTTCTTCATGCCAGCTTGAAACGCCGCGCCCTGATAGCCGCCGTCGGCATAGAGTTTCAGCAGAAACGGATACGCACCAAACAGGCTCGTCATGACCAGAACGCCGCCATCGCGATCATGAATGTCTGCAGAATGTACGATGGCGTGAAGCACGAGCCCTACCGTATCGACAAGAATATGCCGCTTCTTGCCTTTGATCTTTTTACCCGCATCGTAGCCATGCGGATCAATCGAGGCCCCCCTTTTTCAGCGGCTTTGACGCTTTGGCTGTCGATGATAGCGGCGGTCGGGCTGGGGTCGCGTTGCTGCTGCTCGCGGCATCGCTCGTAAAGTGCGTGATGAATGCGATCCAGCGTGCCGTCCCAGGTCCAGAGATCGAA
>JAWXBO010000019.1:0-54280 GCA_034440175.1 Alphaproteobacteria bacterium
CGGTAAAGCCCACAATCGCCAACGCATCGGGGATAGCATCGAGTGGCATCACGAAATAGGCCACCGCCCCCAGCAATGTTGCCCGCGCGAAAAACGGCGTCGCGGGATCGACCGCGCAATAATACGCGGCCACCAAATCTTCGGCAAACGGGATGCGCCCGATCAGCCGCCGCAATTTGCGCCAAAAACCTTCACGCACGATGCGCTCGTGACGCACCACAACGGCGGGCAAATACATATCGTCCGGCGACTGCACCATGTCGATTTCACTCCTGCGGCCATCTGGCCTTCCGGCATCTTCGCCGCTATGAAGACGCCAAGGTTAACCCCCATCCTAGCAGAAAGACACATCCCATGCAGCTTAATCGATCCGTCACGGCGGTCATCACCGGCGGCGCCTCCGGTCTTGGTGAAGCCACCGCCCGCGAACTGGCAGCGGCCGGCGTCCGCGTCGCCATTTTCGACCGCGACAAGGCCAAGGGCGAGAAAGTCGCCAGCGATATTGACGGCGTTTACTGTGAAGTCGACGTCACCAGCGAGCAAAGCGTCATCGACGGCTTCGTCAAGGCCCGCGCCGCCCTCGGCCAGGAACGGCTCCTCATCAATTGCGCCGGCACCGGCATCGCCATCAAGACCGCTTCCCGCAAAAAAGAAT
The DNA here is from genome assembly GCA_034440175.1 of Alphaproteobacteria bacterium. Classification (GTDB taxonomy): domain Bacteria; phylum Pseudomonadota; class Alphaproteobacteria; order Micropepsales; family Micropepsaceae; genus SZUA-430. Next base: position 656 of record JAWXBO010000019.1, read on the forward strand.
CCAAGGAAATCGCCCCCCACCCGATCGAACATTTCGACCGCATCATCCAGATCAACCTAGTGGGCACCTTCCGCTGCATCGCCAAGTCCGCCGCAGGCATGCTGTCCCTTGATCCCATCACCGAAGACGGCGAGCGCGGCGTCATCGTCAACACCGGCTCGGTCGCCGCCGAAGACGGCCAGGTCGGCCAGGCCGCTTACTCGGCCTCCAAGGGCGGCATTGTCGGCATGACCCTGCCCATCGCCCGCGACCTGTCGCGCGACGGCGTCCGTTGTGTCACCATATTACCGGGCCTCTTCAACACGCCCTTGCTGGCCGGCGCGCCTGAAGACGTCAAGAAAGCCCTCGGCGCCCAGGTGCCGTTTCCAGCCCGCCTCGGCCACCCGTATGAATTCGCCAAGCTCGCCCGCCACATCTGCGAGAACTCGATGCTCAACGGCGAAGTGATTCGCCTCGACGGCGCCATCCGCATGGCGCCGCGCTAATGCGCCGCTTGCCCATCGCAGGGTGCGCCGCTATTTTCGCTATTCAAAGCAAGGAATTTTCACATGAATCGTAACGTCGTCATTGGTGGCTTTGCCGCCGTCTTGTTGCTGCTCGTTGCCGCGACCTATCTGGTTTTCTTCAACGGGCGCTCGTCAACAACCGGGTCCGACCAGGCAAATCTGCAAGACCAAGGCCCCGTCACCCTCAATCCGGTGGCCGTGATCACCGAACACTCCGCCAACCAATCGGAAGACGGCCGGCGCCTGACTCTGGGCTTCACCAATTTCGAATTGTTGGCCAAAGCCGGTGAAACAACCTCTGCCGTGTTCTCAACGACCTGGCGCCTGAAGGTCGGACCCGATGATCGCGTCGTCGTCGCCGCCGCCACGCTCAACGGCTTCATGAAGTCTGCGGGCACGCCGCCACCTGCGCCCGCACCGGCTCCGGTCACGGTACCGCCAGCCACCGCTCCTGTGGATCCCGCAGCCGTCACGCCACCAGCCCCGGCAGCACCCGCCGAACAACCAGTCCAACCCGCGACTCCATCTGCACCCGCTCCGGTCGCCGGCGACGGCGTGGCGCGTGTCATCGTCGCCTTGGGCAGCGAAGCCACCGTCACCGAATGGCGCGACGCTGCCGGCACCGGTGCCGATCGCAAGGTTTCGAAGGCGATTTCATACGCAGGCGCCTCAGCCGATCTGCGCAACGGGGGCACAATTCCCGTCACCATCACCGTAGAATTATCGGGTGGCGCTTCCGCTGAAACTCTGGCCAAGCTCAATAGCATCGAACTTCAGCTGTTCGTCGAAAGCGCGCCAGTGCCACCCCCTGTCGCCGAACCGGTGCCCGCCACGCCACCGCCGGCTATCGACACCGGCTTGACGCCAGCACCAACACCGCCGCCAGCAGCAGATGCCCCAGTTCCGGCGACGCCATAAGCGCTTAAATTTTGGCGGCCACATCCATGGCGCGGGCAAGTTCGACGTCTTTCAACGTCAAGCCGCCCGCGTCATGCGTCGTCAGCAAAACGTTGACGGTTTTGTAGACATTCGACCATTCCGGATGATGGTCCATCCGCTCCGCCACCAGGGCCGCCTTGGTCATGAACCCGAACGCCTCGACGAAATCCGCAAACACGAATGTCCTGGTCATCGCGTCGCGTCCGGCAACTTCCCGCCAGCCGCTCAATTCCGCAAGCGCGGCCTCGCGCTGCGCTCGATCAAGTTTTTCTGTCACAAGCCTCTCCCAATTTGCCCCGATCCTAGTCTATCTTCGCCACGAGCAACACTGATCGCGAGGCTGCCATGTCAACCGAATCTGTTTATGAACTCACGGCGCCGACTTTGGACGACATTGAATCGCTGGCCCACGATATCTACGACCGGCTGCCTGACAAATTCCGCGCCCGCTGCGGCCAGATTCTTTTTCGCATCGAGGACCTGCCCGACGAAGACGTCTCAGCCGAACTCGAACTCGAATCGCCCTACGATATTCTGGGCTTGTTTCAAGGCACCGGCATCACCGAGCAGCAAGACAGCGCCACCGCCCCCAGCGAACCCAACATGGTGTTTCTCTATCGCCGCCCGATTCTGGACGAATGGGCCGATTCCGAAATCACCCTTGGCGATATTCTGGCCCACGTCATCGTGCACGAGATCGGCCACCATTTCGGCTTCTCCGACGCAGACATGGAACGCATCGAAGCCGAAGTCATCGAAGGCTGATCAGGTCAACGCGTAGGAACTTTCCAGTCGATACACGCTGCCCTTCGACGATTGGTGGCTGGAATAAAGTCCGAACCCCTTGACCGCGAATTGTCCGCTGTCGAACAGGCTGTGGTGGGCCACAAACTCCTGCACCTTCGCCAGGGGCGCATCCTTCAGCCGCGCCAACGTGACGTGCGGGGTATACTTCCGGGTCTCTGCTTCAAGTCCCATGCGCTGGAGGGCGCTTTCGATCTTGGCAACCAGGCGCACCAGCCCCTCGCTGGCGGCAACGCCCGCCCACAGCGAGCGGCCTTCGCGGCCGCCGAATTCGCCGGCACCTTTAAGTGTCAAGTCGAACCCGTGGGCAGACAGTCCGCACAAAACGCCATCGACATCATTGGCCGTCGCTCCATCGACATCACCGATAAAGCGCAGCGTCAGATGCAGGTTTTCCATGGGCGACCACCGGGCGCCCGGCACGCCGCCTTGCATCAAGGACAGCCGCAACCTCACCTGCTCGGGAATATCAACCGCAACGAACAACCGGATCATGGCAAACTAAGGCGCAGGGTTTGGCTGCGCGTGATGCGCCGCGTCGATGGCTTTTTCAAGCTCGTCGCTCCAACGCACGTTGACGCTAGCAATGTCGGTTTTCAATTGCTCCATCGTCGTCGCGCCAATGATGTTGGACGTCACAAATGGTCGCGTCGTTACAAACTGAAGCGCCAGCTGCCCGGGATCGATGTCAAATTTTCGAGCGATCGCAATATAACGGTCAATCGCCGGTTCCGTCTCTGGCCTCTCGTAACGCTGCAGCCGGTTGAACAAAGTCTTGCGCGAATTTTCAGGCAACGCTCCACGTTGATATTTGCCCGTCAGATAGCCCTGGCCCAGCGGCGAATAGGCCAGCAGTCCAACCTGTTCGCGATGGGCTATTTCCGCCAAACCAATTTCAAAAACGCGATTGATCAGATTGTACGAATTCTGAATCGATTGCATGCGCGGCAAGCTCTTGGCAGTTGAATGGCGCAGAAATTCCATAGTCCCCCACGCCGTTTCGTTGGAAAGACCAACGAAGCGAATTTTGCCCGCCTTCACCTGCGTTTCCAGCGCGCCCAGAATATCTTCTATCGGCACCGTGGAGCCCTCAAGGTGCTTGTAGGCAAGTCCAGTCGCGCCAAACATCGCCACCGGCCTGTCCGGCCAATGCAGCTGGTACAAATCGATGTGGTCCGTGTTCAGGCGTTTCAGACTTGCATCTACCGCCTCCCCGATCTGCTTGGGTGTTTGTTCGCTCGGCGCGCCATCTTCACGCAACCAGGTCATGGGTGAGCGCCCCGCAACCTTGGTCGCCAAAATCACTTTGTCGCGTGTACCGCGCGCTTTGAACCACGAGCCGATGATTTTCTCGGTAGCGCCTTGCGTCGCGGGCTTTGGTGGCACCGCGTACATCTCGGACGTATCAAAAAAATTGATACCTTTCGAAAGCGCATAGTCCATCTGCTCATGGCCATCGCGCTCGCTGTTTTGCTCGCCCCAGGTCATGGTGCCCAGGCACAACGCGGAAACTTTGACGCCACTGCGCCCCAACTCACGATAGTCCATGTTCATCCCCAGTCATTTCGAAATTACGGTGTGGGCGCGTTAGCAGGTTTTGCCTTGATTTGGCCAATCAGTTTTTCGACAAAGGGCAGTATCCGGCGCACGATCACCTGGCTGCCTTTTTCATTCGGATGAATGCCGTCTGCCTGATTGAGTTTCAGATCCGCCGCCACCCCGTCCAGAAAGAACGGGTAAAGCAGTACTTTGTGCCGTGCCGCAATTTCGGGATAAAGCGCATCGAAGGACGCCGCATATTCCGCCCCCAGATTGCGTGGCGATTTCATACCCGCCAGCAGCACAACAATGCCGCGCCTTTTCAGGTTCAAAACCACCCAATCGATATTCTTGCGCGTTTCTTGCACATCCAGGCCACGCAACGCATCGTTGGCCCCCAGCTCCACGATAGCGCCGTCAACCGGTTCGGCCAAAGCCCAGTCCATGCGTGCAAGCCCGCCTGCCGACGTATCGCCCGACACGCCGGCGTTGACGACCACCACATCGTAGCCTTTGGCGCGCAGTTTGGCCTGCAAAATGGCGCAATAATCCGTGCCAGGAGGCAGGTTGTAACCTTGGGTAAGACTTGTACCCAGCGCCAGAATTTTGATGGGTTTTGCCGCAGCCGACTCAATTCCGTTGATTCCCGCCAAAAAGCCAGCAAAAATCAGCCAAAGTGCCCAAAGCATTTTGACGTCACCCCGCCCGTTCAAAAAACGGGTTTCCTTTCTCACGCTATTTGTTGGTAATCCGTTGCGCATGCTGCGCTCGCTGAACACTGACCCGATCCTCCGGCTGGAAGCCGTCAAACTCACACTCATGAGTCTGGCGGGTCCCGTCAATATCCTCAATGGCATCGAATTGGTGATCCGCCAAGGCGAGGCCGTAGGATTGGTGGGGCCATCCGGCTCAGGCAAATCGACCATGTTGATGGTCATGACCGGCCTTGAGCGCCCTACGACGGGAAAAGTGACCGTCAAGTCGCAGCTTCTCTCCGCCATGTCCGAAGACGAAGCCGCGCGGTTCCGCCGGGGCAACGTGGGCATCGTCTTCCAATCCTTCCACCTCATTCCAACGATGACGGCACTGGAAAACGTCGCGGTGCCGCTCGAATTGGCCCTCATGCCCGACGCGTTTGCCACCGCCAAACAGGAATTGATCGATGTGGGCCTTGGCCATCGACTGGACCATTACCCAAGTCAGCTGTCCGGTGGTGAACAACAGCGCGTTGCCCTCGCTCGCGCGTTGGCGCCGCGGCCAAGCCTCCTTTTTGCCGATGAGCCGACTGGAAACCTGGATGGACGAACGGGCGCCGAGATCATTGAAATGCTGTTCAAGCTCCAACGCGAACGCGGCTCGACGCTAATTCTCGTAACCCATGATGAGGCCTTGGCAAAACGCTGTGACCGGATTGTCCGGCTGCGCGACGGAAAAATCGAATCAATTGAAGACGCTGTTCAGCCCGCTCCCGAACCCGTCGTTGTGTTTGCGCCGGTCGTCATGCTGCCAGAGTCTGAGCCCGCCGCAGCCCTCGCCCCGGTTGCCTTGGTTCCCGATCAAGCGCACCCCGAGCAGGCCTCATATCCAGATCAATCTGACCTAACTGAAAAAGCTGAACCGGCTACCGGAGATGCACCACCTCCGGTCCCCGAGGGCGAAACCGTCGTCACAGAAGTTCCCGGACAGCCAGTTGCTCCGGCAATGGCGGCCGTTGCCGAATGATCAAGCAGGCTCAAGTTGCATTGATGCTAGCTCGCCGCGAATTGCGCCAGGGGTTATCGGGGTTTCGCATTTTTCTGGCGTGCTTGATTCTGGGGGTGGCGTCGATCGCCAGCGTGGGCTCGCTTTCAGAAGCGCTTTTGGAGGGTCTGTCAATCGAAGGTCAACGATTGCTCGGCGGCGATGCCGAAGTGCGCGTCACCCAGCGCGAAATTGGCGACCAGGAACTTGGATGGTTGAAGGCCCAGGGACGTGTTTCGATGATTGCCGAAACCCGCGCCATGGCAACAGTGCCGGGCCAGAATTCGCGCTCGATTGTCGAGCTCAAAGCCGTCGACCGGTTTTATCCACTCTATGGCGTCGCCGACGTTTCGCCGCGTCAGCCCTTGAGCGAATTGTTCGCCAATCGCGAGGGCGTTTTTGGCGCCGCCGTTGACGAAAGACTATTGACAAAGCTGGGCGTAAAACGCGGCGCGGTTGTCAAAATTGGACATACGTTATTTTCATTGCGTGCACTTGTTCGCCAGGAGCCAGATCGAGTGGCCGGTGGATTTTCAGTCGGTCCGCGCGTTTTGATATCGGAGTTCGCCCTCAGGGCGACGGGGCTCATACAACCGGGAAGCCTGATCAACTTCTCGTACCGTGTTGCGCTGCCGCCGGAAGCGACATCGCGCCAGGGTGTTGCAGATTTTGTCAAGCTGACCAGTGACAGATTTGCCGAAAAAGGCTGGCAAGTCCGCGATAGGTGGAATGCGGCTTTGGGCGTACGCCGTTTCATTGAACAGGTCGGCGCTTTCTTGACGCTTATCGGACTGACGGCTCTGGTGGTTGGCGGCGTCGGCGTCGGCAGTGCGGTAAAAGCCTATCTTGACCGGCGGCGCGACGACATTGCCACACTGAAATGTATTGGCGCCAGCGGGCGTTTCATTTTCTTCATGTTCCTCTGCGAAGTCATGACACTCGCACTCTACGGTGTCGCAATCGGGTTGTTGCTCGGCATCGCGCTGCCCTTTGTGATCGGGGGGCTGCTGAGCGGGGCTTTGCCATTCCGAGCAGAGTTCGACATCTACATGACGCCGGTAATATCGGCGGCCTCGTTCGGTTTGCTCACCGCGCTGGCGTTTGCAATTTGGCCACTGGCCCGCGCAAGGGAAATTTCTCCAGCGGTGATGTTTCGTGACCTGGTCACGCCATCCCGCAGTTGGCCCGCCTGGCCTTATGTCATTGCCACTGTTTTCGCGCTCACTCTTTTGGCGGCGTTGGCAGTCCTCCTCACCCCCAACATCGAGTTGGCAGCAGGCTTTGCGCTGGGCGCGGTCGCCGCCTTCGCCATACTGCGCGGAACAGGCTGGGCTTTGATGTGGATAGCACGCCACGTCCCGCGTCCCAAATGCATGATGGCGCGCCTCGCGCTTTCCAATATCTATCGGCCCGGCGCACCAACACCCGCCGTCATTTTGTCTCTGGGACTGGGGTTGACTTTGCTGGCGGCGATTGCGTTGATTGACGCCAACATTCGCCGGGTCATCAATGAAGAAACACCAGCCGAAGCACCAAGTTTCTTCTTTGTCGACATTCAGACGAACCAGGTTGAAAAGTTCAGAAAAATAATGAACGGGCAAAAGGGCGTGTCGGAGCTGACCGTCGTGCCGATGATTCGCGGACGCATCGTCAAGCTCAAGGATGTAACGGCCGAAAAAGCCGTCGTCGCGCGTGAAGCAAGATGGGCATTGAATGGGGATCGGGGCCTGACGTACGGCAATCCTCCGGGCGCGCGCAATCAGGTTGTCAAAGGCTCGTGGTGGCCGAAAAATTACAAGGGTCCGCCATTGGTCTCATTCGACGCCAATCTCGCGGCCGGAATGAACCTGGACGTCGGCGACACGATAACGGTGAATATTCTTGGCCGCGAGTTCACATTGAAAATTGCCAACACAAGGCGCGTCGATTTTTCGAGTGCGCGCATGAACTTCATCATGATCGTCTCGCCCGGCGTGCTGGAAAAGGCACCGCATGCGCATTTGGCCACCGCCCGCGTCACGCTGGACCAAGAGGACGACGTCGAGCGTACCGTCTCGTCGGCGTTCTCAAACGTGTCGGTCATCCGCGTCCGTGAAGCGCTCGAGACGGCAAGCGAACTCGTCCAGCAACTAGCCAGCGGCGTCCGCGCCGCAAGCCTTGTCACCCTGTTGACCGGTTTGCTGGTACTTGCCGGCGCCCTGGCGGCTGGACACCGGCATCGGCTATTCGATGCCGTCGTGCTCAAGGTCTTGGGCGCCACAAAAGGCCAGGTGATGACCACCTATTTGATGGAATTCGCCGTGTTGGGGTTGGGGGCGGGCTTCGTTGCTGCAATTTCGGGCACCTTGGCGGCCTGGGCCGTTGCCTATTTCGCCATGAACACGACCTTTCAGCCTTCCATGCCAACCCTGGCCGCCGTCATCATCGGTGGCGCGCTGGCCGCCATGGGACTGGGCATTGCCGCGACCTGGACCGCCCTCTCGACACCGGCGGCGCGCACGCTTCGTACCGCCTAAACCCTTAATTTTCCCTGAATAAGCGATAAAACCGGACGATAAAAGTGCCTGCATACATTGTCTTGAAAAAACCGTAGAACAACCCGATATTATACCAGCAGTACAAAGGGCCTCGCGACGAGGCTAACCGTAAAAGGGTTCAACACATGGCCGACAACAACATTCCAGCATATCAAACCCGTCCAGTCGCGGGGACCTATGACCAGGCCATCGATCAAGGCCTGCGCACCTACATGCTCAGCGTCTACCAATACATGATGTTGGGCTTGGGCGTGACCGGGCTGATTGCATATTTTACGTCCGTCACCCCGGCATTGTTCAACGCGATCTACGGCACGCCCCTCATGTGGGTTGTGATGTTTGCGCCGTTGGGCATCGCGTGGTTCGCTTTCGGCCGCATAGACCGTATGTCGGCATCGACGGCGCAAATGTGGTTTTGGGCGTTTGCTGCCATAATGGGCCTGTCGATGGCGTCCATTTTCAAGATCTATGTTGGGGAAGACATTGTCCGGGTTTTCTTCATCACCTCCGCGACCTTCGGCGCCCTCAGCCTTTATGGATACACAACCCCGCGCAGCTTGAGCGCCTGGGGCTCATTCCTGATCATGGGTGTTGTCGGTCTGCTCATCGCTTCAGTCGTCAACATTTTCATGCAATCGAGTGCACTGAGTTTCGCCATTAGCGCCATCGGTGTTTTGGTTTTTGCAGGCTTGACGGCCTACGACACCCAACAAATCAAGGAAATGTATTCGGGCAGCGACGACAGTGAGACCATGAGCAAGAAAGCAATTGTTGGTGCCCTCAGACTCTATATGGACTTCATCAATTTGTTCATCATGCTGTTGCGCCTGTTGGGCAATCGCGAATAACCCTGGCCGCAAAGCACGACTTTCAGGCCCCGGACGCCCACTGGCTTCCGGGGCTTTTTCATGCGCCCACCAGCGTGAGACGGTGTGCCTGCACATGTAAAAAACGGAGTGATTTCGAATGAACGCCTATTCCACCAATTGCGGCCGCTTGGGTTCAAGCACCCGCAACACCTGCGCAAGTTCATGACCCCGCTTGAGAATGTGCCCACCGGGCGCGACTACGCAATACAGCCCGTGCTCGCGCCGCCGTTTGGGATGTTTCTCGATCCGGTAAAGTGGCATTTCAGAGCTACGCCTGAACACCGCAAAGACAGCCGCCTCACGCCCCATCCCGATCGCATAATCCCGCCACTCGCCTTGAGCCACCATGCGCCCATACACCGACAAAATGACGTTTAGCTCCCGGCGATCAAACATCACCTCTTCCCCCCGCTGCGGCGAGGAGGCGCCCGTGTCGTCGCTTCGTGGCGCCGGGCGCTCGGTTTCACGAAAATTGACTATGGTTTCATCGGTCATTTCCAACGCAAAAGTCTCAACCGGCAATCGCCGCTTGGCAAGCAGGATCAGCGCTTGCGGCACATGAAAATACCATCGGCAAACGGCAAAAGCACGGTATCGACCCGTTGATCTGCCTTGATTTTGCTGTTCAAAGCCCGAATGGCCGACGTGTCCGGGCTGGTGTCAGAAAGGTCGGCGACCTTGCCCGACCACAAAACATTGTCGATCGCGATCAACCCACCCGGCCGGACCAACTTCAACATTCGTTCGTAATAGGCATCATAATTGGCTTTGTCGGCATCGATAAAAGCAAAATCATAATGGTTTGCCGCGCCATCTTTTAACATCCGCTCCATCGTTTGAACGGCGGGCGCCACATGACCAGTAACCTTCCGCTCCTGGCCCGCCAACCGCCAATAGCCTCGTGCCGTTTCCATGTAGTCTTCGCTGATATCCAAAGCGTCGGCATGACCATCATCAGCCAAGGATAATGCAACACTCAGCGCGCTGTAGCCTGTAAATGTACCCACTTCGATATAGCGTTTGGCGTTCATCAATTTCGCCACAAGTCCCATGAATGCACCCTGTTCAGGGGCGATTTGCATGATTGAAACGCCGCCCATCGCAGCCGTGTCCTCCCGGCATTTTTTCAAAGCAGGATGCTCACGCACACCCACATCAACGGCGTAGTCGAATACCGCGTCGCCAAAACTCACGCTCTTGCGCATTGAAATCTCCTTTTTTCCATGACCGGGAAAGGTTAAACACTTGCAGTCTGCGGGCCAAACTTGCATTCCTCGCTCAATTTCGAAAATGTGAAGGCAAATGCCGAACCAGTCACTCACCCAATATCCCAGTGATCGTCCGTTGCACGCCGCCTACGGCGCCTGCAAGGATATTGCAAGTTTTGTGGGATCTACGCTGCGACCGCCATGCGCCCCGCCTGTCGAAAACGTGCCGCGCGGCGATGGGCATACTGTGCTCCTATTCCCGGGGTTTCTGACCGGCGACTGGGCGACAAAGGGTTTGATCAATTGGCTGCGCGATGCCGGTTACGACGCGCGCGGTTGGGGACGAGGGCTGAATTGGGGACCTACCCCGGTGGCACTGTCGCGCTGTGCCGCGCTTGTTGATGAGGCTCACCAAAGAACGGGCCGCAAGGTCAGTCTGATCGGACGAAGCCTCGGGGGATTATTCGCCAGGGAATTGGCAAAAGACTCTCCCGCTAAAATCGTACGGGTCATCACTTTGGGCACCCCGGTGCTTTTCCCGGTCAAAACGCCTTTGTCGCCGTTTGCGGAAGCCCTCTCTGCAGGTTTCGATCCCTCTTTCACGACCCGAGCTGCGGATCTGCACCGCAATCCGCCAGTCCCAGTCACCGCATTCTACACCAGATCCGATGGCATCGTGCCGTGGCGCTCATGTTTGATCGAAGAGACCCCGGCCTCAGAAAACATCGAAATTGACAGTCCCCACACCATCATGGGTTCGAACCCGGTCGCGATGCGCATTATTGCTGAGCGGTTGGCAGCGCTTCCCGCCTGATTTCGTGATTTCTGACGGGCCATTCAGCATCAACTCGCAATCTCGTGAATCGGGGTCATAGTACCGCCGCATTTCCGCCCTTGCGCCGCCGTTTTGGGAGGTCATCTTCATACGTACCGGTTGGTTCGGTGGTGCGGCGAAGGCCCCGGATCATCAGCCCCCAGCCCCCTCGCGGCTTTATCCGCACCCCGGGCCAACCGGAGTTTTTTGAAAGACTGACAAAGACTTGCTCCAGACTTGGTGTAAAACCCTCCCTCGCCAACCAAAGCGCGAGGGAGGGTTTTTTTATGCGCCTGTCAGGACGAGTAGCGGTTGTCACCGGGGCCGCTTCTGGCATTGGCCATGCCTGCGCTCAGCTGTTTGCAAATGCCGGTGCACGCGTTCTTGCCGTGGATTTGCCAGGCAGGAATTTGGGCAGCGTCCACAAGATGCAAGGCACCATCTCACTGTTGGAAATCGATGTCTCAGCTGAAGGTGCCGCCGCCAAAATCATCGAAGCCGCCACCAAATCGCAAGGCCAACTCGACATTGTCATGAACAACGCAGGCATGGCGTCGAACGCCTTGGCAGAAGAAATGACACGCGAGGTCTGGGACCGCACCCTTGCAGTCAACCTGACCGCGCCTTTTCTGATCTGTCAGCAAGCCATTCCGTTTCTGAAGAACAGCAGGGCAGGGCGGATCATTAACGTGGCCTCGGTCATGGCCGATGGCACAGACTATGGCCTTTCAGCCTATTGCGCCTCCAAAGCGGGGGTAGCGGGTCTCACCCGCACGCTCGCCCTCGAACTTGGCAAGTTCAACATCACCGCCAACTATCTGCTCCCGGGGGCGATCCGCACTGGCATGACCCGGCCGCTGTGGGAGGCAAGGCCAGACATCGCTGACATTTGGGCAAAAAAATCGGCGCTTCGCCGTTTGGGAGAACCTCAAGACCTGGCGCGCGCCGCGCTCTTTCTGGCGTCCGATGACGGGGCTTTTGTGACCGGCCACGGTTTGAACGTCGATGGCGGGTTAATGTTGAGGGTTTGAACCTTTTTGTACACTTGCGGTTGCACTTGCTTTTGCGTATTTGCTGGGCTCACAACTCAACTCGATATCTATGGCGGGTAAGCCAGCAATTCCATGATCATTATAGAAGATTTAGTCCGGCGCTTTGGTAGTTTTACAGCCGTAGGCGGGATTTCGCTGCGTGTAAAAAAAGGCGAAGTGTTGGGCTTTCTGGGACCCAACGGGGCCGGCAAGTCAACCACCATGAAAATGATCACAGGCTTTCTCGCTCCCAGCGAAGGCCGCATCTCCGTTTGTGGTCACGACATCGTGGAAGAACAGTTCGAAGCGCAGAGTGCAATTGGCTATTTGCCGGAAGGTGCACCTGCCTATCCCGACATGACACCCGTACAATTTTTGTCGTTTATAGCCCGCGTTCGCGGCTTGAAAGACGAGGCGGCGCAAAAAGCAATCGACTTGGCAGTTGCCCGAACCGGCCTTCAAGCTGTACTGGGACAGAAAATCGAAACCCTCTCAAAAGGTTTTAAGCGGCGCGTCGGTCTTGCCCAGGCGATTTTGCACGATCCTCCGGTTCTGATTATGGATGAACCAACCGACGGTCTCGACCCCAATCAAAAGCAGGCGGTGCGCAGCCTCATTCGCGCGATGAGCGCAAACAAAGCCATCATCATCTCGACCCACATCCTGGAGGAAGTTGACGCCGTCTGTTCGCGCGCGGTCATCATCGACAAGGGAAAAATCGTTGCGGATGGCACCCCGGCCGAACTCTTGGCCAAATCGCCAACCAAGCGCTTCGATGATGTATTCCGTTCCCTGACGACGCCAGATGCCGAAATCAGGGTGGAGGGCGGACAATGAGTTTCTGGAACCTGACCAATGCCGTCTTCCGCCGCGAGTTCGCAGGCTACTTTGCAACACCCGTAGCCTATGTCTTTATCGTGATCTTCCTGCTCTCGATGGGAGCCTTCACATTCTATTTCGGTCAGTTTTTTCAGTCCGGGCGCGCCGAGCTCGACGTATTTTTTGGCTTTCATCCGTGGCTCTATCTGTTTCTGCTACCTGCAATTTCCATGCGGCTTTGGGCGGAAGAACAAAAATCCGGCACGATCGAATTGCTGATGACTTTGCCTGTGCCTGTAACGGCTGCGGTGACAGGGAAGTTCCTTGCGGCCTGGGTATTCTCCGGCATCGCCTTGCTGCTGACCTTTCCCATGTGGGCTACGGTCAATTTTCTGGGCTCACCAGACAATGGCGTCATCCTGGCGGGATACTTCGGCAGCTGGTTGATGGCTGGCGGCTATCTTGCGATCGGATCATGCATCTCGGCGATGACGAATAATCAAGTCATCGCCTTCGTGGTCAGCGTCGTCGTCTGCTTCATGTTCACAATCTCAGGGCACAATATCGTCCTGGATTTCTTTCAAGGGTGGGCGCCTGTTTTCATTGTCAATGCGATTTCATCGTTTAGCTTTTTGACGCATTTCAATGCGATCATGGATGGCGTCATCGATCTGCGCGATTTGATCTTCTTCGGATCACTCATCGCGCTGTGCCTCTTCATCAATTCGGTCGTCATCGACCTCAAGCGGGCGGATTGAACCATGCGTTGGACCCGCTCAACAATTGCCGCCGCAGCGATCACCCTTGGCGTCGTGCTGTTTTTTGCCGTCAACATGACCTCTGACGTCTGGTTCTCGTCTGCGCGTATCGACTTGACTGAAAATGGGCTCTACACCGTCAGCCAGGGCACGCGCGACACGCTGCAGGCGATCCCGGAACCGGTGACCTTGCGGTTTTATTTTTCCGAGAAAATCTCGGTAAAATATGCTGGCGTACGGGCTTATGGCTCGCGCATTCGCGACCTGTTGCTGCGCTACGAAAGCATCTCCGGCGGCAAACTCAAGCTTGAAATTATTGATCCCGAACCGCTCACAGAACAAGAAGACCTCGCTGCCTCGCAAGGTGTAACCGGCGCGCCAACGCCTGCCGGCGAGAAAATCTACTTCGGACTGGTTGGCACCAACATGGTCAGTGGCCGGGAAGTCATCCCCTTCTTCCTCGAAGACCGCGAAGCCTATCTCGAATACGACATCACAAATCTCATTTTCAAACTCACACGCGAGAAAAAGCCGAAAGTGGGGGTTGTGTCGAACATTCCATTCGACGCCGGATCTGGCGGCATGATGGCGGCGATGCAAGGCCAGTCCAAGCCCTTCATGATCTATGAGCAGCTGCGTGAGTCCTTCGACGTCCAATTCCTTGAGCAGGATTTCGACAGAATTCCCCCCGATATCGACGTTGTGATGATCGCGCATCCCAAACCGCTCACGCCAACAACGCAGTATGCGATCGACCAATTTGTTATGCGCGGCGGCCGCGCGCTGGTGTTCCTCGACCCATGGTCCGAAATTTCGCAAGTGGGCGCCGACCCCTCGGGGCAACCGCTTCAGGGTTCGACCCAGTCTTCAGCCGCCAGCATTGAGCCTCTGATGAAATCCTGGGGCGTTGCAGTTGACCCTGGGAATATCATCGGCGTGCGTGACCGCGCGCAACGCGTGCAGTTTTCTGGCGATGTCGTCGATTACGTGGCCTGGGTCAGCTTCAATGCGGCAGATATGGACCGCAAGGATCTCGTGACTGCGGAGTTGACGGACATCAATCTGGGAACCGTAGGCGCAATCAAAAAACGCGAAGGCGCGACGACCCAATTGCTGCCGCTCATCCAAACGACAAACGACACGATGCAAATTCCGCTGGCCAAAATCACCGGCAATCCCAATCCCGACGACTTGCTGCGCGACTTTGCCAAGTCCGGCGAGCGGTTCGTTGTCGCAGCCCGTATTCGCGGACCCATCAAATCGGCATTTCCGGCAGGCGTGCCCGCACAACCCGTCACCGATGGCCAACCAATCAAGGGCACCATACCCGCCCACATCAAGGAAACGAAAGCAGCTAATATCGTGCTGGTTGCTGACAGTGACATATTCAATGACGGCTTTTGGGTTCAGCCGCAGGAGCTTCAAGGTCAACGCGTTGCAGTCCCTGTGGCCGACAATGCCGTGTTCGTGTTGAACACGGTAGAGAATTTAACCGGGACCGATGCGCTGATCTCACTGCGCTCGCGCGGAACATCAAACCGCCCGTTTGTTGTCGTCAACGATATGCGCCGCCGGGCGGAGCAGCAATTTCTGCGCCAGGAGCAACTGCTGCAGGAAAAATTGACGGCAACTCAAAGCAAGTTGGCTGAACTTGAGGGCAAACGCCGGGCGCAAAGCAGGCCCGGCACCGCACATCCCCAAGAGCTTCTAACGGCAGAACAAGAAAAAGAAATGGATAGTTTCCGTTCGGAACTGGTCGACACACGCAAGGCCTTGCGTGATGTCCAATACAAATTGCGCCGCGACATCGATGGCTTCGGCAATTGGCTGGCCGCGATCAATATTCTCTTTATCCCCTTGATGATCGCGGGTACGGCGCTGGTGATGTGGGTCGCTGGCCGCCGCAAGAAGCCGGTGCCGGCTGCTGGGGGCGCGCAATGAACCTTCCCGCCGCCACCAGGCAACCCGTCATACCGGTCCTCAAGCGCCGGATACGTGCTCTGACAATTCTTGCAGGCGCAACCGCAATTGCTGTGGTGTTGGCGTCCATCGCTCAATGGCAGCGTGGCACGACCAGCCAACCCGTGTTCGAGCAAGTACGAATGTTTCCGTCTCTCGAAGCAAAAGTCGATGACGTGGCTTCGATACAAATTGAAACGAAGTCGTCGGTGTTCAATGTCACGCGCAGAGCCGACGGACAGTGGATATTGCCCGACAAGGCAGGCTATGGCGCCGACTTCAACACCGTTCGAAAAACCATTCTGGGACTTGCCGAACTCGACCTGATCGAACAGCGCACTGCGCGCGCGGACTGGCAGGAAAAGCTTGGATTGGGCCTCCCCAAATCGGGTGGTTCCGGGTCGATTGTGACTCTGAAAGACAAAAAGGGTGATGTTGCTGCTAGCCTGGTGTCCGGTGCCGCTGTCGAAGGCGCGTCTGCAGGTGGAAAGCAAGCCATCTATGTACGCCGCCCCGGCGATGCGCAAACCTATGTTGCCCGCGGGAGCTACTCGCTCGACACCGCCCAAGAGCAGTGGCTCGACAAATCATTCATCGATTTTGCACGTGATCGCATCAAAACTGTGGCAGTCAAACCGTTTACCGGAGCCGCTTACACGGTAACGCGCGATAAGCCTGAGACTCAAAATTTCTCGGTCGTTGGGCGCTTGCCCTCTGGCCGCTCGCTGCGCTCCGAAGGTGAACCCAATGGTGTCGGCAATGCGTTGATGGGAATGTCCTTCACAGATGTCGTGCCGCAATCAAAAGTCGATTTTTCAAAGCCGGCCCGTTCAACTTTCCAGACATTTGACGGTTTGGCGTTGAACCTGATCATTGCTCTAAAAGACAATGAGTATTGGGTGGCCCTTGATGCCATTGCCGACAACTCTGTTCAACCGCCCCAGAACGTCACCGCGTCAAAACTCAAGCCCGATATCGCCAAGGAAGCGAAGGAAATCAATGCGATGGCAAAGGGCTGGGCGTACAAGATCCCGAATTTCAAGGGTGCATTGCTGTCTTCGCCGGTCGAAGCCCTGCTCAATCCTATAAATGCGGGCGCGCCCCGGTAGCGCTTGATTCATTTGCTCTTGCGCAACCTGATTTGTGCGGCTCCCTGCACGGGTCCATTGCTACCGGATTGAATCCACACCGCAAGGCCGTCGGTCATTTCATTGGGGTCGCGTCCGTGTGCGGGCACCTTCAGCGTAGTAGCAGCTCCCGACCATTTCCCCGCTTCAGAAAAGTCCCTGACAACGTTCCAATAGGTCATCACCCGGCCTGAATTTTCGCCGCGTGTAATATTCACACTTCGCGAAGAAAGTGTGTGCGCTATCCATATTGTCGATCCTGGACCCGCAGTTCCGGCACCGATCTGGACCTGCACGTCGTTACCTGTTTGCTCAAGCGTAATGGCGGCGCGTTTTCCTCGAGTCTCGGCGAGCCTCGCGCTCAGACCACCGGTGACATCACTTCGCTGATTGCCAACAACGTCTCGCACGCCGTCAATAATCACTTGCGGCGTGTACATTTGCCGCGATGGCATCGCGGGCTCATAGCCCTTTTGGCGCACCGTATTATCATGACTGGCCAGCGTATCGCGCCAGCCGATGTAGTCCCAGTAATCGATGTTGAACGACACTGCGACCACATCGGGCCGCTTTTGCAGCTCACCCCAAATCTGGTCGGCGACCGGACACGACGAGCAGCCTTGGCTGGTGTAAAGCTCGGCGAAGACTGGCTCGGCTTTCAGCGGCAAGACAACGAGTACCGCACCCGCCACCACAAGGCAGCCGGCGCGCAAGATGAAAGGAAGAGTCAGATGCGTCATCACGCAAAAACCTACTCGAGGCAAGCCTCTCTGCCTATTCACGAAGCGGTGTTTGGCAGCACCTGGATCATGCAGCCTTGACCAATCCGCGCAGCACGTAGTGCAGAATTCCGCCATTTCGGAAGTACTCTATTTCGTCGAGCGTATCGATTCGCGACATGACCGGCACACTTTCACGGCGTCCGTCGGCGTAGGTAATGTTGACACTCAGCATTTGCCGCGGCTTCAAATCCTGCTCCAGCCCTGGAATATCGATAAGTTCCGCGCCCGTTAGCCCCAAACTTTTCCAATTCTGGCCGCCGGTAAACTGCAGAGGTAACACCCCCATGCCGACCAAATTGGAGCGGTGGATGCGTTCAAAAGTCTCGACGATCACTGCTCGCACACCCAGCAAGCGCGTGCCTTTCGCAGCCCAGTCCCGTGAAGAGCCAGTGCCATATTCTTTGCCGGCAAAAATCACCAGTGGCACGCCATCCGCCTGATAACGCATGGCCGCATCATAGATCGGCATCTGATCGCCCGAAGGTTGGTACTTCGTGACGCCGCCTTCCACCCCGGGAACCATTTGGTTCTTGATACGGATATTGGCAAACGTCCCGCGCATCATGACCTCATGATTGCCGCGCCGCGCTCCATAGCTATTGAAGTCCGTCTGCCGCACTTGCCGTTCTTGCAGGAATGTGCCGGCCGGGCTTGATGATTTTATATCTCCAGCCGGGCTGATGTGATCTGTCGTGATCGAATCGCCGAACAAACCCAGGATTCGCGCCTGGCGAATATCCTGCACCGGCACGGGCTCTTGAGTTACACCGTCGAAATAAGGCGGCTGCTGCACATATGTTGACCCCATATCCCATGGGTAAGTCAGCGACTTCCTGACCTTGATCTTCTTCCACACCGATCCGCCGTCGAATACATCGGCATAGCGATCGCGAAATATCTTGGTTGTCACCGCCTTGCGCACCGTTTCGGAAATCTCTTTCGCACTCGGCCAGATGTCTTTGAGATAGACAGGTTTCCCCTTTTTATCGTGGCCAAGGGGATCATTGATAAGATCAACTGTCATAGAACCCGCAAGAGCGTAGGCGACCACCAGTGGTGGCGACGCCAGATAATTCGCCCGCGTTTGCGGGTTGACCCGGCCTTCGAAGTTCCTGTTACCGGACAACACGGCCGCCGCAACCAGATCGCCTGTACTGATCGCTGCCGACACATTCTCGGGCAACGGTCCGGAGTTGCCGATGCACGTCGTGCATCCATAGCCCACAACATTGAATCCAAGCTTGTCGAGATCTTTCTGCAATCCCGCTTTCTGCAGGTACTCACCCACAACCTGGCTGCCCGGCGCGAGTGACGTCTTCACCCATGGTTTAACCTTCAGGCCTCTCTTCAGGGCGTTGCGCGCCACCAATCCCGCGCCCACCATCACAAATGGGTTGGACGTATTCGTGCATGACGTAATAGCGGCGATCACCACAGCGCCATGGCCGATACTATAATCCGTATCCGCAACAATAATCGTCTCACTCTCTTTGCCCGCTTTGCCGAATGTTTTGGCAAGCGACTCTGCAAAACCCTGTGACGCCGTGGCCAGCGGAACCCGGTCTTGGGGTCTGGCCGGACCCGCCATGCTGGGTTCGACATCACCCAGGTCCAGTTCCAAAGTGTCCGTAAAGTCCGGGTCTTCGCTTTTTTCCGTGCGCCACATGCCTTGCGCTTTCGCATAGGCCGCCACCAAATCAACGCGCGCCTTTGCACGTCCTGTTGCCTTCAAATAACGAACCGTTTCCTCATCAATCGGAAAGAATCCGCAAGTCGCGCCATACTCAGGTGCCATATTGGCAATTGTAGCCCGGTCTTCCAGCGGCAACTCATTCAGGCCAGGTCCAAAGAACTCGACAAATTTGTTGACGACACCCCGCTTGCGCAGCATCTGCGTAACCGTCAACACCAAATCCGTTGCCGTGACGCCTTCGCGGACTTTACCTGTCAGCTTCATGCCAACCACTTCCGGGATCAGCATCGACAGGGGTTGACCCAGCATTGCGGCCTCGGCTTCGATACCGCCAACGCCCCAACCCAGCACAGCCAGTCCGTTGATCATCACGGTGTGGCTGTCTGTGCCCACGAGCGTGTCAGGATAGGCGACCTCGATAGTTTTCTTTCCGTCTTTGACCTTCGATGTCCAGACCGTTTGCGCCAGATACTCAAGGTTGACTTGATGGCATATGCCGGTGCCGGGCGGCACCACTCGGAAATTGTCAAACGCAGACTGTCCCCAACGCAAGAATGAATAGCGCTCGCCATTGCGTTCGAATTCCCGCGCAACATTTTTTTTGAAGGAGTCCTTGGTACCAAAGTGATCGACCATCACAGAGTGATCAATGACCAGATCGACAGGGGTGAGTGGGTTAATTTTCTCCGGGTTGCCCCCCAACGCGGTCATCGCATCACGCATGGCAGCCAAATCGACAACGGCAGGGACGCCGGTGAAATCCTGCATCAGGACGCGTGCCGGCCGGAAGGCAATTTCCCGGTCGGACTTTTTTGCGATCAGCCAGTCGGCGACAGCCTGTATGTCGTCCTTCGTGACCGTGCGGCCATCCTCGTGCCTCAGTAAATTCTCAAGTAGCACCTTCATGGAATACGGCAGTCTCGATATTCCGGTCAGCCCATTCTTCTCTGCAGCTTTCAAATTGTAATAGGTGTAAGTCTTCGCACCAACTTTGAGTGTTTTTTTGGCCTTGAAACTGTCGAAGACGGTCACGTTCGGTGAGCTCCTGTTATGCGGGACATGGGGGTTGAGAAATGGGAATGGCAGCCAGGGCGAAAACTAATAACTTTCACTTCCTCATGCTACCGGACTATTTTCGCATGAAACAGTTCTCATCTGGATAATTACGCCATGGCAAATCCTGCAGTACGTGTAGAACGAAACGGCCGGGTCGCGACTGTGATCTTGTCGCGCCCCGACAGGCGCAATGCAGTTGATCGGCCAACTGCCGCCGCTCTGGCTGAGGCTTTCCTTGCATTCGATAGCGATCCAACAGCAAGCGTCGCGGTTTTTTATGGGGAAAGCGGTACTTTTTGCGCCGGAGCCGACCTGAAGGCCATCAGTGAAGGCAACGGCAATCTCTTCAAAAACCCTGAGCCTGGGTTGGATATTCGCAACGACGCTACGGCCCCAATGGGACCTTCACGACTGTTGCTTTCAAAACCTGTAATCGCGGCCATCGCAGGCCATGCCGTTGCCGGTGGGCTTGAACTCGCTCTGTGGTGCGACATGCGGGTGGCAGAGGATAACGCAACCCTGGGCGTCTTTTGCAGGCGCTGGGGCGTTCCATTGATCGACGGCGGCACGGTGCGGCTACCCCGTTTGATCGGGATGGGTCACGCTATGGACCTGATTTTGACCGGGCGGCCAGTCAGTGCAGCTGAAGCGCTGTCCATGGGCCTGGTCAATCGCATCGTTGCCCAGGGCAGTGCCCGCCAGGAAGCCGAGAAAATTGCAGCGGAAATAGCAATGTTTCCGCAATTCTGTCTGCGCCATGATCGTCTATCTGCATACCAGCAACAAGATCTCGGCTATGCTGACGCCATGGCGAACGAGTTTGCACACGGTCAAGCCGCCATGCTAAGCGGCGAAGCGCTCACCGGTGCTGACCGCTTCGCCTCGGGGCGCGGCCGGGGCGGCAACTTCTCGGACATTTGATCGATGCAACTGATTGGCGAGACGTTGGCCGCTCTAAGGGGTGAGCGCATTGTCTTTCGCAACGTCAGTTTCGAAGTGGCCGCCGGCGAAGCGCTAGTTTTACACGGTCCAAATGGCAGCGGAAAAACTACGCTATTGCGGGTCATCGCAGGGTTGCTTGGAATATTGACCGGACGCCTTCGTTTGCTCGATGACGACGGAAAGACGCTGACGGATGACCGGCGCGATCAAGCCTTTCACTTTATTAGCCATCAAGATGCCATTCGCCCTCAGTTGCGCGTGCAAGAGACTTTGCGCTTTCATGCAGCAATTCTGGGCGCACCTGTAAAAAACGTAGATGCCGCGCTGGAGTCTTGGGGGCTAGCAAGTCTGGCAACACACAGTGCAGGATTTTTGTCGGCGGGTCAGCGCCGGCGGCTGTCGCTTGCGCGGCTCTCTTTGCAAAAGCGAAAACTCTGGCTGTTGGATGAGCCGACAATTGCACTGGATGCGCAAACGCGCGCGCAACTGTCCATCATGTGCATGGAACACCTGAGTAAGGGCGGCTTGATCGTAGCCGCAACGCACGAGCCATTCCTTGGCGACCCCAAAAGCCTTCAACTCGGGCCACGAGCATGAGGACGTTCTTTGCCCTGATCCGCCGTGATGTAACGCTTGGTATCCGCGCCAGCGGCGGGGCCGCATTGTCGGCAGCGTTCTTTGCACTTATCGTTGTGTTGGCGCCCTTGGGTCTTGGTCCTGACATGGCAACACTCAAGTCGGCAAGCCCTGGCCTGTTTTGGATCGCGGCACTTCTGGCGACATTGTTGGGACTTGAGCGCATCGTCCAGCCTGATGTTGAAGACGGGACACTGGATCTCATGCGTTTGTCGCCATTGCCATTGGAATTCATGGCTCTGGCCAAAATAATTGCCCATTGGCTCACCTCAGGTTTGATCATTACGCTTTTGGCCCCCGTATTGGCCCCGCTGCTCAATTTATCGCTAGACGCTGTGCCCGTGCTCGCGTTGTCGCTTCTTGTCGGAACGCCCGCCCTCAGTGCTATTGGCGCCGCCGCCGCTGCCCTTGGCGCAAGTGTCCAGCGCGGCGGCATGGTCCTGGCACTGCTTGCCTTGCCGTTGAATATCCCGTTTCTGATTTTCGGTTCTACCGCAGTCGCACAGGCCCAGACGAACACCGATCCAACACAAGCTTTGACTCTGCTGGGCGCGTGCTCGTTGATTGCAGTGGTGGTCGGATCGATTGCCGCTGCCACTTCGATGCGCCTCAACGACGACTAAACAAGGGAATGCGATAAACTATGCCCGTTCTCGCCTACGCCAACCCTGAGCGCTTTGCGCGCCTGGCCAGCAGTCTGACTCCATGGTTTCTCGGCTCGGCGATCGGGCTTTTGCTCGCCGGTCTGTTTCTCGGTTTGTTTATGGCGCCGCCCGACTACCAGCAAGGCGATGCAGCCCGCATCATGTATGTTCATGTCCCCGCAGCGTGGATGTCGATGTTCGTATATGGTTGCATGGCGCTTGCCAGTGCCGCGGCCTTCATTTGGAAGCACCCGCTTGCTGATGTTGCGGCCAAAGCGTCAGCGCCGGTCGGGTGCATATTTACGGCCCTGGCACTGATCACTGGAATGCTTTGGGGTAAACCGATGTGGGGCGCCTGGTGGGTGTGGGATGCACGGCTCACGTCCGTGTTGATCTTGTTTTTTATGTATCTCGGTTACATCGTGTTGTGGAGCGCCATTGAAGACCCTGCGCGTGCCGCACGCGCAGCGCGAATCTTGGCACTCGTGGGGGCGATCAACATTCCGATTATCAAATTTTCGGTGGACTGGTGGAATACTTTGCACCAGGGCGCCACGGTGTTCCGCACCGACGGCCCGTCAATTACGAGCTCGATGCTGATCCCGCTTCTGGTGATGGCCGTTGCATACAACGTTCTTTACGCAGCCTTGCTTCTCATCCGCATGCGGGCGGAAATTGCCGAGCGCCGTTTGCGCAGTATTCGCCTTGGATTGGAGTTTGAACCAAAATGACTGACTGGAGCACCTTCTTTGCGATGGGTGGTTATGCGGCTTACGTTTGGCCTGCCTACGTCATAAGCGTCGTGTCCCTATTGGCAATTGCAATCGCAAGCTGGAACTGGATGACGCGCGCGGAAAGGCTTGCCAGTGCAAGCAAATCGGCCGAAGGCCCCACCCCGGAAACAAAGCTTTAGCACAAAATGAACCATATTCGCGTCATAACATCGATATGAACCTCTCAGGCGCATCTTCCCAAGTAGCAGCACAGGCGCTCGCGGCAGCGCCAGCACAACGCCAAACTGGCGCCCTGGAATTTGAAGCGCTGAAGCTAAAGGTGGCGCTACCCGCAAAAATAATTGCGGCGAACCCCGCTGAAATACGCGACCTCCCAAAAACCGCAGCTCCGGAAATGCAAGGCACCAGCAGCGCTGGTCCGGTGGCGCAGCCGAACCCCGGATTGAACAAGCCCGTACGCCCGGGAACGATTCTCGATATCCGTGTGTAACTTACTTGCGCTTGCGGCCCCGGCCACTGGCTTTACCGTCGTCTTCCGTCAGATGGGCGTCGCTCGCCGCCTGTGCAAGCAGTGCAAGCGACTTGATGAATTCCCCGCGCATGCGCGTGGGCAGCACGGCCAGAAAACCTTCGTCAGACTTGAAAACGGCAGGCATCGCCGCGCGCATGGCCCGCCGCCCAATTGGCGTAATGCGCACTGAATTCGCGCGCTGGTCTTCCTCGGTGCGCTTTCGAGCCAGCAAGTCGCGTCCCTGCAAGCGCACGATCATATCGGCGAGCGTTGACCGGTCAATGCCGGTTGCCTGAACCAGTTCGGTTTGACTGGCGCCTTCACGTTGATCGATCGCAAACAAAACTGCAAACTGACGTTGGGTCAATCCCGGTGCGTCTTGTTCATTCGTATACAGATCATTGGCGAACTGGTTCGCGCGCCGCAAAAGGTGACCGGGCGAAGTATCCAGATCGAAGCTCTTTGCCATTTTTCAAGTCCGGTGGAATAATCGGCAGAACATGCCTTGAGAAACTGATCAATGTCCGTATCACATTCATTTCGCTCGCGGAAGATGCGCTGCAGGCGCAGGTTCCGTTGACCGGATCACACACATTGGACGCAAGACATCATGCGCGAACATGCCCCTCCACCTCCCCCCAAAAGTTGTTGTGAGTTTGTGCGCCGCATCCCCGACGGTGACAACCTGGAGCGCGATGTGTGTGCAAGATGCGGGCATATTCACTATGTCAACCCCAAGATAGTGGTGGGAGCTGTTTGCTCTTGGCACGGACGAATATTGCTCTGCCGCCGCGCAATTGAGCCCAGGCTTGGTTTTTGGACGATTCCGGCCGGCTACATGGAAGAACGCGAAACTCCGGCACAAGGGGCCGCCCGCGAAGCATGGGAGGAAGCACTGGCGCGCATCGAAATAGACCGGTTGCTTGCGATTTATGCGGTGCCGTGGATTTCACAAGTGCAATTGATTTTTCGCGCCAGACTTTCCACAGCACAATTCGGTGCAGGCAGTGAGAGCCTCGAAGCCAAACTCTTCGCCTGGGAGGAGATTCCGTGGGGCGAACTCGCTTTTCCGAGCGTCTTGTGGGCGCTCAAACATTTTCAAAAGACTCAAAGCGAAAACGATTTTGCTCCGTTTGGCAACCCGGACTAATCAGCTCACGGGATTGAGGGGCGGCAAGCCGTTGCTTTTTGCGCAATTCGCAACAATGGCATCGTCCATCCCGCCAGGCACCGCTTCTGCATGTGAAACCGTCAATGGGCCACCCGCCAGCGGGTACACATAGACCAGAACCGAGCATTTGCTTTGGCCGTTGCCGTATTGCCAAAGCTCCGAGCCAATATCTTTTCGTTTGCGCGCAGGCTCGCCCCACAAGGAGACCAAGCGCTCAGCTCCCATGCCGGCCAAAGCATTGTTCGCGGCTGCTCCCGTGGACGCAGTCACCGGTTCAGCCAAGGCCGCCGCCGGCGGATTTTGAATCTGTTCGGATCGCCCCATTCCGGTAGCATCACCAATCGTCTGACACCCCGTAAGAGCGGCGGCGATCGCAATGGCTAACAATATGCGGATGGGCATAGCCTAAGTCCTCGTCAATTTGTTGTATTCGTGGGTCATCATGGCCGCGCCAAACAGCGGGACAAAGAAATTCAGGATTGGAATCATCGACAAAAATGAAATCAGCGCGCCACCCAGAAACAGCCTCACGCGATGGCGTCTGCGAAGCGCACGCGCTTCATAAGTCATGCTGTGCCGCAATGCCGCCAGCTCGAAGAATGTTCGTCCAGTGAGATATCCATTCACAAAAAACATCACTATCGCGCCCAACCCAAACGAAGCAAGGGTGACGGGAATCGCAAGGAGATTGAGAACGAAACTAAGCGCCGAAAAGCCGATGCCTGCCCAGACAATGCCCCAAACTCCCGTTCCAGGCTCTCGTTTTGCATCTCGATAATGCTTGGCTTCAACGGTATCGGCAATACGGTCAAGGAAAATGCTCGCAAAAATCTGGGCAACAGGCGCACCAAGAAAGATAAACGAAATCGTCAACAGGGACGCGGATATAATCCGGTACACCTCCTGCACCCAATTCAATCCGAAATCGGGCACATAGGTAATGACCCACTGCAATCCGAACATAAGCCCAAGAAACAGCGCCACCGTTCCGCCAACGCCAAGCAGAAGCACACCTCGAAATTTCGGGTCAAACATTTGCGCCAGTGAGGCTGCGGCACTTGAGAGCATGCAAAGGCCTTCATCATTGGGTTGTTTAGGCGGGGCCGCCGCCTATACTGCGCGTCGTCAAGACACTGATATAAGGCAAGAGCGATGCATCAAGCAAAGTTAGACGTCCTGGGCATTGGGCACGCAATCGTAGACGTTTTGGCCAACACGACCGAAGATTTTTTGACCGGGCACGGTATCGCCAAAGGCGCGATGACTCTAGTTGACGGCTTTCGCGCAGAAACACTGGGCCGCACAATGGCCAATTCCGTTGAAGCATCTGGGGGTTCGGCGGCAAATACGATGGTTGGCATTGCCTCACTGGGAGGCTCAGCTGGTTTTATCGGCAAAGTGAACGATGACCGCCTGGGGAAAGTGTTTGCAGAGGAAATTCGCAAACTCGGCGTGCTGTTCGATACGCCACCGGCCGAAGGCTCGACGGCGACCGCTTCCTGTCACATCCTGATCACGCCGGACGGGCAACGCAGCATGAACACGTTCCTCGGTTGTGCTTCGGCCCTCGTAGACGCTGATATGGCGGCAGCAAAAGTCGCATCTGCAAACATTCTCTTTGTCGAAGGCTACCTCTGGGACACGCCTGGTGCGAAAGCCGCAATCCGTCAGGCCATTGCCCACGCCAAAGCGGCGTCGCGCAAAGTAGCATTCACCCTGTCCGACTCGTTTTGCGTCGGCCGTTGGCGCGCTGAATTCAAAGACTTGCTTGCCAGGGACATCGACATACTTTTCGCCAATGAAGATGAGGCCAAAGCCCTCTTCGAAACCGAGCAGTTCGACGAAGCCTTTCAGGCAATCCGCAAATGGGGAAAAACAGCGGCGATTACGCGCTCCGCGCTGGGCTCCGTCATTGTGGAAGACGGGCATGTCCACCTGCTGAACGCGGAGCCTGTTCGACACGTCATCGACACCACAGGTGCGGGCGATCAATACGCAGCTGGATTTTTATTCGGCTATGCCCGGAGGCTGCCACTCAATATTTGCGGTCGTTTGGCGGGGCTCGCCGCTGCAGAAGTCATTTCGCATGTTGGGCCGCGCCCTCTCGTGTCTTTGAAAACGCTCGCCGCTCATGCCGGACTGATTTAACGGACGATTCCCTTTCGGGCGGCCTTGCTGTCCAAACCAGAGCGTTCCTCGCGGGCCTTTAGCTCCGCATACACGTCGGCCGGGTCCACCCCGCTTGCGACCCACAGCACGCACAGATGATACAGCAAATCGGCGGACTCTTCGACGCTTGCCCTGGGATCGTTTCCAAGTGCGGCGATGGCCACTTCGACACCTTCTTCGCCCACTTTCTTGGCGCATTTGGCGATGCCTTCATTGAGCAATTTCGCTGTATAAGATTTCGCCGGATCTGCCGTCTGCCGCATCTGTATTTGATTGAAAAGTCTATCGATAGCATGCTCGCTCATACATCAATCCGCCTGCGAGGCCAGAGAATCAGCCTGAAATTCAGCGTACCAAGCCGCAACCTGTTGTGGCAAAGCCTGAAAAACCAAGCTAATCAGCACCAAGCCGGTATTTGACATTGCCATTCACCATCACAGAGACCCAATGCGTACCCTCAATCTGCTGAATTTAGGAGTTTGGACGCGCGTCAGCCTCGCGGTCTGCGTATTGGCATTGCTATGGCTAGCCACGGCCTGGGCCCTGTCATGAACGCAGCGACAAGCGGCCTGACGCTGACCGACGTGATCGTGACCTATCGGCGGGTTCCGGCAGTGCATCACGTCACCGGAACATTTGCACCAGGTTCTCTGACGGCGCTTGCAGGCCCCAACGGCGCCGGCAAGAGTACGTTGCTGAAAGCGCTCATGGGA
The DNA here is from genome assembly GCA_034440175.1 of Alphaproteobacteria bacterium. Taxonomy (GTDB): domain Bacteria; phylum Pseudomonadota; class Alphaproteobacteria; order Micropepsales; family Micropepsaceae; genus SZUA-430. The sequence continues at coordinate 28,357 of JAWXBO010000019.1, forward strand.
CTTGTGCCCATCAGTGATGGCACCATCCATCGAGGCCAGCTGTCGCCGCAACAGTTCGCCTACTTGCCGCAACAGCCGGAGATCGATCGCAGCTTCCCGCTTTCGGTTACCCAGACCGTCATGTTGGGCGCCTGGCCCCGGGCAGGGGCGTTGGGCGCCATCTCGCCGGACGAACACCATCGCGCTGCCGCAGCTGTCGCCAAAGTGGGCCTCACCGGATATGCTCAATCGTCGATCGCAAGCCTCTCCGTGGGGCAATGGCATCGCGTTCTGTTCGCACGATTGATTGTCCAAGACGCGCAAATAATTCTATTGGACGAACCCTTTGCAGCCGTAGACGAACGCACAACCGCCGACTTGATGACACTGGTGAACGGTTGGCACGCAGAAGGGCGCACAGTCATTGCCGTATTGCATGACCTCAATTTCGTACGTCAACACTTCCCGCAAACCCTGCTCATTGCCCGCGAAGTCGTCGCTTGGGCGCCAACCGGCGACGCTTTGTCTCTTGAGAATTTGGATCGCGCGCGAACCATGACAGACCGCTGGGCACGCGAACCTGCACCCGCTAGGCATCTCCATCACCAGGGCCCGCCATGACCGGCCTCTACGAACTTGTTGCCGCGCCATTTGTTGATTTCGAATTTATGCGCCGCGCGCTCGTCGCCTGCATAGCTCTTGGAATAGGCGCGGGTCCGATCGGTGTTTTCCTCGTGTTGCGCCGCATGAGTCTGATGGGTGATGCGATCGGGCACGCCGTTCTTCCAGGCGTCGCCGTAGGGTTTATGATGTCCGGCCTGTCGCTGATGGCGATGACTTTGGGCGGGGTCGTTGCCGGTTTGGCCGTTGCACTTTTATCGGGAGTGACCTCGCGAGCTACAGGCATGAAAGAAGACGCGAGCCTGGCGGGGTTCTATCTGACCAGCTTGGCGCTGGGCGTGTTGCTTGTATCTTTCCGTGGTTCATCGGTTGATTTGTTGCACATCCTGTTCGGCTCAATCCTGGCGGTCGACGATCAAGGTTTGATCTTTGTGGCCGGCGTGGCCACATTCAGTACCTTAACGGTAAGCGTAATTTTTCGTCCGCTGGTCATAGAGTGTTTCGATCCGGTTTTTGCGCGCAGCGTTGGCGCTGGCGGCGCCTGGGTACACGCAATTTTCTTGGGCCTTGTCGTGCTCAATCTGGTCGCAGCATTTCAAGCCTTGGGGACACTGATGGCCGTGGGCCTGATGATGTTGCCAGCACTCGCAGCGCGCTTCTGGTCGGACGATATTTCGCATATCGTTCTGATCGCCGCTGCGTTTGCGATGTTGTCAAGCTTTGCCGGGCTACTGATTTCCTATCATGTCGAGGTGGCTTCCGGCCCGGCCATCGTTTTGACGGCTTCTTCCCTCTACCTTACATCGATCATTGTCGGTTCGCGCTCCGGACTAATTGTCCGCTGGTTGCGCCGACCTCACTATCATGAGCCCGAGGAGGCACGGCGATGATCCTGCGTCTTGTTCTGGGCTTGGCGGCCGTGATGGCCATTGTGATTGCACCGGCCAACGCGGAGAAGCTGAAGGTGGTCGCGAGCTTCTCCATTCTTGGCGACATGGCAGCCCGCGTTGCGGGGGACAGGATCGAGCTAACTGTTCTGGTCGGGCCGGACTCTGATGCTCATGTGTTTCAGCCCTCGCCGAGGCAGGCACGCGCTGTGGCGAAGGCACGATTATTCATCACAAATGGCTTGGGTTTCGATGCTTGGTCGTCCCGTCTCATGAACTCAACCGGATCGCGGGCAAGACTGGTTGTCGCCGCACCAATAAATTTGCCAGTGCCACGCAATCCCCACGCTTGGCAAGATGTTCGTATCGCAATATCATACGTCGAAAATGTAACGGGGGCCTTGACCAAGGCTGATCGGAACAACGCTGCGTTCTTCGAACGGAACTCCGCCGCTTACATTCAAGAACTGCGCGCCCTCGACGGGGAGATGCGTTTGGCGTTCGCGAGAATTCCGCAAGACCGCCGTCGCGTCATTACAACCCATGACGCTTTCGGTTTTCTCGGTCTCGCCTATGGCATCCAGTTCATTGCGCCGCTGGGCATTTCCACTGAAAGTCAAGCGTCCGCCAAAGGCGTCGCGGCGCTGATATCTCAAATAGGACGTGAGAACATCAGCGCCATATTCGTGGAAAACATTTCCGACGCTCGTTTAATCCGCCAAATAGCGCGCGAAACCGGGGTCTCGATCGGCGGCAAACTTTATTCCGACGCGCTATCCAAAGCAGATGGTCCAGCGTCCACTTACATCGCAATGATGCGCCACAACGCAAAGCTCTTGACGGCGGCGATGGCGAAAGGTTCATGAGCGCCTGAAATTGGAGAGTCCAATGCCGCAAGTGCCTGTCACAGTTCTTACCGGTTATTTGGGGGCCGGGAAAACCACGCTGCTCAACCGGATTCTCACTGAAAATCACGGCAAACGGTATGCAGTGATCGTCAACGAGTTTGGCGAAATCGGAATCGATAATGATCTCGTCGTTGACACCGACGAAGAAGTCTTCGAAATGAACAACGGCTGTATCTGTTGCACCGTGCGCGGCGACCTGATCCGCATTTTGGGCGGGCTCATGAAGCGAAAAGAAAAATTTGATGCCATCCTCATTGAAACAACAGGACTGGCGGACCCCTCGCCCGTCGTGCAGACGTTTTTTGTTGACGAAGATGTGAAGGAAAAGACTAGGCTCGATTCCATCACCACGGTCGTTGACGCCAAACACATTGCGCAACGCCTCAAAGAGTCTAACGAGGCTGTCGAACAAATCGCCTTCGCAGACCAAATTCTGTTAAACAAAACCGATCTCGTCACGGCCGAAGAACTCGCCAATGTTGAAAAGATCATTCGCTCGCTCAATCCGCTGGCCCCGATCCACCGGACCGAACGATGCTCAATCGATCTTGATAAAGTGCTGGGTCAAAATGCATTCGATCTCGCTCACGCACTTGAACTAAAGCCCCATCTTCTCGACGGGAACGAGTATGAGCATGAACACGAAAGCGGCATTGGTAGCGTTTCGCTGTCATCGGCACTGCCGCTTGATGGCGACAAAGTCACGGAGTGGCTCAGAAATCTTCTAACCGAGCGCGGTCAGAATATTCTGCGCACAAAAGGGATACTTGATGTCAAAAACCGGGACGAGCGCCTGGTCTTCCAGGCTGTGCATATGGTGATGGAGGGCGACTATCAGTCGGCCTGGAAACCCGATGAAAAGCGCTACAGCCGTATCGTTTTTATTGGCCGCGACCTCGACGAAGCCGAATTGCGGCGTGGCTTCTCCGCCTGTGTCGCCTGAACAACGATGAGTGAGCCCCGGCTGACGAACGGTCAATCCTGGCGCTTTGATGCCCCAGTTGTTGCCTGTGTTTATGACATCAACGGCATTGGCGCGTTCGCATTGGGCGATGGCACCTTGCGCGTGTTTGCCGCAGACCAGCCGCCAAAAACAATTGACGTCCATCGAGGCGCGATATTGGCGTTGTCTGCCCATCCCGAGGGCGGATTTCTAACCGGTGGCGATGACGGACGCCTGGTCCACACAACATTGGGCGAGCCGCCTCGCGAGATTTACGCGCACAAAAGCCGCTGGATCGACAATGTTGCCGTCAGTAGCGAAAGCGGCCTGATCGCGTGCACATCTGGAAAAACCGCAATTATTTTTCAAGGGGATCAAGCCACAGAGTTCACGCACGCAACCACCGCGACCGGCATAGCGTTCGACCCGAACAAAGGCCGGAGACTTGCGGTATCCCATTATAACGGCGCCTCACTGTGGTGGGCAAAGTCGGCCACGCACGAACCTAAGGTGCTTAAGTGGAAAGGTTCACACCTCTCAATTTCATGGAGTCCGGACGGCCGCTTTCTCATATCTTCAATGCAAGAAAACGCTTTGCACGGCTGGCGCGTGGAAGATGCCGCCGACATGCGCATGTCAGGTTATCCGTCCAAGGTCAAATCACTGGCTTGGGACCGGCGCGGGCGCGCTCTGTTCACCAGCGGGTCGTCACGGGTGGTCGGCTGGACCTTCACCGGTCGCAACGGCCCAATGGGCCGCGAGCCAGTAGAGATTGGCCCCGACCGTGACGGCATTGTCCAAGTGGTTGCCGCCCATCCCGAGCTTGACTTGATCGCAGCCGGCACCAGCGATGGCGCGGTATGGTTTGAATGGATTGGCGAACCGGGCGCAAATTTCGCCATGCTCAATGGCGCCAAGATTACCACGCTCAATTTCTCGCCCGATGGCGCCCATTTGGCGATCGGCTCAGAAGACGGCTTCGCCGCACTTGTCCAAGCCGCTTAATCTTTCGAGTCGTTGAAGAATTCTTTGACCCTGGCGAAAAAGCTCGTGGTCTCCGGCGAGTTTTTCTCGCTACCGGCCTTTTCGAACTCGCGCAACAATTCCTGTTGCTTCTTCGTCAGGCTCACCGGCGTTTCAACCATCACTTCCACGAACAAGTCACCCGCCGGGCCCTGACCGCGCAACGGAGGCATTCCCTTGCCCCGCAACCTGAACTGCTTGTTGGATTGTGTCCCTTCCGGGATGGAGATGCGAGCCCGCCCACCGCCAACGACCGGCACTTCGATATGCCCGCCAAGCGCCGCAGTTGTTAAACTGACGGGCACCTTACACTGCAGATCGGCCTCGTTCCGCTTGAACAATGGATGCGGCGCGACAGAAAGGAATATATAGAGGTCACCTTTCGGTCCTCCGCGAAGGCCTGCTTCGCCTTCGTTTGCCAGACGAATGCGGTTACCATCATCAACGCCTTGCGGAATATTCACATTGAGCGTCCGCTCGCGTTGCACGCGTCCCGAACCCGTGCAGGCCCGGCAGGGATTCTTGACAATCCGCCCCAGCCCTTGGCACGAAGGGCATGTGCGTTCGATCGTGAAAAACCCTTGCTGCGCGCGCACCTTTCCAATGCCGGAACACGTCGGGCATGTCTGTGGCTTTGAACCGGTCTCGGCGCCCGTCCCGCTGCAGGATTCACATGCGACTGATCCAGGGATCCGGATTGTTGCCGTTTTGCCGGCGAACGCATCCTCGAGACTGATTTCCATATTGTAGCGCAAGTCAGAGCCACGCTGCGCGCGATTGCTGGCGCCCGCGCCACCGCGGCGCCCGCCCATAAATTCGCCGAACAGATCATCAAAGACATCCGTGAACGACGTCGAGAAATCGAACCCTTGTCCACCGCCGCGCCCGCCGCCCGGCCCCTCAAAGGCCCCATGCCCAAACTGATCATAGGCCGCGCGTTTCTGGTCGTCTTTTAAGACGTCATAGGCTTCGTTCAGCTCTTTGAAATTGTGATCAGCCTTTGAGTCCCCCGGGTTTCGATCAGGATGGAGCTCTTTGGCTTTCTTACGAAACGCCGACTTGAGCTCGTCAGCAGTCGCACGCCGCTGAACGCCAAGGATTTCATAAAAATCGCGTTTGGACATGAATACCGCTCGGCGCACCCGTAACTAACGTGAGAAGAGGTTAACGCGTTCCACCCTTTTTCTTCTCTTCGTCAACCTCTTCATAATCGGCATCGACCACGTCTCCGTCGGCCGAGCCTTGCTTTGCGTCACTGTCAGGAGCAGACCCGCTGTCGCCGGTATCCCCAGGCGCTCCCCCGTCGGCACCCATGCCTTTGTACATCGCTTCGCCGAGCTTCATCGATGCCTGCATCAAGGCGTCCGTCTTCGAACGGATCAAATCCGGGTCTTCTCCCTTCACGGCCTCTTTTACGTCCGTGAGGGCATTCTCAATTGCACCACGCTCACCGGCGCCAACTTTGTCGCCATGCTCTTTCAGCGTCTTTTCCATATCGTGCACAGTGGCTTCAGCACGATTGCGGGTCTCCACAAGGTCACGGCGCTTTTTGTCTTCCCCTGCGTGTTCCTGGGCATCACGCATCATTTCCTGGATCTCGGATTCAGACAAGCCGCCTGAGGCCTGGATCCTGATCGTCTGCTCCTTGTTGGTCGCCTTATCCTTGGCCAAAACCGTGACAAGGCCATTCGCATCAATGTCGAAGGTGACTTCAATTTGCGGCATGCCCCGTGGCGAAGGCGGGATTCCGACAAGATCAAACTGACCAAGAAACTTGTTATCTTTGGCCATCTCGCGTTCACCTTGGAACACACGAATGGTCACCGCCGTTTGCCCGTCTTCGGCGGTAGAGAACACTTGCGACTTCTTGGTCGGAATGGTGGTGTTCTTATCGATCAAACGCGTGAACACACCGCCCAAAGTCTCGATACCCAGGGACAGTGGAGTAACGTCGAGCAGAAGGACGTCTTTGACTTCGCCTTTCAGGACACCCGCCTGAATAGCCGCGCCCACAGCAACCACTTCGTCCGGGTTTACACCCTTGTGCGGTTCCTTGCCAAAGAAGTCTTTCACAACCTGCTGAACTTTCGGCATGCGGATCATGCCACCGACAAGAACCACTTCGTCGATGTCGGCGGGTGTGACTCCGGCATCTTTCATGCAGGCTTTGACTGGGGCGATGGTCCGCTGGATCAACTCATCGACCAGCGACTCCAATTTCGCCCGTGTCAGTTTGGTGTTCAGATGCTTGGGCCCCGAAGCATCTGCAGTGATAAACGGCAAATTGACTTCAGTTTGAACTTGCGACGACAATTCAATCTTGGCCTTTTCGGCCGCCTCCTTCAGGCGCTGCAAAGCCAAGCGGTCCTTGCGCAAATCGATCCCTTGTTCGCGCTTGAACTCGTCGGCCAGGAAATCGACGATGCGCATGTCGAAATCTTCGCCGCCCAGGAACGTGTCGCCGTTCGTGGCTTTCACCTCAAAGACGCCGTCGCCGATTTCCAGAATCGATATGTCGAAAGTGCCGCCGCCCAAATCGTACACGGCAATCGTGGCGGTCTTCTCTTTTTTATCCAGGCCATAAGCCAACGCCGCCGCAGTGGGCTCGTTGATGATGCGCAAAACCTCAAGGCCCGCGATCCGCCCGGCGTCTTTGGTGGCTTGACGTTGAGCATCGTTGAAATATGCTGGAACTGTGATGACGGCCTGAGTGACCTTCTCGCCAAGATAGGCTTCCGCAGTCTCTTTCATTTTCTGCAGCGTGTAGGCAGAAATCTGCGATGGCGATATTTTCTCGTTGTCCCGGCCTGAAACCCAGGCGTCGCCATTATCGGCTTTGACGATTTTGTACGGGACCATCCCCATGTCTTTTTGCGTCATCGGGTCTTCGAACTTGCGTCCAATCAGCCGCTTGATGGCAAAAAAAGTATGTTCGGGGTTGGTGACGCCTTGACGCTTGGCGGCTTGACCAACCAGGCGTTCGCCGTCCTTGGTAAATGCGACAATGGAGGGAGTGGTGCGGGCGCCCTCGGCGTTCTCGATAACCTTGGGTTGGCCGCCGTCCATAATTGCGACGCAAGAATTGGTCGTTCCGAGATCGATGCCGATAACTTTAGCCATAGTTCACTAAACCTTTCTGTTCGGCGGATGGACTGGGGCCTTCGTGAGTGTCTTGGAAGCGCCTGCAATCATCCCCGGTGTAATCGGGAGCAATGCGTGGGTGTCGCCGCTAGAGTCCGCAGCTTTCAAGGCCACATATAGGGGGGAGCCCCATGGGCCGCAAGGCGGCGAAACCGCCAATGCCGGAAATATTCGGACGCTTAAGCACTTGAAAACAAATGAACACTGCCTGTGGATTCAATCGATCAAGGGTCAAGTCAGAAGTTTTCGCAACTCCGGTCATACATTCGCCATCACTCCATCCCACATAAGAGAATGACCGGTTGATATGAGGGGTGCTTCGAAATGTCCGGACAAAGGCCTGAGCCGTCCATTTTTGCGTCGGTGGCAACCACATTTTTACTGACAGCAACCACAGCGTCGGCAGCGGCTCAAACGCCCACGCTTTCGGGCAATGGCTGGGTCGCAATTTTCATGCTGATCGGCCTGGTGGCCGTCATCTATTTCGTGATCATGGGCGCGCTCAGCATCGAATCGCGCGATGCACGCATGGGGCGCAGTCGTTCAAAGCGGGACGACGGCTGGTTTGGACTTTTCCCTGAATCCGATCCCGATCGCCATGGAGACGGCGACGCAAATGGAAATTAGCTAAGCACTGGTGTCCAGGGAAGATCCTGGCGCTTCAGAACGGCCGCTCTCTTGCGGCGCGGCCCTCAGCGGCTGAGCAGCAATTGCCACCTTCGCAGCGCGAAGCAGCCGTTCCCCAATAACATAACCATGCTCAGCCACTGCGATGATCGAACCGGCCGCATGCTGGTCACTGGGGAGCTCTGCGATCGCATCATGGAGGTTTGGATTGAATTTTTGGCCAACGGCATCGATCCGTTTGATCGCAAATCGCTCGAATACTCCCATCAACTGACGCTGCGTCGCTTCAATTCCATCGAAAACGGATTGCACATCTGAAGGCAGCGCCAACCGCTTCTCAGGCGTCATGATGTCGAGCGCGCGCTCGAAATTGTCCGCAACATTCAGCAGCTCCTTGGCAAACCGGGAAAACCCAAACTGGGCAGCATCGTTTTTCTCACGCTCCGCCCGCTTGCGCAGATTTTCCATGTCGGCGACCGAGCGCAAATAACGATCTTTCAATTCCGCAAGTTCGCTGCTCAACGCGGCGATTTGCGCCGCCTCGCGCACAATGTCGGCACCCTCCAGGCTCAAGGCGTCATTTGCCCGCGCACTTTGTGGCAAGTCGTTGGCCGTATTTAATGCGGCATTGAAAGCGTCTTCGTCGGTTTTCGGTTCGTTCATAGCTATCAACTCTCAAATAATTACTTTTGCTGGCTTATCAATCGGCTGATCACACGCGCTGTATAATCCACCATCGGCACGATGCGTGCGTAATTGATACGCGTCGGTCCAATTACGCCGATGACCCCCACAACTCTCTGCGCTTGGTCGGCATATGGCGCGGCAATGACGGATGAGCCGGACAAGGAATAGAGCTTGCTTTCAGCGCCAATGAAAATGCGCACACCATCGCCCTGCTTGGCAAGCTCAAGCATTTGGATCAAATCATTTTTGCGTTCAATGTCGTCGAACAGCCTGCGAACCCGTTCAAGCTCGCCAGTTGCAGCGACATCTTCAAGCAACCGCGACTGGCCGCGGACGATCAGTGACGGTGTAGACCCTCCAGGCCCGGCATGCCCGCCCCATTCAGCGAGTCCCGCAGAAACGAGACGGGCGGCAAGTCCATCGACTTCCGACTTTTGGGCGGTGATTTCGTTCAAGATGTCCGAGCGAACTTCTTCGAGCGTACGTCCCCGCATTCGGGCGCTCAAATAATTCCCCGCTTCAATAAAGGAGGATGGCGGAAGACCAATCGGCGTTTCAATCACGCGGTTCTCTACCGATCCGTCTTCGCCCACCATAATCACAAGCGTTCGTTGCGGCGCCAACGGAACGAATTCAACGTGCTTGAGTGCGGGATCCCGCTTGGATGTAACCACAAGTCCGGCACATTGGCTCAAACCAGACAACAAAGTGGAAGCCTGCGTCAAGACGTCGTCAATGGTGCGCCCGCTTGCGGCGAGTTGGCTATCGATTCCCTTGCGGTCTTCAGCATTCAAATTGCCGACTTCCAGCAACCCATCGACAAAAAAGCGCAATCCCAATTGTGTGGGTACACGTCCCGCACTGGTATGAGGTGCATCCAGCAAACCGGCGCTCTCAAGATCAGACATCACGTTGCGGATCGAGGCCGACGACAAGGCAATCGTGCCGCGCTGCGAAAGTGTCCGTGAACCAACCGGTTCACCTGTTTCCAGATACGACTCGACGATATTGCGAAAGATATCGCGCGAGCGTTCGCTCAATTCACCGATCAGGCTTGGTTGGACGGGTTTTGTAGGCGCCACGAGGTGTGTGTTCATTCCTGAGTTCGGCCAAATTGAGCCCAAACGGTCATTGCTTCCATGGGAAGTGAGGGGCTAGGTAGCGCCTGCGCCCCCAAACTTCAAGACAAGGAACACTTTCGTAATGCGCCCATCAGGCCGGCTTTCCCATCAATTGCGCGAAGTTTCGCTCGAGCCAGGCTTTTCGGCCCATGCCGAAGGCTCGTGTTTTGTGAAGTTTGGCCGAACGCATGTTTTGTGTACCGCGAGCCTGGAGAATGGCGTTCCGCCGTTCCTCAAGGGCACGGGTAAAGGCTGGGTCACGGCCGAGTATGGCATGTTGCCGCGCGCAACTGGGGAGCGCATGCGGCGCGAAGCCGCGACCGGAAAGCAGTCCGGTCGCACCCAGGAAATCCAACGCCTCATTGGCCGGTCCTTGCGGGCAATCACCGATATGTCAGGCTTCGGCGAGCGTCAAATCGTCTTGGATTGTGATGTCATCCAGGCCGATGGCGGGACGCGAACAGCAGCTATCACCGGCGCCTTTGTAGCCTTGCACAAGTGTTTTGAGCTCATGAAACGCGATCAGCTGATTAAGTCGATTCCAGTCAAAGACCACGTCGCAGCGATCTCGTGCGGAATCTACAAGGGTGTCAGCGTTCTCGATCTCGACTACGATGAAGATTCAACTGCCGGCACCGATGCAAATTTTGTCATGACAGGCAAAGGCAGTTTGGTCGAAATTCAAGGCACCGCTGAGGGCGAACCCTTCAGCGAAGCTGAGTTCATGGAACTCATGTCCCTGGCCCGAAAAGGCATTGCTGATCTTGTTGAAATGCAACGTAAAGCAATCGGTTCAATAAAATGACGCGCCGGTTGGCTGGGGGCAAACTGGTTGTAGCAAGTCACAATCCAGGAAAAGTTCATGAAATCGCCGCTCTCATGGCGCCGTTCAACATCCAAGCCATTTCAGCCTCAAGCCTCAGGTTGGCGGAACCGGAAGAAACAGAGGCGACGTTTGCAGGCAATGCATTGATCAAGGCGAATGCCGCTGCAATCGCATCCAAACTCCCAGCGCTGGCCGATGATTCTGGCCTGTGCGTGGATGCACTGGATGGACAACCGGGGGTCTATTCTGCGCGTTGGGCTGGGCCAACCAAAGATTTTCGACTCGCCATGTTCACACTCCACCAGCGCATGAAGCAAGCAAACGCCACGACTCATAGTGCACATTTTACTTGCGCTCTCGCGCTCGCATGGCCCGATGGCGAGAGCGAAGTGTTCGAGGGTGAAGTCGCGGGTGAGATCGTTTGGCCACCTCGAGGAGACTTGGGATTCGGATACGATCCGATATTTGTCCCCAACGGCCATGCGCTAACATTTGGCGAAATGCCGCCCGCTCAAAAACATGGCATGTCTCATCGCGCGCGCGCCTTCAAAAAATTCGTGAGCGCGTGCCTTGAATAAGCCGGGACCCGGCAGGGGGCTTTATGTTCACTGGCCATTTTGCTTGTCGAAGTGCCCGTACTGCGATTTCAATAGTCACGTGCGTACTAAAATCGATGCCCAGTCTTATGTCGATGCACTGATACGCGAACTGCGCTCGGTGGCGGCCCGCCTCTCCACTCGATCACCTCTTGACACGATATTCTTCGGTGGTGGAACCCCGTCGCTGATGCCGGGCCAGATCGTTGGCGAAATCATTGCTCAGGCTCACGCTTTGTTTGGCTTTGCTGACGGTATCGAAATCACGCTCGAGGCAAATCCTACCAGCGCCGATGCTGGCCGGTTTCGCGACTATCGTGCCGCGGGCGTCAACCGTGTCTCACTTGGTGTACAGGCCATGAACGACGCCGATCTTCGGGCACTCGGCCGTCTTCACACCGTGGATGAAGGCCTCAGGGCCGTCGAGCTTGCCCAGAGCGTATTCCCGCGTGTGTCGTTTGACTTGATTTATGCCAGGCCCAATCAAACTTCGGCCCAATGGGCGTCCGAGCTGGAGCGCGCACTTCAGCAAGGTTGCACACATTATTCGTTGTACCAGCTCACGTTCGAAGAAGGCACGCCGTTTCACGCAGCGCTTTCGCGTGGCACCATGAAAGAGTTGGATGTCGAAATTGCAGCTTCGCTGTACGAGCTGACGCAGGACAGAATGAACGCCGCCGGGTTGCCGGCCTATGAAGTCTCCAATCATGCGGCCCCCGGAGATGAATCGCGCCACAATCTCGTCTACTGGCGCTACGGCGACTATTTGGGCGTAGGCCCCGGGGCACACGGACGACTGACAATCGACGGCCAGCGCATCGCTACCGAAACCGAACGCTCACCCGAAGCGTGGCTCAAACGCGTGGCAGACCGCAGCGACGGCTTCACCAAGTGGGAAATCATCGACCAGGAACAACAAGGCACCGAAGCACTTTTGATGGGAATGCGCCTCAGCGAAGGTCTCCATCTCGAATCTATTGAAGAAAAACTTGCCCGCAAGATTTCCAGAACCCGCCTGGCGTCCCTTCAGTCCCAGGGATTTGTTACCCTCCGGGCCGGGCGTCTGCGCGCAACCGCACGCGGCCGCTTGGTGCTCAATTCCGTGTTGAAGGAACTCAACTCTTAGGGTTCAGAACCCGGGCGACTGGAATGTATTTGCAGCCGGGCTCACGACATTCAGCTGCCCGCCAGCCGCCAATTCCAACACCGCCAGGCCGCGCTCCGTCATACCATCTGACCGGAAACGGAAAATGCCATCAATGCCAGCAAAGCCGTTCGGGTCCGCGATGGTCGTTTTCGTATAACGCTGGCCAGGCCGCCCTCCTGACAGAGTGGCGGACAATGCGATCGCATCATAGGCCAGCGAAGCAATACGAGGCGCCTTCATCCCGTATAGCTGCTGGAATCGCGTGCTAAATGTAACCCGCTGTTCTTGCGGCGGCACAGCATACCATCCACCCAATAGTGAGGGTTCACGCGCCGTAGCCGCATCATCCCACAAGCCGGTGCCCAATAGTTTGATCTTGCGCCCGTCAACGCCATTGACTGTCAGGATCGGTCCCAGGCTTCGCAACATTTGCCCGCCCTCGGGAAGGAAAATAGCGTCAAAGCCCATCTTCCGGATTGCTTTGACGGCCGGTTCCAGCGCCTGCGCGTTTGGCTCATACGATTGAACGGCCACAACTTCGCGCCCGCTTTGCATGACCGTGTTGCGGAATGCCTCTTCGACGCGCCGGCCATAGGGTGTCGATGGAACGAGTGCTACGAACTTTCCTCGGCCTTGTGAAACCGCGTAGGAGACAATTCGGCTCACTTCTTGTTCAGGCAAGAAGCTCAGAAGGAACACCCCGTCTCCCGCCACGGTTCTGTCTGTGGAAAACGCAATAATCGGGACATTGCGCTGGCGAGCCACGGGAGCGACGGCCCGGACATCGTTGGCAAGCAACGGTCCCAAAATGAGTTCAGCACCCTTGTCGATCGCCGCGTTTGCAGCCGATGCCGCCGATTCCGGAGTCGTACCGGTATCCTGCGGCAGCAACACCATCGACTTCGCACCCATGTCGAACATGGCCATTTGCGCGGCATCAAGCAGCGCTTGAGCCACCGCCCGCGTCCCTTTGTCGGGATGAGTGAACGGCAACAAAACTGCGATCCGAACCTGTCCATCCACCATCACCGGAGGGGTAGTTCCCTGTAAGGGTTGGGCAACAACTGACGTTGGTTTGGGCGGTTTCACAGTTGGTTTTGCCCCCCCTCCGCCAAACACCGAAATGGTCTCGCAGCCGGACAGACCCAAGCCCATGGTCAACAAAATGATGCTTGTGCACAATGTCCGCGCGACGCGGGTGGAAGCAGACGCTAACAATCGAGAACTCAAGGGCATTGTCCTTCAAAACGGCTGAAATAATGAGCAAAGAAGACCCTCAGACTAGTCTCCGTCCTCGGCGAAGTAAATCCGCGCTCTCTCTCTCGCCCGGACTCTACCTGGTCGCGACCCCGATCGGCAATGCACGCGACATCACACTTCGTGCCCTCGAGGTTTTGGCATCTGCCGACACGCTCTATGCTGAAGACACACGAGTAACGGGCAAACTGCTCGCCTTGCACGCGATAAGCCGATCGATGAAGTCCTACCGTGACCACAACGCCGCCTTCGCTGGAAGCCAAATACGAAAAGACTTGGAGCAAAACCGTTCGGTAGCCTTGGTGAGTGACGCTGGGACTCCACTGATCTCGGATCCTGGCGGAAGTCTTGTTGCTCAAGTCATCGCGCAGGGCTTTCATGTCTTTCCGATCCCAGGGCCATCTGCCGCTGTCGCAGCGCTGACCGCTGCGGGACTTCCGGCCGACCGGTTCTTCTTTGCTGGGTTCCTGCCCACCAAGCCCAACGAACGGCGCCGCACGATCCGTGAGTTCGAAGCGATTCCGGGAACCCTCATATTCTATGAAGCTCCGGGCCGCGTGGGCGAAGCACTCGCCGATCTGGCTTCAATATTGGGTGATCGGCCAGCAACAGTGGCTCGTGAACTCACCAAAATTCATGAAGAGTTTCGCCGAGGCACATTGAGCGGCTTGGCCGGCTATTATCAATCAACGCCGGACGTGAAGGGTGAAATCGTTATCGTCGTAGCCCCGCCATCGACGGCGGCGCCAACGCTGGATGTAGCGTGTCTCGACCAGCGTCTAAACGCGAAATTGGCGGTTCATCCGGTTAAAGATGCTGCAGCAATTGTGGCTGCGGAACTTGGGCTACCTCGTCGCGTCGCCTATGCACGAGCGCTAGAGTTGAAGAAAGCCAATGACCCCAAAGCGTGAAAAGGCCCGTGCCCGTGGCACGGCCACAGAATGGATGGCAACGGCCTGGCTCTTCGCCAAAGGCTATCGAATTCTTGCCCGTCAATTTCGTGCGCGCGGAGGCGAATTAGATATCGTCGCGTTAACGCCCTATTGGCGAACACCCTGCACAATCGTCTTCGTCGAGGTCCGCGCGCGTGGCACGATTGAGCAGGCAATCGAATCCGTTACCGCAGCCAAGCGGTACAGAGTCGAAAAAGCTGCAGCACAGTTTTGTGGGCGCAGGCCCAAACTTGCGAAACTGCCGCGTCGTTTCGATCTCGTCGTGCTGGGGCGCACCGGTTGGCCGCGCCATCTGGTCGATGCATGGAGGTCGTAGGAAAAAATGTTGAAAAGATACTTGGTGGTGATAGCCGCCACATTGTCGCTTGGTGGTTGCCTGGGCGTGCAAGTGAATACCCAGGAGCGTTCATTTTTTACCGCCCTTGACGACCTGAATATGCAAATTGAACTCAATGCCCGTCTCATTGGTGAAAGCGGAGCATTGTTTGCCAATGTCAATTCGACGGTGATTGAAGGCCGCATTCATGTATCTGGCACGGTGCCGTCGCCGGACCAGCGCATACTCGTCACACGCATCGCCTGGTCGATCCCACGCGTAACAGAGGTCGTCAACGACATCGAAGTGACGATCGCCACAGGCTTGGCCGATACCGCGCTTGACCGCTGGATTACGGCTCAAGTCCGCAGTCTGATCCTCAGCGACATAAGTGTCCGCGACTCGAACTACACAATCGATACCGAGAGTGCTGTGGTCTATATTCACGGTATTGCGCAGAATCACACTGAGATGGAACGCGTGTTGGTCCATGCCCGCTCGGTGTCCGAGGCCAAGCGCGTTGTGAATTACGCTCTTCTCAAGGATGATCCTCGCCGGTTTTCGACCGCTGCCCAGCGTGTAGCGGACACGCAGCGATAAGGAAGCAGGACAGTTTGGATCACATTTTGGAACAGATTCGCGCCGCCGGCCAAGTCGATGATGCAGCCATCTCAATCGGCGAAACGGCGCTTCAGTTGTCGGCGCTTGATCATCCGGGAGTTGATCTCACCCTCTACCGCCAACACTTTGATCAATTGGCCGCTGACGCTCGTGAGCGCCTGCCTTCTTTGCGCCGCGGCATGTCGGAAAATGAATCCATCGCCCGCGTTTTGGCCGAAACCATTTCCACGCGACATGGCTACACCGGCGACAACGACACGTTTGACGACCCGCAAAATGCGGATCTCATTCGTGTAATTGACCGCAGGCGGGGGCTGCCGGTGGCACTTGGAATTGTCTATCTCGACATTGCACATCGGTTGGGCGCAAGCGCCCATGGGCTCAATACGCCCGGTCACTTCTTGTTGTCGATCGGTGAGGGGGAGCAAGCCAAAATCATCGACCCTTTCAATGGCGGCGTCGTATTAACGGCTGAAGAAGTGCGTCCCTGGCCACCATCAGCCAGTCAGGTCACGCCCGACTATGGTCCCGTGGGCCGCCGCGAAGTGCTTCTGCGTCTACTCAACAATATTCGCACCCGCGCTCTAACCAGCAAAGACATGGTGCGCGCCCTGACGATTGCCGAGCGGATGGTTTTGATTTCGCCGCGCCAGCCCGAATTGTGGTTGGACCTGTCGCGTGCCAACGAGGCGGTCGGCAATCTCAAGAGCGCAATCCGTGCCGCTCAAAGCTGCTTGTCAATGGTGGGGACCGGCCAGGCGGCTGGCCGCGAGGCAATCTTCTCACTCGCAAGCCTCAGGCGGCGCTTGAATTAGATCGGTTGCTTCACGCATGCGCTCGAAGCTAAGCTTGTATGCGCAACACCAAGAAAGCGTTTCAATGCCCCTGTCAGTCGCAATTCAGATGGATCCGGTCGAGCGCATCGACATCAGCGGCGACTCGACATTCGCGCTGGCGCTCGAGGCGCAAAACAGGGGACACACGCTTTGGTACTATTTGCCCAAAGCCTTGGCACAACGGGAAAGCAGTATCACCGCGCGCGCCCAAAGCATGACGGTCCGCAACGAGCGCGGCAATCACTATACACTGGGCCCGCTGCAGACATTGAATCTGGCAGAATTGGATGTGGTGCTGCTGCGCCAGGATCCGCCATTCGACATGGCCTACATTACGACAACCCACATGTTGGAACGGTTGCCAAAACGCGTCCTCGTGGCCAACGATCCCTATTGGGTGCGTAACTCGCCCGAGAAAGTTTTTGTGACCGAGTTTCCGGATCTCATGCCAGAAACTTTGATCACCAGCGACCCCGAAACCATCCGCGCTTTTCGCGCTGAACACGGTGAAATCGTCGTCAAACCGCTTTACGGCAATGGCGGTTCGGGAGTTTTTCGCATCCGTCCCGAAGACGAGAACCTGAATACTATTCTGGAATTCTTTGCCAGTTTCGTACGCGAGCCGATGGTGGTTCAGCGCTACGTGCCCCAGGTCCGCCAGGGCGACAAGCGCATCATCCTGGTCGACGGCGAGCCCGTTGGCGCCATAAATCGCGTCCCCGCAAAAGGCGAGGCGCGCTCCAACATGCACGTGGGTGGCAAGCCGGAGAAAACGCTGCTCACGCCGCGCGAGCGTGAAATCTGCAGCCGCATCGGCCCAGAGCTCAAGCGGCGAGGTCTCATTTTTGCGGGCATCGACGTCATCGGGGACTTTATGACCGAAATCAATGTCACTTCCCCCACCGGCATTTGGGAAATCCGCCGCTTCGACGGCACCGATATTGCAGCCTTGATCTGGGATGCCATTGAACGCCGCCTACGCGAGCGCGCATGACGGTTGCACATATTTCCACAGTCGCCTTCCTGGGCATCGAGGCGCGTGAGGTCGACGTGCAGGTCCACATGGCAGAGGCGTCGGGTCAAAGCGCTGGTTTCATCAACATCGTCGGCCTGCCTGACAAAGCCGTCGCCGAAAGCCGCGAGCGCGTCCGCGCCGCGCTCCACGCCATAGGCCTGGCGCTGCCCTTCAAGCGCATCACCGTCAATCTGTCGCCCGCCGATCTTCCCAAGGAGGGTAGCCACTACGACGTTCCAATCGCCCTCGGCCTCCTCACCGCGATGGGAGTGCTTCCGGCAGCTGAAATGGTGGGATACCTTGCCATGGGAGAGCTCTCGCTCGACGGAGTGATGATCCCGGTCGCAGGAGTTTTGCCCGCCGCGATCAAGGCGCTGGAACTGGAGCGCACTTTCATTTGCCCTGAAAGCTCCGGACCCGAAGCGGCCTGGGCAGATGGCCTTGAAATCGTAGCCGCGCCCTCGCTTGTGGCACTCGTCAACCACCTCAAGGGCGTGCAGGTGTTGAGCCCGCCCGTGGCCAAACTCGCCGTTGAAGCCCGAAACATCCCCGACCTGCGCGACGTCAAAGGCCAGGAGACCGCAAAGCGGGCCCTGGAAATAGCGGCCGCCGGCGGACACAATCTCCTGATGATCGGCCCGCCAGGCGCCGGCAAGTCGATGCTGGCCGCCCGCCTGCCGGGATTGCTGCCGCCCCTCGACGCCCGGGAAGCCCTCGAAGTCTCGATGGTCCAAAGCCTGGCCGGAGAGCTCAAGAACGGCGCCATTGGCCGCCGCCGCCCCTTTCGCGCTCCCCATCATTCCGCCAGCATGGCAGCGCTCGTTGGCGGCGGCATGAAAGCAAAGCCCGGCGAAGTTAGCCTCGCCCATTTAGGTGTGCTTTTCCTCGACGAACTGCCCGAGTTTCAGCGCCAGGTTCTGGACTCGCTGCGCCAGCCCCTCGAAACCGGCGAGACCCTGGTGGCCCGCGCCAACGCCCACATCAGATACCCCAGCCGGGTCCAGCTGATCGCGGCCATGAACCCCTGCCGCTGCGGCTATCTCTCCGACCCCGGCAGGGCCTGCACCCGCGCTCCCAAATGCGCCGGCGACTATCAGTCGAAGCTGTCAGGCCCGCTGCTCGACCGCATTGACCTCCACGTCGAAGTCAGCGCCGTCAGCGCCCAGGACCTCACTTTGCCACCGCCCGCGGAAGGCTCCAGCGAAGTGGCAGCCCGTGTCGCCGCCGCCCGCGACATTCAGCGCGCCCGCTACGCCAACCAGCCCATCCGCACCAACGCCGAAGCCGACGGCGAGTACCTGGAGTCTGTCGCCAGGCCCGACGCCCCAGGCTTGGCGCTTCTCTCCAAAGCTGTGGAGACCCTGAAGCTGTCCGCCCGCGGCTACCACCGCGTCTTGCGCGTCGCCCGGACCCTGGCCGACCTCCAAGCCCAACCCTCAGTCACCAGACCCCATATTGCCGAGGCTTTGAGCTACCGAAGACTTTCGCTGTCCTGAGATCCAAAAAAAACCGCCAGTTGACGCCACTGCAGGCGCCACTGCATTTGAGAAATATCGGACAGCGACACTGTCCTGC
The DNA here is from genome assembly GCA_034440175.1 of Alphaproteobacteria bacterium. Lineage (GTDB taxonomy): Bacteria > Pseudomonadota > Alphaproteobacteria > Micropepsales > Micropepsaceae > SZUA-430. The sequence continues at coordinate 47,436 of JAWXBO010000019.1, forward strand.
TGTCGTGCGGCCAGTAACTAACCGAGATTTCCGTCTTTGGGATTGCATGTGCTAACTAAGGGCGAAGCAACCCCTTGGGAGGATTCATGTCTCGCTTTCTCTACCTTCTCATTCAGCCAGGCGTCGTCTCAACCGGCCTCATGGGGACTGCCCTGCAGATCGGTTTGGCCTTTGCCAATTCGATGAACATCGCGGGCATCGCCGACATGGTCGCAGATTACGGCTTAAGCGGTCAGCTCACTTCGGGCGGCCTGATCGCAGCCCTCACCGGCATGTACTACTCGTTCACCCAGCGCAAGACCGCGCGCACAATTGCCGCCGGTGCCGGCGCCGTCGCAGGCGGCATTTCAGGAACACTGGGAACCGCAATCACCCAGGCTCTTGGCTGGACTGTGGTCGCTGAGGGCACGACGTCTCTCCTCAATTTCAGCGCGATTGCGACTGCGTTGATGGGGCTCGTCAGCACAGGGGACCCCTCGTTGGCTCCCGGTTCTGAGCCCATGTTCGATCCCGCAACCCTGGCCCAAGTATTTGGAACCACGGCCGCAGGTGGCGGCATAGGTGCCTTCCTTGCCCGTTTCGTCGCCGGCAGTGGCGCCAACCGCAGCAGACGGGTTCACGCCTGAGCAACCGCAAATCGGCCAAAGTTAATCAATCCTAAATCCCTGCCTGCGAAGTTGGCGCTTCAATCGCCGCTGGGTAGTCAGTCTGTGCCGAAAATCTTGCGCATTCTCGTACTTTTTGTGCTGTTGGCTGTGATGGCAGCCGGCGCGGCGCTGATCAATTGGCCGGTGCAAGGCATCCAACCGGGCCCTGCAACCATTGTGGGCATCGCCTTCATCGGTCTGGCAACCCTCCTCTTTGCCTTGTTTGAGGCCAAGCACCGCGTTCAAGCTCTCGGCCAAAAGTCGGGAGAACTCGCCCGCGTCAAGCTTGAACTGGAATCGACGGTGCACGCCCTCCGCCAGCGCCACCGCGAGCTGCAATCCAGCGAACAACGCTATCGCGGCCTTGTGGAACAACAAGGCGATGTGATCCTGCGAAAACTGCCTGATGGCAGATTGAGCTTTGTCAACGATTCATTCTGCACAACATTTCGTATGCCCCGTGATCGCTCTCTGGGCCGGCCTTTTACGCCTGAATTTCATCCCAGTGAAAAAGTCGGCAACCCGCCATCGCTGGCCGGTCAATTGCCTTCGCAGCGCCGGCAGTACGAGCAACGCATCAACACCAATGCGGGGTGGCGCTGGTTTGCCTGGGAAGACCACATCATCCGCAACGACGCAGTGCAGGTGACGGAAATTCAAAGCATCGGCCACGACATCACCGGCCAGAAAGAACTCGAAGCAGCCTTGCGCGAAGCGCGCGACAAAGCCGAAGAAGCTAACCGCGCCAAGTCGATGTTCCTGGCCACCATGAGCCACGAAATTCGCACGCCCATGAATGGCGTCATCGGCATGACCGGTCTGCTCCTGGACACGCCACTCTCCCCTGAGCAACACTCCTACGCCAGCGCCGTGCGCGAATCCGGCGAAGCCTTGCTCGACATTATCAACGACATCCTGGACTTCTCGAAAATCGAGTCAGGCACGATGCCGATGGAAGAAACCGCCTTCTCGCCGCGCGGCCTCATTGAAAGTGTTTCCGAACTACTGGGGTATCGCTGCTGGGAAAAAGGCATCGACATCGCAACCTATGCCCACCCGCGGCTGTCGGCACAAATACTGGCCGATGAAGGGCGCGTTCGGCAGGTCCTTTTGAATCTCGCCGGCAACGCCGTCAAGTTCACGGATGCAGGTGGTGTGCACATCACCGCCCAACCCGACACCGACCCCAAATTCATCCGCTTCGAAATCGTGGATACTGGAATTGGAATTGCTGCGAACGCGTTGCCGCGAATCTTCCAGGAATTCACCCAGGCGGATTCCTCTCTGGCCCGCCGTTACGGCGGCACGGGCCTCGGTTTGGCGATCACCCAACGCCTTGTCCAGGCCATGGGCGGCGCCGTAGGTGTTTCTAGTCAAATCGGCAAGGGATCCAGGTTTTGGTTCACCTTGCCGGTCAAGCGCGCGCCCGGCCAGACGGCCCAACCGGAAATCGAACTAACCGGTACAAAGGTTCTGGTCTTGACGGCCTATGCGGGTCTTTCGGAATGCCTGGTTCGCCAGCTCTGCGAGGCCGGCGCCGATGCCTTCGCCGCCAAAGGCGCCGCCTCCGCCGAAACGGCGTTGGCAAGTGGGGCCTTCAATGTGTTGCTGATGGATGTAAAGTCGGGAAATGCGCCCGCCTCTGAAATGCTTGTGCGCCTCAAGGCGCGCCTGCAAGGCGTGAAGTCGATCGTGCTGCTGCCCGCCATCGAGCGTGGAGCTTTGCCGTCGCTGCACTCATCGGGCTTCGATGCCTATCTCATCAAACCAATCCGTCACGCCTCGCTCGTCCGCCGGGTGGCAGCCCTCGTCAGCGCAACGTCGAGCGATGAAATAGACGACGCCGCCGACGAACGCGTGGCCTCGGGGCAGAACGAACAACTAAGCTTGCGCGTGCTTGTCGCTGAAGACAATCGCATCAACGCCATGCTGGCCAATGCCTTGCTCTCCAAGTTGGGCCATCGTGTTGATACCGTTGCCAATGGCCGCGAAGCGCTGGAAGCCATGGCCCGCGCGCCGTACGACCTTGTTTTGATGGACGTCCATATGCCCGAAATAGACGGGCTCGATGCGACAAGGCGCATTCGTCAGGGCGAAAACTCCGGCCGCCGCAAGCAGCGCACACCCATTGTGGCCCTGACCGCCAGCACCCTGGCGTGTGAGCGCCAGATCTGCATCGACGCCGGCATGGATGATTTCCTGACCAAGCCACTGGATCCCAATGCCTTGCGAGCGGTCCTCACCAAGCTGGGTCCAAAAGCAATCACCTCCGCCAAACGCGCCTAGCAACCGGACTCATAATTGGGTGTGTGAAAAGCTGAAAGATTTTCACACCAAGGCACAAAGTTTCAAAGACGCGAAGAAAGTAAGAAAGGAATGGAGCGCTTTGCGCACCGAAGGTAAACATCGCCGCCAAGTCAGGGTGGTTGACTGATTCTTCTTCCTTCTTCGTGTCTTCGTATCTTTGCGCCTTGGTGTGAAATTCTTTTTTACTGTGCCCCCGCATCAGTCACTAGTGAGTTTTGGCACTAAGCGGCATGTCTCAACCGCGATTGGCGGAACCACTCCAGCGCGCACGCCGCCACGCCGATGCTGCCCAGCCACATCGTCAGGACAAACACATCCGCATAGCCGTCGGTCTTGATCATCTCGCCCAAGGCGCCACGGCCCAGCGTTCCGATCAGCATGGTCAGTGAGCTGAACACTGCAAACTGCACTGCCCCGTGCAACTTGTTGGCCAGCGCCGACAAATAGGCAACGAACACGGCACCCGCGAACCCCGCCGCAACATTCTCTCCCGCAATCGCCGTCATCAAGCGCAGCATGCGCAGGTCGATGCCTGCGCCCTCACCCAAAGCGCCCAGACCGGTCGCACTCAAAAACCCATCGATGCCAGGGCTGCCATTGGCAAGATCGGCATAGAGCAAGTTGGTCACAGCCGCGGCAACCGCGCCGATCAACATCGAAGGCATGCGTCCGATTCGAACCAGCGCCCAAGCGGCCAGGGAAATGCCGATGACCAGCATCAGCACGCCGAAAGTCTTGGAGGCCAGGGCCACTTCCGTGTTCGTATATTGCAGTTCACCCAGATAGAACGGATAGGCAAACGGTCCCCAAACCGCGTCGGTCAACCGGTAGCTTAAAATAAGCACCAGCACCAAAACTGCCGCCCATTTAAGCCGTGACATCAGCTCGATGAACGGCTCGACGATGGCGCTGAACAACCTGTCCGTGGCGCCCAAAACAAAATTTGGAAATGTCACGCCTGACAGCAACGACGTCGTCGGCCGCCAGTGCGCGATCAATGCCGCAAGCACGCAGGGAAAAATCACGGTCGCGATCACAATGATCGGGCCGTAAGTGCTGGTGAAAGCCTTCGCGTCGGGCGGCGTGTCCGCCGTCACCGCGCCCACCATGAAGGAGATCAAGACGATTCCAGCCCACGCCCAGGCCAACATCACGGCGCTGACCACGGCGGCTCTCAAATGCGGAGACGCAAGGCTCGCAATCTTTGTGTTTTGATCGGCACTGTCGCGAAGTTCGGGTTCGGGCGCCGCCAGCGCACCAATTGTCGCCAGAAGCATCACAGCGCCACCAACGCCAAACACCATATTCCATGGCATGGTATCGGCAAGAAACAACGCGCCCGCGCCGCCAATGAATGCGGCAATACGATAGCCGAACTGATAAACCGCCGACAGCAAATCAATGGGCGTGGCCGTATCGGCAACTTCAATACGCCAGGTATCGATCGACATGTCCTGGGTGGCCGAAGCAAACGCCCCAACCGCCGCAGCCATTGCCATAACCCCAAGCCCCGTTCCAGGCTCCTGCGAAGCGATCACGAAAATACACGCGGCGATCACGCACTGGCACAGCAAAATCCATCCCCGCCGCCGCCCGAACCGGGCAAACGGAAACGGCGGCATCAGATTAACCCCGGGCGACCACAAAAACTTGAAGGCATAGGCCAACCCGATCCACGACAACACGCCGATGGTCGCCAGATCGACCTGGGCCGCACTGAACCAGGCATTGATGGTGCCGGTCAAAAGCGCAAACGGCAGCCCCGCCGAAAACCCCAGCGCGATCATCGAAACCGTCTTGCGGTTTCCTAATGTGGCTCCCGCCTTCGCCAACCAATCATGAGAGCCCGATGCGCCGGTGCCAGCCATTCCCGAATCCTTGAGCCAAATTCGACCAGTGTCAGGCTTGCCCGTCTGCGCGAGCGAAGTCCAGAGATTCGCGCAGGACTGGATAAATTGCAAGGCGTTGACATCGATTGGGCCGCAGCCAACAGTGCGATTCAACTGGGAGCATCCCGCATGAACGGTGTCTTTTTGTCTCGACGCGGCGTGGTAGTGGGCGCAGGTTTGGGCTTGCTCGCGATCAGCACGCGGGGCGCCCTCGCACAGACCACGCCCTCTGAGAGGGAAGGCCCGTTCTTTCCAACGAACACGAATGTCGAGCGCGACGCCGACCTCACCAGGCTGGCGGGCCGCAGCCAACGCGCCGCCGGACAGGTGATGGAGTTGAGCGGCCGTGTGCTCGACGCAAAAGGGCGGCCCGTGCCCGGCGCGCGCGTTGAACTGTGGCAGGCCAACGCCGCCGGGCGTTACGCCCATCCCGGCGATGCCGCCAACCCGGCGCCAATCGATCCCGGTTTCCAGGGCTACGCGCTGTTGACCAGTGGCGCCGATGGCGGCTTTCGCGTCACGACGATCAAGCCCGCAGGCTACAATGTTCCGCAAATAGGCGTACGCACACCGCACTTGCACTGGAAGGTCGGGGCCGGTCCGCGCCGTCTGTCCACGCAAAGCTATTTCCCGGACGAGCCGCAGAACGACACCGATCCCCTGATGCGCGCGATGGGCGATCCCGCCCGCGCCCTCATCGCCCGCAAAGCGCCAGCCGGCGAACCCGGCGCGCTCGGGTTTACCTGGGAGATCGTGCTGCCAGCGTGAAGCGGGCGGAATTCTCTCGCCCATTTTATTCTTGGCTTCTTGGTTACTTGGTGTGAAGACCATCTGCGTGTCCTTCGATCCGCCCCCCCACCCTTTTTTGCGAAGTGCAAAAAAGATCCTCTCCCGCAAGGGGGGCAGTCCAGTGCACTTAATTCGCCCGGCCCGGTACCCATTCAAGCCAGTGCGGCTGCAGCACCAGAGGCGCAAGCGCGCCCGAATTCAGTGCACTGTCACCGAAAAAAAATGCTTTCCTTCTTCGTTGCTTCGTGTGAGTTCCTATCCTCAAGCCGCAGCGGCTTTCGGATCTGCATTCCCCGCAAAATGACCCACCCGATTCCCTGATGAGCCACTTCTTCTTTGCGTCTTTGCGGCTTCGCGTGAAATTCCCTTTTACTGTGTTCCCGTGTCACTTAATTCCGATGTTGGGTAGTAGGTTCCGGATCGCACGCTACGCCAGCAATTGCCGACGCGAGTAGGCTTCGCTAATGTCCGGGATGACACGATTTTCGTGGTTTTGTGAAGTACGGAAAGATGAGTGCACGCGGTAGCAGCTCAAGGGGGCGATTGAAAACTGGATCAAACACCGCAACAACAACCCCAAGCCAAATCCTAATTCGCGTTAAGAGGTGTTGAATCCTGACAAATTATTCCTGACGCGTCATACCGTTCCGTAATCAGTTTCGACTAGCTTGTTGGCTCGCCGGGGATTTCTCGGCTCAAGCCTAGTAACTCAATGACCACAAAACCTCGGTTTCTCGACACTATTACCGGACGACTTGTCCGGCCGATGATCATTGTGATGGCGCTGATGCTTCTTACTGTGGTGCCAATCAGATATTGGTTCTCACAAGTTTTCATCGGCGGCGAGTTCGACTTGCGTGCAGCCGCTCTAAGCGAACAGTTCGCACAGTTGACCGCAGAAACTCCGGTCGGACGCAGATTGCAAAACGCACTTGCGAAAGTTCAATTGCATTCGAAGGATGATCTGGGTCTCGTTGTCGACAATCGGGATGGGACCGTCATTGCTTCGTCGAAGCCCGTTCTGCTGGGGTTGCAATTCCGTGCAGCCATCGCAGTGCTTCCGGCGAAAGATTATCGAACGTACACGCGCACTGTGGAGAGTGCGCAGCCGGACGGCGGCGACAGCCGGGAATTGACCGTCCAGGTTCATGTTGACCGCAGCACCGTCAATGACGCCGCCATGTTGTCAGGAATCATTGCAACACTTGTTTTA
>JAWXBO010000020.1:0-7306 GCA_034440175.1 Alphaproteobacteria bacterium
AGATGTCGTCGCACGCCGGGCCCACGCGCGGCCAGCGGTTAGAGAAAGTCAGAGAATGGTGCAGCGCCTATCCAGTGCCGCGTGATGTTCAGAGCGCGTTCGCACGCTTAAAAGCGTCGCGTGCGGTGAGCCGGTCGAGATAAGCGCGCACTGGTGGCGAAAAATCCTGGTCGATGCCGATCAATGTCGCAAGGTGAAGGGCAAACCCGATAGCAATGTCAGCAGCCGTAAAGCGGTTTGCGACAAGATACTCGCTCTCCTTTACGGCCGCATCGACTGATCGCAGACGGCCATAAAACCAGGCCCGGTAATCGGAGGCGGCTTGCGGCAAGCGCCGTGGCTCCGGTTCCAGTTGTGTGTAGCGCAAGACAATGGTTTGCGGAAAAGTCAGCGTCGCGTCGCTGAAATAGAGCCAGTTGAGATAGCGGCCGTAGTCCGCTTCATCAGCGCGCACGTGCAGGCCGGGCTTGCCTTGAGCCCCGCCAAATTTCTCCGCCAGATAGTGACAGATTGCGGGCGATTCCGTCATGCGCATCTCGCCGTCGAAAAAGCACGGGATGGTGCCCAGCGGATTGATCGCCAGATAGTCCTTCTGCAACACACGCGGCGGGAAAGGGAGCACAGTGAGGTCATAGTCGAGACCCAGCTCCTCCAACATCCACAGCGGGCGCAACGAGCGCGAGCCTTTGCAGTGATAGAGGCGGAGGTTTGAGTTCGTGGTCATGCGCGGGTTCTCTGTTGGCGTGCTCTGATAGTGCAAACATGCCACGCTACGCAACACTGTGCCTGGCTGCCCAGATATTGCCATGTTTCGGGTGCAGGTGGATCGTAGCACTTTCAGCCTTAGGGGGCTTAGAACATGCGCACATTGATTCTGACTGTGGTGGCGATCGTGGCGCTGCTGGTGGCAACCAACCCCTCGCGGGCTGAGTTCAACGACTGGATCATGCAATACGCGGCCGAGAAGGTGAAGTCAGAGGCGCGCGGCCAAAAGCGCGAGGTCTCGTGGGGTGAGCGGTTGGTGGGTGGCTACTCGACAGGATGGGTGCTTTCGAACCTGCCGGTGGCCCGATCGAATTTTCTGGTGTTCTCGCTCTATCGCGTGGACCTGCCTCAGGACTTGCGAAAAGAGTTTCCGGCCTGCGTTCTGGCCATCGCCGGCCAATTCATTCCACGCGCCTGCGTCTAGCGACGCTTTCGTTTTTTTGCGCCGGGGCGTGGTTTCGTGCCGGCGCGGATGGCGGTGTTGGCCCGCTCGTTGATGCCGCCGGCGAAATTCATGACGTGGAAAATGTACTGCTGATCGACGGTGCCCGCGAACAAATGCGCCCACGGACCAGACGCATAGATGGGCACATCTTCGCCACCGTGGGTTTCGGCGCGCATGGGAACCAGCGCCTGTTGTTTGAAGTCGAGCGCTTTGGTGTCGTCGTCGCCAAGATCGTCGCGCGGTTTGCCGTCACCGCCGGCACCTGGACCATTGGCGTATGACAAAGTAGTGTGTGGTTTGCCATCAAGGGCCTTGTCGGTCTGACCGTCTGCACCATCAACCAGACCCAGAATGGGATTGTTACGCGAAGGATAGCCGCTCATGCTCAAAACGTGGCTGTGATCGGCGGTGACGACGATCAATGTGTCTTTGGCATCGGTTGACGCGAGCGCCGCCTTCACCGCCTCATCGAACGCCAACGTGTCCTCAAGCGCGCGTACCGCATTGCCGCCGTGATGGGCGTGGTCGATGCGCCCGCCTTCAACCATCAAGAAATACCCGTTGCGATTCTGTTTCAGGATTTCGATAGCCTTGATCGTCATGGCGGCGAGCGAAGGTTCGCCTGCTTTGTCCTTGCCGCGGTCGGCCTCGAATTGCATGTGGCTGGGTTCGAACAAGGCCAACACGTGTCCGGCCTTGGCGGGATTGAGCGCCGTAAATCCTGCGCGGTTCCACACGAACGACCCATTGCCGCTATAGCGGGAAAGCCAGGCTTCCACCAGGTTCTTGCCATCTTTCCGTGTCCCCTTTTTTTCGGGGTACTCCGGGTCGGTCAGATCGGCAGGGAAAAAGCGATCCCGTCCACCACCCATCACAACGTCGAGACCGTCGCCGTACTTCATTTCGACAAGCTGGCGCGCGATATCGACACAGCCCGCGCTGACGGCATCGCCAGACAAGTCGGCATCGCTTTCCCAATCGCGGCCGGCGGTATGCGCATAAACGGCAGCAGGCGTCGCATGCGTCACGCGTGTGGTGGTGACGGCGCCGGTGGCCATGCCGGCGATCTCGGCCAATTCGGCGATGGTCGTGACTGGGTTCTTTATTCCGGCCGCGCAATCGTTCTCGCCAACAGCCGATGTCACGTTGATCGTGCCGTTGCGCGACTTCACGCCCGAAGTCATCGCCGCAGCAGACGGCGCGGAATCCGTGACCTGAGAGTCATGCGAATACGTGCGTGAAAACGCGGAGTAGGGCAGGGACTCGAAGACAAGCTTGTTCGTCACGCCGTCGCGTTTGTTTTTCTGGCCCTGATAGATGCGCGACGCGGTGACAGTGGTGATGCCCATGCCGTCGCCGACAAACAGGATGATGTTCCGGGCGCGCTTGGTGTTGGTTGTCCGTTTGAGTGCCGCGCGCAAATGATCGTCGGCATTGGCGAAATAAGGGTCGGCCGTTTGCACCAACGGCCCATCGGCGGCAAAGACCGGGGCGCATAGGGTGACACACGCGATGACGGCGAGCGCGCGAAGGTTGGACATCGCGTTTCCTTTCTCAGTGAGCGAATCTGCTGGAGCGCTTTGTGGCGGAGGTTGCTTACAACTGCAACCCTGCAACGTAATCGGCGAGTTTTTGCTGCTCCGCAACTTTCTGTTGTTCCAGGCGGTCGATACTGCGCTTGTGGGTTTCGGCCTGATCCTCAAGCTGGCTCATCGAGCGCAGATACCGCGCCTGCAACTCGCTGCCTGCGGGAACGGCCTTGATGTTCTCACGAATGCGTTGCTGTTCCTCATAGACCCGGTCGCGGGCGCTGTTGGCGGCTGCAATCTGAGCCTCCAGATTGGCAATGGAGCGCATCATCTCGCCCATGCGATTGAAGGCATTGCGCTGCGCCGGCGTCAGATTGGCGTTCGACGCATAGGCAAAGATCAAGTCCACATCTAAATTGATCATCGCCTGTTCTTCCAGCCGCGCCCATTGCGTGGTGACAGTTTGCTTGATCGTTGCACCTGCCTTGACGTCAACCGGAACGCGGAAGGCGATGTCGGTCATCTCGGCCGATTTCGGATCGGGCGTCACCAGCTCCCAGCCTTGGGAGCGCGCGTGTTCGATGATGATGCGGCGATCTTCCTTCGCAGCACCCTTGAGCGTGTAAATGGTCGTGCGCTCGTCAACGATAGAGGCCTTGAACACGCCGCCTGCCAACGTCGCTTTCGAGATGCGCTGTTCCACTTTGTCATCGCTGTCGATCAGGACTTTTTGGTCGAGGGCAAAGCCCAGCATGCGCGATTCCGCATCAGGCAGCGCTGAAAGTTGCGCGTCGCCGACATAGGTGGTGCCTGTCTTTTCGCTTTTGTAGAGCGTCAGAACACCTCCCGGAAGGCTTGTGCCAGACATGTTCGTCAGCTTGAGCGCTGCCAGCGGATGCCTGGGGTGTGTGTCGGGCTGGTAGACGGAAACAAGTTCGCCGGGCACCACCTTGTCGACGATGGGCACTGCCAGGGATTGTCCGTTCAACACGGTGACGGTGAACGGCATGTGGAATGTCACCTGGGTGGCGGACTCTTTCGACTCGGCACTGGTAGGTGCACTCTTGTTGTAGTCTTTTTGGCGGTCGCGACTTCCCGTGACTGCTACCATCTCCGGCTGCGGTGCCGCCATCGCAGGCGCTGGCGGCGGCGGAGGGGGCGGCGGAGCATAAGCGCCATCGTCACTTGATACCCCCGCTGAGACCGATCCTTCATCCGGCTTGGGCAGAATGCGTCCGAGAACTTCGACCGGCACTTCAGGACGCGTGACATAATAAGTCGAATAAAGCGCTTGCCGGAACGTCACGGGACTGCCGGTGACCACGGTCAAATCAACATCGACCCAATCATTGCCGGTGACATTCTCAAGAATTGCCCAGCCCTGCATGCGTGCGGTTTTGGCGTCGAGCGAGGTCGCGCGATAAGACGTCTTCCACAGCGGCGCCTCAACAACATAAGCAATCGTCACGGTCCGCGAGCCTGTGCCGTTGGCGCGAATGCGCAGCGTGCGGCCTTGGCCCTCGCGATGTTCAGCGACCGAGGCCAGCGCCTGCTCGATCTGCTTGGTCAACACCGGATCGCTGAACTCAATCGACGTCGCCTCTTCCAGCACGAATTGCTTCAAGCCGCTCGACGTCATCACGCCGACGCGATGGCGCGTGATGATGCCTTCCTCGCCTTCAAGCTTGGTGTCTTCCTTGTTGACGCTGACAATGCGCCCGCTCATCGAGGACGCCGCCCGCACCGAAACTTCAGCCCCTTTAAGCGCCTCAACCAGGGCGGCGTTCGACTCCAGTGCCGCCGGACCAAACGGCAGGCCCCGGAAAATATCAGACAGCGGCGCCCGCGACGGCAGCTGCACGAATCCCGTATTACCTTGCGCATCAAAGACGACGATGCTCTTCAGAACATCATCGACCTGATCCATCCGCACCGGCACCAGCAATTCTGCAGTTCCATTGACCTGTGCTTCGTACTCGAAATAACCAACGCCGCCCGTAGACAGCATCACGCGCTTGAGCACCGGCACACCCGGCGGCCCGCTGACGCTGTGCGTCGGTGCGAGCTGTGCTGTGGGAGCGGCGGCAGTCGTCGTGCCCTTCGCGCGCTCTTTGATGACAAAAACTGTCAACGCGCTTAGGCCGAAAAGCGCCAGAAAGATTCCGGCACCGCGCACAGTGTTGCCGATGTTTCGCGCTTTCGCCGGCGCGGTGGATGGTTCTGTCATGAAATTCCCCCAGTGTTATTTATTTTCTTGGCTCAAGCGGCGAAGGTAAGCAGGCTCCTTGACGCGGGCGGCGTCGGCCGCAGGCGAGGCAAGAAACAACGCGAGTTCAGCGGGTGTGCCGGTCAACGTGGCGGATTCGTATTTGCCCGGCGGCCGGAAGCCTTTGACTTCGCCGCGCTTGATCATTTCGCCCACCTTATCGCTATCGAGCATGTGGAAGACGGCTTTGTCGCCGTTGATCTCATAGAAGCCAAGGAAGTAGCCCGTTGGCATATCCTTGTCTTTCTTCGCCTCGTTTGGACCGACGAGCGTGGCGGCAAAGACGCGCCTGTTACCAACGAGAAGCGTGACAACTTCGTACACCTGATAGTTTTTGTCCTCCACCCAAACCAGACGCAGCGGCTTCGCGGGGTCGTCTTGGTTTTGAAAGTGAAGAAACGCTGTGTTGGAGGGGATGCGGCCGTCGTCCTCGACGCCGATCCAGGCACCCACGAGCCGCTCGTCATTGATGGCCTTGCCCGCCGGCAGGTTCTTGGAGACAACGAAACAGCCCGTGAGAAGTGCGGTAGCGCACAGCACGGCCAGCACAGATAAGACGCGTTGTATTGTCATGTGTTGGCCCCCAGTTGAAGCTCTACCTTAACCAGGGAACACACTGCAGGCCAAGCGTGGCCTTGCCGCGGCAGAATTGTGCCCACGGCGTGTCGCCTTTAGGTTGAGTCTTGGCATGGGGAAGACTCGACTTGCCACCTTTACGTGCAGCCCTGCTGCCTTTAGCTTGCCGCCCCTCACATGACACAAACCGTTCTGATCATCGATTTTGGCTCACAAGTGACGCAGCTGATCGCGCGCCGCCTGCGCGAGCAGGGCACCTATTGCGAAATCGTGCCGTTCCAATCCGCTGAGGCCTGGCTGAATAAGCACAAGCCGGCCGCCATCATTCTCTCAGGCTCCCCCGCCAGCACGACCGAAGCCGACGCCCCGCGCGCCCCGCAAGCGGTGTTCGAGATGGAACTCCCGGTGCTGGGCATCTGCTACGGCGAACAATTGCTGTGCGCCCAGCTCGGCGGCAAGGTCGAGGCAGGCCACCATCGCGAATTCGGCCGCGCGACGCTCGAGGTCACCGAAACCACGCCGCTGTTCGAAGGCGTCTGGCCCACGGGCGCCAAGGACGACGTGTGGATGAGCCACGGCGACCGTGTCACCGCATTGCCGCCGGGGTTCCGCGTGGTGGCGGTCAGCGCCAACGCACCCTTCGCCGCCATCGCCGACGAAGCGCGGAAATATTACGGCGTGCAGTTCCACCCCGAAGTCGCGCACACCCCGCGCGGCGGCGCGCTGCTCAAGGCCTTCACGCAAGGCATCGCCGGCGTCAAGCCCGACTGGACGATGCAATCGTTCCGCCGCACCATGATCGAGCGCATCAAGGCGCAGGTGGGCCGTGGCCGCGTCGTCTGCGGCCTGTCGGGCGGCGTGGACTCGTCTGTCGCCGCCGTCCTGATCCACGAGGCCATCGGCGAACAGCTGACCTGCATCTTTGTCGACACGGGTTTGATGCGGCACGGAGAGGCCGACGAAGTCGTGACGCTGTTCCGCGAGCACTACAACATTCCGCTGGTGCACGTGCAGGCCGAGGCACTGTTCCTCGAAAGCCTGGCCGGCGTCAGCGACCCCGAGACCAAGCGCAAACGCATCGGCGCCGCCTTCATCGAAGTCTTCGACGCCGAGGCAAAGAAGATCGGCAACGTCGAATTCCTCGCCCAGGGGACACTGTACCCCGACGTCATCGAAAGCGTCTCCTTCACCGGCGGCCCCAGCGCCACGATCAAATCGCATCACAATGTCGGCGGCCTGCCCGAGCACATGAAACTGAAACTCGTCGAACCATTGCGCGAACTCTTTAAAGACGAAGTGCGCGTGCTCGGTCGCGAACTTGGCCTGCCGCCGAGCTTCGTCGGGCGCCATCCTTTCCCAGGCCCAGGCCTCGCCATCCGCATCCCCGGCGAGATCACCCGCGAAAAACTCGAAATTTTGCGAAAGGCCGACGTCGTCTACCTCGACGAAATCCGCAAAGAAGGCCTCTACGACAAAATCTGGCAAGCCTTCGCCATCCTCCTCCCCGTGCGCACGGTTGGCGTGATGGGGGATGGGCGGACCTATGACTATGTCTGCGCGCTGCGTGCGGTGACGTCGACGGATGGCATGACGGCGGATAGCTATCCGTTCGAGCATGCGTTCCTGTCGAGGGTTGCGACGAGGATTATCAATGAGGTGAAGGGGATTAATCGGGTGGTTTATGATGTGACGTCAAAGCCTCCTGGGACGATTGAGTGGGAGTAG
>JAWXBO010000021.1:0-3426 GCA_034440175.1 Alphaproteobacteria bacterium
CATGGCACGGCTTGGCCGCTATTTCATCAAGGATCAACCCCAGCACGTTATTCAGCGTGGCATCGACAGGAGGGCCGTCTTCTTCACTGACGCCGATTACGAGCACTATCGCGATTGGCTCATTGACGCCGCAGGCGAGAACGGCACGCGGGTCCACGCTTATGTGCTGATGGCCAACCACGTGCATATGCTGGTCACACCTGAGCGCGCGGACAGTCTGCCGCGTACGATGCAGTCGCTCGGGCGGCGATATGTGCGCTATGTGAACTTCAGCCACAAGCGCACCGGCACGATGTGGGAAGGACGCTATCGTGCGGCGCCCATCGACAGTAATGACTATTTCCTCATGTGCTGCCGGTATATCGAACTGAACCCCGTGCGCGCCCGCGTGGCGGCCCATCCGCGTGACTATCCCTGGTCGAGTTATCGCGCCCATGCCCTCGGCGCGCCCGATCCGCTCATCAGCGATCACCCAAATTTTCGCGCCCTCGGACGCAGCCTGGCCGAACGGCAGAAATCCTATCGCGCGCTCTTTCGCAACAAACTTGACGAGGACTTCATCGACGCCTTGAGATCGGCAACAAACGGCGGCTGGGCCCTGGGGGACGATCGCTTCAAGCGCCAGATAGCCAAAGCCGCCAAGCGCCGCGCCTCCCCCCTCCCCACCGGCCGCCCGCCAAACAGTGCAAAAGACAAGCGGCTGAAACAGAAAGGATGAAAAATGAAGTTGGTGAGCCCAGATGGGATCTTGTCGAACGATACGCCGAGCGCAACAACCGGTCGTGGCCGGAAACCGAGCGAATCCACACTCGACATGTCGTTGCGGCCTGGGGCAGCCGCCAGATTTCGACAATCACCCGCGCGGACGTAAACGAGCTGCTCGATCAGATCGAAGACAATTCAGGCGCAACGATGGCGACGGCTGTAGCCCTGCTGTTGAAGCCTTGGCGACAGCACGATCTGAGACGCACCGCCAAAAACCTTGATGCAAAGGGCAGTTGTCCGTCCCGGCATTTCGGAGCGCGTCTTGGGGCATGTCATCACAGGCGTAGCAGGTGTCTACGACCGCCACGAGCACCAAGTCGAAAAGCGTCATGCACTTGACACGCTGGCTGCGACCCTGAAATTGATTCTGGAGCAGACCGATAAAACGAACGTGATCCCAATACGACCCACGTCACTGGCGTCAGCCAATGACTGAACCGTCTACACAATTATTCAAACTTTCACACCGTTGTTGAGAATGAATGCTCAAGCGACACCTGGATTTGGCAGCCATAAACTTTCACACAGAACACGCGTGCTCACACGTTCCGCCAAACTCGCGTGTGATGTACGGCCCCTTTAGGGGGAGCCGCACACATCACACGGACCGGGAAAGTGCTGACATTGAATTAGTGGCCAGACGCCTGCGTTGCGCCAAATCAATACTTGCGTGGCCATCACCCATTTCAAATCGGGGTGCCGCCGTGCCACTCCAACTCCACCGCTTCCAAGTGGTCGGGCACATGCACGTTCCAGCCCAGCTCGTCTTGAATGCGCAGGCGCAAGGCGTCGGCAGCGGCAGGCTCGCCATGTGTCACAAACGTGCGGCGCGGCGGTTTCTCAAACGCCTTGAGCCAGGTCATGATTTCGTCTGCGTCGGCGTGCGCCGACAGATTGCCGAGAGCAGCGACCTCGGCGCGAATGGGCACATAGACACCGTGGATCTTGACGTCTTTGGCGCCGGCTAACATCGCCGCGCCGCGCGTACCGCCAGCTTGGAACCCTGCGAAGACAATCGTGTTTTCCGGCCGCGGCCCGAAGGCAGCGATGTGGTGCACGACGCGCCCGCCCGTTGCCATGCCGCTGCCGGCGATAATGACTTTCGGGTCGTGCGAAAGGTTGAGCCCTTTCGACTCTTCGATCGAGTTGACGATTTTAGCGGCTCGAAACATCGCATCGCAGTCCTTCTCGCTGAGACGGTGCTCCGAGCGGAAGCGGTGGTAGACGGCCGTCGTATCTTCGGCCATCGGACTGTTGAGATAGACGGGAAGGCCTGCGGGAATCTTTTTCTTCGCCTTCAGCCGCGCGATTGACAAAAGCAACGCTTGCGTGCGCCCTACTGCGAAAGCCGGAATGATCACCGTACCACCGCGCGTGATCGTGCGCGAAACGATCTGCGCCAACTGCAAGTCCGGATCGGCTGGCTCGTGCCTCCGGTTGCCGTAGGTTGACTCGACAACCAGATAGTCCGCGCGCGCAACGGGTTCTGGCGGGCGCATGACTGTGTCCTGCGAACGGCCAAGATCGCCGCTGAAGACAATCGTCACGCGTCCATCGGAAACGCGCACGGTCGATGCGCCGAGAATATGCCCAGCGTGCGCGAAGCGCGCCTTGAGCGGCGGTACTGGTTCAAAGTCATGACCGAACGGCACAGTTACGAAAAGCTCAAGCGCCGCCTTCGCATCGCGTTCTGTGTAGAGCGGCAGGGCGGGCTTGTGCTTCGAATAAGCACGCCGGTTGGCGCGCTCGGCGTCTTCTTCCGCAAGCCGCGCGCTGTCGGGAAGTAAAATGCGGCAGAGTTCCAACGTTGCTTCGCTGCTGTAAATGCCGCCGCGAAACCCTTTCTTGAACAACAGGGGCAGATAGCCCGAATGGTCGATATGGGCGTGCGTCAAAACCACTGCAGAGATCGCAGCAGGATCGAACGGCGGATCGGCCCAGTTCCGCAGCCGCAGCGGCTTGAAACCCTGGAACAGTCCGCAATCGACGAGTATCTGATGAGTGCCCGCACGCAGCAAGTATTTGGAGCCGGTGACCGTTCCGGCCGCCCCAAGAAACTGCAGTTGTATTGTCATAAGCGCACGCGCCCTCTTGATCCGGGTTGTATTTGAAAGGTGGCACATGGCATTCAATTGATCCGGATCAGGAACGCCCCCGCATAAGGCAACTGAAAAGGGCGCAATGCGTTAATGCGTCATCAAGACGGCAAAGGCGGGGCTGTCATGCAAAATGTGTCGCGTAACGCCGCCAAACACGAACTCGCGAATGCGGCTGTGGCCGTAGCCGCCGAGCACCAGCAGATCGCAATGCTGCGCCTGGACCGCGAGCGCCAATGCTTCGCCCGCAGGCTTCGACCCAGGATCGACGACGTGCTCGACCACGCTGATGCCGCGCAGCGCCAGATACTCGCGCAGATCGGCGAGCACTTCTGATCGCCCTGTCGCGGCCGTGATCTCGAAACTGTGCACGCCTTTGGCGCAAGTGAGGAACGGCAGCGCTGCCGTCACCGCATGCGCCGCTGCCGCACTGCCGTCATAAGCGATAGCGATGCGTTGGCCGAAACTTTCGGCCGCCGCCCTCGGCACAAAGAGAACTGGACGCGCGCCGCTCAAAAGCGCCGCCTCATATCCCTCGCGAACACTCCCGTTGTCCGCCTCGTCG
>JAWXBO010000022.1:0-8593 GCA_034440175.1 Alphaproteobacteria bacterium
CGATGCCGGCCGTGAACGACTTGGGTAGGTTGGGTAGGTAACCGACTTTCTTGGTGCAATCGACCACCGGTGTCGATTCGATGAGTCCGCGCGTGGTATTAAGGGTTTCGATAACGGTACGGCGATCATCCTTCAAGGATTGTGCCTGGCGGGCCTCGTGGTCCATCGAACTCAACCAGTGCGCTTCTACGCCTTTGCTTGCGAGTTCGGAGCGTCGCGCGCCGAGCGCCGACAGGTAGGAATCTATCTGTGCAATCTGGCCTTGAAGCTTGGCAATTTCGGCTGCAATTTGCGCAAGTGCCGCGTCTTTTTCGGCTTGCGTGCAGTAGAAATCAACGAGCGGCGGGATATTCGCTGCCTCAAAGGTTGGACGCTCCAGACCTGCAAGGGGATCGACGGAGGGCGGCGGTGGTGGTGGTGGTGGTGGCTGAACGGGCGGGTTGACAACCCCGATCTCTTTCTTTGGCGGCGAAGGCGGTCCGCAATAGACTTCCGGGGCGCGCGCGAGTTCGTCTTTCTTTTGCTTCAGCCGCGATTGTGCGTCGGTGATGTAGTCGCGGCGCAACAGCTTCCAGTGCATGTCGTCGGTGACCTCGTGCCCGCGATATTCGGGATAGGTGCCTTCCGTATAACTCGCGCCCGATTGTCCACGGGTTGCGGTAGTTGTGCCGGCCTGAATGCGGCCAAATTCGCGGATGAGCAGAGCGAGTTCTTCTTCCAACTGTTGTAGCCCGATCTCGTCGAAGTCCTTGCTGTCGCGATGGGGACGTCTGCAATACTGGCGCCTGAGGCGGTAGTCACGAATGCGAATGATAAGCTGCCCAATGTCACCCTGCCACTTGATACGCGCGTCGGCCCATTCGAGGCCGGTGCTTTCTTGCGCGTTAGCAGCGCTGACGACGGCATCAGAAGGCAGCGTTACAAACGCCACGCCTGCCATGCACGCAAGAAATAGAGTCCTACGCATATCCCGCGTTCCCCTTAAATGGCGCGAAGTGATTCGCTTCGTCCTTGAGGTTAAGTCGGCGCGTTTGGACGTGTCTCATCCGAACGGATGATTCGAGACGCAGCGTCAGCGGTAGCAGGCGCCTTTAGCGCAATGACTGCAGCACTTTGGCCACTATTTGCGTCTGGCTTTTTGCTTCCAGCTTTTCGCGCAGCGAGGTGAGATGCGTGC
Organism: Alphaproteobacteria bacterium; assembly: GCA_034440175.1. Classification (GTDB taxonomy): domain Bacteria; phylum Pseudomonadota; class Alphaproteobacteria; order Micropepsales; family Micropepsaceae; genus SZUA-430. The sequence continues at coordinate 1,178 of JAWXBO010000022.1, forward strand.
GCACGGTGTTAACACTTATGCCGAGCGCGCGGGCGTAGTCGCGCGGGCGGTTGCCGTCGGCAAGGGAAAGAGCGAGCGCTGCTTCGGCCGCCGTGAGGCCAAGCAACCGCTGCAACTCGTCGACTGTGGAAAGCGGGCGCACTGGTTCCACTGTCAAGAGCACGCCTGACCAGCGCGTTTCGTCGAGACGGATGAACTCGGGCATGGGGCGCAATTTGACGACATAGCGCCGACGGTCAGGCGCATCCAACGTCAGTCGCTCAGGCGTCGAGGCGGTGGCATTGCCTGATGATGTACGAGCCGCAGTGATCGCCGCAGCCAACGGGGCGCGCTGCTTGACGTTGGCCGCACCTACTGTCGCCCCAATCTGGATCAACGGACCACCCGCCGTCAGCAACGCAGCGCCGGCTGGATTGGCGAAGATGAGGTGTCCCTGTTCGTCCAGCATCAGGACGCCGGCGTCGAGGGCTTCGAGCGCTTGCGCGATGAGCTTTGTCTCGGCGGAAACGCTTTGCAAGCGCTCCCACAATTCGAAGGCCGCGACGGCGTGCGGCATGATTTTTTTGAGCGCCTCGACCTCGTCGCTTTCGACATGACCGGAGCGGGGTGAGCGCTGCACCGATAGATTGACACGGCGCGCGGATCCGTTGACGAGATTGGACGAAACAAAGTGCGAGAGGCCGCGCGCGTGCAAGTACTCGCCGTAATAGGGATGGCGCGCGAGTTCGCTGTCACGCGCAATCGAGGCGTCGAAGAACACTTCGCCCACGGGCGAGCCCGCTGAGTGGCGGACGCGGGGGTTGATCGCGAAATAGGTGTCGCGATAAAGCTCGCGGCGGCCGGTTCCGAATGGTTCGCTGGTGATTGAACTGGTGCGGCCAGTCGTTTTGTCGACAATGCCGATCAGGGTGAATGCGCCGCCAAGCGCGTCGCCAAGACACTGCAAAGCCTTGGGCCAGGTCTCGCTTCCGGCGGCGGCGCGGTAGAGGGCTGTGATGACATCGGGTGCTTGCGGCGACGCGTTCATGACCTGCCTCACGTTTCCGACTCGAACGCGCGTATGGTGTGCGTTTTCTGGGACTAATTCAACTCAAGGCTGGCGCGCACTGGCACCTTGAACGTCGATGTGTTATGCGGCGCACCCTATTTCCCGTGCTTGTGGAGTGGCCTTTGCACGCTCTCTTTATCGGCCAGAGCTATATCGACATCACGTTTCTCACCGACCGGATTCCGACCGGCGACGAGAAGACGGTAGCGAGCGACTATGCGGTGGCGTTCGGCGGCAATGCCGTAACGGCGGCGTTTGCCTGCGCCAAGCTTGGGATCGTTCCCGACCTGTTGACGACGATGGCGGACGATTGGCTGGGGCGGATGTTTGTGGATATGGCGTCGTCCTATCGCATTCCGCTGCATGGACGCAAAGTCGAGCGCTCGTCTTTGTCCTTCATCATGCCCCATGAGGGGAAACGTGCGATCGTGCGTTGCCGCGACGATCATTATCTGCATCCGTTCCCGAGCCTGAATTTGGATGGCTGCAAGACTTTGCATTTGGATGGGCATCAAAGCGATGCTGCACTGACTTACGCGAAACTGGCGCGGGAGCGCGGGATCCTGGTTTCGCTTGATGGTGGCGGGGTGCGCAGCAACACTTTGGAGCTGCTGCAGTTCGTCGATGTGGCAATCGTGAGTGATCGTTTTTGCGAGCAGCTGGGAGAGACCCCGGACGATGTATTGAACTTGCTGCGCGCCAAGGGATGCAAAGTCGGCGGGGTCACACAAGGCGAAAAAGGTTTGATGTGGTTTGAAGGGGCTGCGGGCGTTCAAAACCATGGGGCGCTGCAGGTTCCTGAAATCCGGGTCGTCGATACCAATGGTGCGGGTGATCTGTTCCACGGCGCCTATGTGTTTTCCCAGATGCGTTGGCCGGAGCGGGGTTGGGAGTTTCACTTCCTCTTCGCGCGGGCGGCGTCGGCGTATGGCGTGCAGCATTTGGGGAATGAGGCGCGATTGCCACGGGTTGATGATGTTTTTGCAACAGCTAAATTGTTCGGTGAGCCTTTGCCGCAGGGTTGAGGGGGCTTGAAAGTTCGAGCAAAATGACAATTTGTCAGTTATAATGCCGCGAGACCCAGGAGCTTTGACCCATGACGGTAACTGAAATCTACAAAACCGAAACTGGCCAGGATGTGAACCAATTCGCAAACGAACCCTTCCGGCTTCAACCGGTGAAGGCGTTTCGTGCGCTGATGCGTCTGTTCAAAGACAAAGAAGATACCGCGCAGGTTTTTGAGATTATGCGCTCCTTGAGCGGGCGGTCGGTGCCGAACGGTTATGCGAAGTTGTTGTCGACGCCGGCGGGCGGTGCCATCGCGTACCGCGGCCACGAACTGGCCGAGGTTTTGTCGGATCGCGCGTTCCTGGAGCGCATGCCGGACGGCAGTGTCGGGCGGACCTATCTCGAGTTTACAACGCGCGAGAATATTTCAGCGCAAGGATTGGTCGAAGAAAGCCGAAAGGGCATCGACAAAGACATCGACAGCGAGCACCCGTTTGCCTGGTACGGACGGCGCTTGCGCGATGTTCACGACCTTTGGCACATTTTGACCGGCTACAACCGCGACGCCATTGGCGAGGCCTGTTTGGTTGGATTTTCTTATGCGCAGACCCGCTCGCTGGGCTTTGGCTTTATTGCAGTTGCGGGCGCATTCAAGATTCGATCAGAGATTCCGGGCCAACCCATCCTGGGCGCCGTATGGGAAGCTTATCGCCATGGGCGGGCGGCCGCGTGGTTGCCGGGCGAAGACTATTTGCGGCTATTGGCAGAACCGCTCGACGCTGCACGGGTTCGCCTCAACATTGCACGCCCCCTGACATACCAATCGGTGCCGCAAGCCGTTCGCGACAGTCTGGGCGCTGACCTTCAGGCTGCTGCCTAATGCCAATTGTCGCAGGATGAGTGGCGCTCCCCACGCCGCTTAGCCTGTTTCGTATATTTCATTCATGCATTTCTGGACAAACCCCCTGTTGGTTTCGGATAGTGGGTCCAATCGCGCCTGCTTGAGGTCTTTCTTGGGCAATCACCGCGGGGAGGCCCATGCAAGACGTTTGTGTAATCGCGACTGCGAGTATTCTGCCCGAGACCATTGTCAGCAATCGCGACATTGGGCGGCGGCTGATTGATGGCGCCCATGCGCGCAATATCCACGATGCCGAGGCTGAAGACACGGTGCGCACACGCGCTGAGTTGATCGAGCAGAAAACGGGCCTGCGGGCGAGGCGGTTCTTTGCGCCCGATGATACGCCGGTTGAGATCGGGATGAACCTGCTTGAGAAGCTGATGGGCGAGCGCGAATGGGCAGCGCTAGACGCGATCATTGTTTCATCATCATCGGTGCAGGGATTTCCCGGCATCTCGCAGCAAATCGTTGCGGCGTTGCGCGAGAAGCACGGCGGGCTGGCGCATCCGTTCGTGCTGGATATCAGCAGCAATGCCTGCACCAGCTTTATGTATGCGATGACTGTCGGGCGCAGTTTGATCCAGGCGATGGGCTACCGGAAGGTCGCCTGTCTGGCGATCGAGTTTTCCTCGCGTTGTATCGCCTATGATCCCAAAGCGTTCGGGATCAGCACCTTGTTCGGTGACGCGGCTGCGGGTGTGTTGCTGACCAGTGGCGTGCCGGGGTTGGCTGCGGTGCGCGCGTCGCGGGCGAGTTCGATGGTTGATCCGGCCACGATTGGGCTGATCAGAGGCAGCGGCATGCAGGCCAGCAACCAAGCGGCCGAAGTGCCGCAAGATGTGCGCTGGTTTATGGCGGGGCCGCCGGTGGCCGTTGGGGCAACGCGGATTTTGGTCGAGGAGATCAGACGGCACCAGGCCGAGGGCTATTCGATCGACTGGCTCATTCCGCACCAGGCCAATCTGACGCGGATATTAATTCCGGCCTGCAAATCGGCGGGGATTGATCCGTCGCGGCTGTGCGCCTCGTTTGCCGACACCGGCAATACGTCGAGCGCCAGTATTCCTTTGCTGCTCGATCAATTGGTGCGCGACGGGCGGGCAGCCAAAGGGGAGAATGCTTTGCTGATTGGCTTTGGCGCGAGCTTTTCGGTCGGCTCGGCTTTGCTGACATTCAACTAGGGCTGGCTTGCAGGCGGGCCGTTGCTCGGCTATTCATCCGCCCCTTCCGGATGGGTGGCTGAGCGGCTGAAGGCACCGCACTCGAAATGCGGCGTACGGGAAACCGTACCGTGAGTTCAAATCTCACCCCATCCGCCAGATTTTCCTGGAAGGCTCCCCCCTCCCCTGCAGCGCTACCTTCGCTTCGCTACGGCGCGACGCAGGTACTCCCCCCGCTTTGCGGAGGGAGAAACAAACTCAGGTGACTTCCCACGCTTGCGCGGGCAAGAGGGTCCCCAAAGTTTCCAGTGTCTTCGCATAAACTCGCTCAACCGAAACGCCTTCGACTCCCGTGCCGGGTGGGTCGGGTGTCAGGGGTAGGATCAGGGGCGAGTAGGTGAGCGGTGGGGCGAGGGTGAAGAAGCCGATCGCCGGGATGCCGCAAAAGGCGGCGAGGTTCAGGCCGGCGGAGTCGTTGCCGACATAGAGCAGGCATTGCGAGAGGGCGGCGTGGCTGAAGGCGAGCGAAGCGCCCAGTTGCGGCAGGTCGATGAATTTATCGCTGGCCAACCCTGAGTTCGTTCGAATGCTGGCCGCAACATCCGCGACATCGCGGCCTCCGAACAAGACAAATTTTGTATCGAGAGTTTCAGACAGACGCTGCACCAGCGGGATGAAGCGCGCGCCCCATTGGCGCTGGGGGACGGAGGCGTTGACGCCGATGGCGATGGCCCGCTGACCCTGGAGGAGATTTTTCGCCTGAGCCAAGGCTTGCGCATTGGGATGAAGGCGAGAGGCTGCGTGATCGAAATGTAAACCCATATGTGTCAGCAGCAGATCAGCCTTGCTCATGTGCAAGGGGTGGGGCGTTACGGCGGGCACACTCAGCCGTGTGGTCAGAAACAGCGCGCGCGGGTCGTAGCTTCGCGTGTAGCCATAACGCTGGGGGATACCGGCCAGCCAGGCTGCAAAATTCATGCGCGGGTTCGACTTCAGACAAACAAAACTGTCGAAGCTCCCTGCCCTCAACTTTGCTGTGGCTGCGGGCACGCGGATGCGGTTATCGCCGCTGCGCTCATCGGCGATGCCGATCACTTCACTGACGAAGGCCGAGCCGGAATAAAGCTCCCGGATGGGGGCACTGCGCGGGCAGGCGACAGCAAGTTTGCCGTTGCTGCTGGCGGCGGCGATGGCCTGGAAGTGGGCGGAATGCATGATGACGTCGCCGATGCCGCCACCGACAAAGGCGACGGAGCGTCCTAACATGGCGGGTGGCGAAACGGTCTTGCCCAAGTGCCCAAGTGTCCTCGTTTGGCCCAAGTGTTTGCCCTGCAAGTGAGGTGCAAAGCAAGGGAAGACTGATGAACTGTCCCTTTATCTTCGGCGGGTTGGCGCTGCCTTGATTGGTTGCTTATTGTTCCCGGGCTGTGATACTCAGCGCTCCCTAGACCAGACGGGAATGCGGATTTGTTGACCAGACTCTATCAGCGTGTGCGGCTTTGGGTGCGCGCCAGACGGGCGTATAGGAAGTCGTTCGTGAAGGAATTTGGCGAGCTGGAACTGCCGTTGCTGCGCCATATCGTGCCGCACCGCGTTTCGGTCGATGTCGGGGCGAACAAGGGGCTGTTCGTCTTTTTCCTGCGCAAATACTCGAAAGCCGTCATCGCGATTGAGGCCAATCAGTTTTTGTTCGACGGGCTTTCGCGCACGCAGTATCCCGGGGTGACCTACATTTGTGCGGCGGCGGCGGCGGCGCATGGCACCTCCATATTTCTTATTCCCAAGAGTCATGGCCAGCTGAACCGCAATGTGGGATCGCTCAAGGCCAATCCCAAATTTGCTGAAAGTGAGAAAATCGCCGTGCCGACCGTGCGCATAGACGATGTGGCGCGCGGCCTTGATGTCGGGTTCATTAAAGTCGACACCGAAGGCACGGAACTGGACGTTATACTGGGTGCTCTGGAAGTTATCCGCGCAAGCCGGCCGGTACTGTTCATCGAAATCCTCGACAAGCTCAGCGAAGATGCGGTGAAGCTGTTCGCGCTGATTTTGCAGATGAACTATGTGGCGGCGGAATACCGGAACCGCAAACTCGTCATTTGCGGTTCACTTGAGGCGATCAAGAATCGGAATGTTATTTTCCTGCCGGTGTCGTAGCGGCCGACGGCGGAACCGGTGCGGGGACAGGATACAGCGACGACACGCGGCCGTTGAGTTGCAGCAGTTTCAGGTTTCCGGCCTGGGACTGCACGCGGATGCAGCGTCCGGCATAGTTGCGGTGCTCGCACAGCACCCAGTCGCCCGCGCCCTGAATGACCAAGCTGGCCACCTTGTCGTCGAACTTCAGCGCTTTGAGATCCGCCGTCGGAAGGCTGAGCATGAGGGCGCGGCCTTTATAGTCAGGTTGGTCGTAGAGAATTACGGAGAGCCGTGCCGGCGGGGTGGTTATCACTGGTGCTCCGGCCGTCAATGCGGCCGCCATAAAAGTCATAACCAGTTTCATGGGCGTGGCCTCCAAAGCCGCTCCGGCAAGCCGTGATGTTTGTCACATATTCAGTGCGGCAAATGTGACTTTCCCGTGATCGCACGGGATGAGAACGCAGTTTCGGGCTTGTTCGATCATCGTTTACCGTATCTGGCGATGAAAAAATTTTTAGCCTTGAGGGCCGCTCACGGTTTCTTGTCCGGATTGAGCCATTGCGGCCTCAGCGTGCGCCAAACGCAAACGATGCAACTAATGCGAGGCGGGGGACGTTTTCATAATGCCTAAAAGGCAAAAACGGCAACCAAGGAAACGCACTCATGAATAAATTCACAATTGGGCTCCTCGCCGCCAGCGCCTTGTGCTCGGCCGGCTTGGCAGTAACGACAGTGCCTGCTGCGGCGCAATACCGGGGAGATTCAAACTTCTCGGTTTCGCTGGGCGATGTCGCGTTTGGATATTCCGACGGCTATTACGACAATGAGCGCCGTTGGCATAGCTGGCGCGACGACGACGAACGCATTTGGTACGAGCAGAACCACGGCCCAACTTATTACCAGATGGGCCGCAACGACGAACGGGACCAGTTTCGCCGCGATTGGCGCGACGGCCGGCGCGATAGCTGGCGCAACAGTGGAGGGGATTCGAACTTCTCAATTTCGCTCGGCAATGTGGCGTTTGGATATTCCGACGGCTATTATGACAATAATCGAGGTTGGCACAGTTGGCGCGACGACGATGAACGTATTTGGTACCAGAGCAACTACCGTCCCACGTATTATCATTACAGCCGCTATAACGACCGCCATCAATGGCG